>NZ_CP108423.1:5211880-5513340 GCF_035917235.1 Streptomyces sp. NBC_01294
GCTTGGTCGTGTCATCGCCTTCGTACGTAGCGGATTCCCGGACCATGCCGGCGAACTCGGGGCGGTCGGTGACCGCCGCCCCCGTGCCGTCCTTGACCTCCTTGCCGTCGAGGCCCCGGAAGTAGCGGGTCTGCGACAGCATCTTCGGGTCACTGGCCGCACCGGTGCGGGTCTGAACCACTTCATAGCCGCGTGGGACGGAGTGGACGCGGTCCTCGGCCTTGGTGAACTCGCTGGTGTCCTTGTCCCAGGCCGCTCCGCCGACATAGGTGTACGAGGTCACCTTGTCGGGCGTCGAAGCGAGGTTGTCGCCCTCGACGATCTGGGTGACGACATAGGTGTTGAACCAGTCGAGTTTAGAGTCCTCGCCTTCCCACACCCACTTGACCGGGTAGCAGCGCTTGGCGTTCGTTGCGTCCGCTGCGGGAAGCGTGGTGGGGGTGCAGTCCTGCTGGGAGTAGGTGACACCGATGGTGCCGCCGGTCTCGGTGTTGACCTGGGACATCCGCAGTCGGACGTAGGGAGCCAGACCGTCCCCGGTCTTGTCCACCCGGTTGGGCCGCTGCTCACCCGTGAAGGTGACGGGAGGGAGCGGGACATCCGTGGCGGCGCCCGCCTTGCCGGTGCGGGCGATGGACTTCAGCCACATCGGGGTGGAGATGCCGTCGCCCGCCGGGGGGAAGTTCTGGTCCAGGGTCCAGGAGTCGACGTCCTGGTACGCGCCGGCGGTGAGGATCTTCGTGTTGATCCCCGTCAGGCGCATCCGCGACCAGAACGTCGGCGAGTACTGGCCCTTGCACTCCGTGGACCCGTCCTTGCAGAACAGGTCGTACGGTGAGTCCGGCCAGTTCTTGGCGTTGGCCTCGTCGAAGGTGCCACAGTTGGTGAGGCAGCGCTCGCTGACGTCGAACTTCACCTGGGCCATGGCCTTGCCGGTGTAGACCGTGTCGGAGCGCAGCCCGTAGTCGATGTGGTCGAGCCAGCCGCCGCGGACGTACGGCGTGACCGTGCCCTTGCCGGTGGTCTCCGAGACGTTACGGGTGTAATTGTTGGTCTCGGTCTTCCAGTAGTACGCCATCGCGTCGCCACCGGGGGCGACGACGTAGTCGAGCTGCCAGCGCCAGGCCTGCTGGCACCAAGCGCTCGCGAACGAGGCGTTGTAGCAGGGCTCACCGGCCTGGTTGCCGAAGACGGGAGCGGTCCAGGCCGAGTTCGTCGTCGGGGTGGACGCGTCCTTCCAGCCCGGCAGGCGGTTCAGACCGAAGAAGTACTGGGTACCGTCGGTCGTGGTGATCTTCCAGTGCTCGCCGTCGTTGTCGCCGTTTGCGGCGCCGGTGAGCTTCTCGACCTTCTCGCCCGAGTCCGTGGCCGGGTGCCAGCCCTTGGCCTGCTCGTAGACGAGCTCCGTCGACTTGCCGCCCAGCGACATCGTGGCGTTGTCGTTGTACCAGCACTGGTCGCCGACCTTGGCCGTATTGGTGCCACCGGTCTTGTCGTCGTTGCAGGGCTTGTACTTGCGCTCGATGAAACCGGGCTCCCAGTTCCAGCCGTCACCGATCCACGAGCCCTGGCTGTTGGACGTACCCGTGCGGCCGTCGACCGACTGGGAGTTGTAGCCGAGCGAGATCTTCGGGGCCAGCCGACCTGGCACGGAGGGCGTCGCGACCCCGTAGGACCAGGAGAAGGCGCCCGTTGATCCGCCTGAGCTCCAGGAACCGGAAGCGTCGAGGGAGGTCGCCTTGTAGTCACCCGTAGGACCCGCGTCGCCCGCCGTCGCGGCCAGGACGGTCGCGCCGCCCGAAGCAGCCGGGGCCGACATGGAAGACACACCCGAGGACTTGGCCGAGGGAGCCGTGGCCGCGCCCGGCGTCGCCACCTGGGCCGAAAGCTTGCCCGTGCGCGTGTCGTTGTGCGTCTGCAGCGGCTTCTGCGTACGGCACTCCGAACGATCCGGGGTCGTCAGCGCGCACGCCGGAAGCTCCACCAGGCGCAGCCGGGAGGCGTAGTCGCCGCCGTAGGCGCCCCGGAAGGAGTTGTAGTCCACCTCGACCTTGGCCGCCGCGGACTGCGCGGCGCCGTCCGAGCGGCCCACCGACAGCAGGACACCGTCGACGCCGGCCTTGCGCGCCGCGTCCTTGCCGGTGACGGAGACCTTCACCTTCGACGGCGCTTCGGCCGCCTTGCCCGGCGCGACGTAGACCGCGACCGGGAGCTTGCCCGCCTGCTGCGAGCCCGAGCCGACGGTCGGTCCCTGAGCGGCGCCCGTCAGGAACGACTTCGAGACCGGACCCGAAGCCGGAGCCAGGTCCACCTCCGCCGAACCGGCTGCCGGCCAGGACACCTTCGGCGCCTTCCACGGAGTAGCACCCGCGTCATCGGCCTTCTTCGCCCCGCCTGCGCGGACCGGCTTGACCGGTACCGCCTTCGGCTGTTTGAGCTCCGGCAGCGACGGCTTGGATTTGCTGTCCGCTACGGCAATCGCACTGGGCAGTAGGCCCGAGAGGACCGCTGCGGCCAACGCCACAGAAAGTCCTCGCATACGAAATTTTCTCACACCCCACCCCATGCTTCTAGAAAGATTTAGGGCGCAGACTAACAGGTGGAATTCGCCAATCCGGTTTCCCGGAATGCGCTTCAAGTGGACCAAGTGGATCTAGTGGATCAAATGGGGTGACGCGCATGTGATCCGCGTGAAAATCGCAGGTCAAGGTGGCTGGTGTCGAGATTCTGAGTAGAGTCGCCCAGGGATATCGGACAGATGGAGTTTGAGTGAGAAGAAAAGAGGCCCAACCCGGCGCGCCGGGTGGGCGGGGGATTTCGCGAGTCATTTCGATGGCTCTGGTAACCGGAATTGCTGCTACCGGATTGACTGTGATGCAGCCGGTGGCGACGGCGGTCGCCGCTACCGATCCGGTCGCCAAGGGTTCGATGACCGCAGAGGACTTCGCGCTCGCCAAGGCGAAGGAAACCGGTCAGCCCTACGAGCTGACGTCCGCGAGGACCGAGACCTCGGACACCTGGGCGTTGCCGACGGGCAAGTGGTCGGTCAGGCAGCACGGGACGACGGTGCGCGTCCGGCGTGCCGGCGGGTGGGTCGCGACCGACCCGACGCTGCAGTTCGCGGCGGACGGCAAGGTGAAGCCGAAGGCCTCGGCCGTGTCGATCGCCTTCTCGGGCGGTGGCACCGGTCCGCTGCTGTCAGGGGCGAAGGACGGGCGGACCCTGTCGCTGACGTGGCCCACGGCGCTCCCGAAGCCGACGCTCGCCGCGAACGTGGCGACGTACCCGAACGTACTGCCCGACGTGGACCTGCAGCTCAAGGCCGAGGTCGAGGGCTTCTCCCAGCTGCTGGTGGTCAAGACCGCCGCCGCGGCGAAGCATCCCGACCTCGCGATGCTGAAGTTCAAGCTCGACACCGTGGGCCTGAACGTCTCCAGGGATGCGACGACGGGCCTGCTGACCGCGGTCAACCCGGCCGGCGAAGTCGTCTTCACCTCTCCGACGCCGGTGATGTGGGACTCCACGACTACTGGGGGCGCTTCTCAGACGCCCGCGGGTGCGGGAATGCTCAGCGCCGGTTCGGCGACGGAGACCGTCCCCTCGGATGCCTTCGTGACGCCGTCCGGGGCCAAGAACGCCCAGATGCCCACCACCGTCACGGGCGGCAGTCTGGAGATCAAGCCCGACCAGGCCCTCCTCACGAGCGCGGAGACGAAGTACCCCGTCTACATCGACCCGTCGGTGGCCTGGGGTGCGCGGCAGAACTGGTCGTGGGTCTACCGCACGTGGAGCACCAACTCCTACTGGAACACCAAGGAGGACGTGCGGGTCGGGTACGAGGCCGACACGAACGGGCTCTCGCGGGCCTACTTCCAGCTCGACACCTCAGGCGTCAAGGGCGCCCAGGTGTCGAAGGCGACGTTCCGGATCAAGGAGACCTGGGCCTGGTCCTGCACCAAGACCCCGGTGGAGCTGTGGAGCACCGGTCCCATCTCGCGCGATACGACGTGGGACCGCCAGCCCGGCAAGGCGGGCGGCACTCTGCAGGACATCGTCAGGGAAGCCAAGGGGCGCCCCGCGTGCGGGGCCGGCAACCTCGAGTTCAACGCCACTGAGGCCGTGCAGAAGTCCGCGTCCCACCACTGGTCGAGCGTGACCCTGGGCCTGTTCGCGTCGAACGAGAGCGACGAGTACCAGTGGAAGCGTTTCGACGCGAAGACGATGACGCTGGAGATCGAGTACAACAACCCGCCCGACACGCCGTCCAACCCGGGCACCTCGCCCTGGGTGCCGTGCGTTCAGGGCGGCTCGATCGGCAACACCACCATCGGCCTCAACGCGACGATCTCCGACCGTGACTCGGGGAACCTGAGCACCGAGTTCCAGATCTTCAAGGACGGTCAGAGCACCCCCGCCGTCAGCCAGTCGATCCCGGCCAACAACGGCAAGGTCGCCACGTGGCAAGTCCCCGACGGTTCCCTCCCCAACGGGGCCTACACCTGGAAGGCGCGCACCACCGACCAGGACGGTGCCCAGTCGGCCTGGTCCGAGACGTGCAAGTTCACGGTGGACCGCAACCGGCCGACGGAGGCGCCGAAGATCACCTCGACCGTCTTCCCCGACGGCAGGAACGGGTGGCCGGACGGCACCGGCACGGCCCGCCAGTCCGGGGACTTCGTCCTGTCGGCGAACGGTGTCACGGACGTCACCTGGTACGGCTATTACACCGACTGGGACCCGCAGGTGAGGAGCACCGTCGTCGACGCCGGGGCTTCGTTCACCGCGAAGCTCACCCCGCCCGGCGCGGGCCCGCACTTCGTCTACGCCTTCAGCCAGGACGCTGCCGGGAACCGGTCCGACACCACCGCGTACCAGTTCTACGCGGCCCGCACGGAGGAGGCCGACGGGCCGCACGACCTCAACGGGGACGGCATCCGCGACATCTGGAGCAACGATCTCTTCGGCAGTCTCCTGACCTACACCGGCCAGGGCGACTCAAAGTTCTCCGCGTCGGTCAGCTCCGCCAAGTCCTTCGCCGGGTCCCAGGTTGCCACGCTGGGTGACTGGAACGGTGATGGATACAACGACATGCTCAGTCTTGAGCAGCGGTCCGGCATGGATCACAAGACGCTGTGGGTCTACAAGAACAAGGACGGCCAGGGCGCCGTTGGCAACCCCACCGAGGTGAAGGCGAGGGGGACCGAGGCCGGGTACTGGTCCGACGCCGACCAGATCATCGCCCCCGGCAACCTCGGCGGCAACGAACTCCCGGACATCCTCGTCAAGCGGAAGGATGAGCTCTGGGCCTACATCAGCACCTTCAGCGGCGGCCTGCCGAAGCCGGTGCTCGTCGGTAGCGGCGACTGGGGCAAGTACACGGTCATCGCCCCCGGAGACCTCAACGGCGACACGGTCCCCGACCTGTTGCTGAGGGAGAACGCCACGGGCGGCATCCTGCACACCTACGGGAAGGAGAGCCTGGACGAGAACCAGGCGGTCGACTTCGCCACTTGGGGCACCCTGACCCGCACCAAGGTGCACTCCGGCGTCGCTCAGGCGAGCCATCCGCAGGTCGGCTCGTCCGGTGACCTCACCGGCGACAGGGTCCCCGACCTGTGGGCCCGTCAGGCCGACAACACCGTGGTCGGCTGGCCGGGCAAGCTCGCCGCCGACGGCAAGACCGTGAGCTCCTTCGGCTCGCAGTTCAAGATCGACGGCGTGCCCGGTGCGCGGATTCCCTCCGGCACCACACTGGCTTCCGGGCAGGAGTTCGCCAGCGGCAATGCCAAGCTGCGGATGCAGTCGGACGGCAACCTCGTCCTGCTGAGCAAGGACGACAAGCCGCTCTGGGCCACCGGGACCAACAACAAGCCGGGCGCCACGGCCCGCATGCAGAGCGACGGCAACTTCGTAGTCTACGCGGCCGACGGCAAGACCGCCCTGTGGAGCACCAAGACCAGTACTCCGTACTCGTACGCGGTGCTCCATCCCCGGGGAGTGCTCGTCCTCTACAACGCCTCCGGGCAGAGCCTGTGGACCAGCGGCAGCCAGAGCCGGCCGGACTACAACGGCGACGGCTACACGGACGTGGCGGTCCGCGACGTCAACGGTCACCTCTGGATCCATCCCGGCACCGGCGCTCCGGGCACGAGCACACTCGGCAGCCGGTACAAGGCAGGCGACGGCTGGTGGCGCGATTACTGGACGAACGTGTACTCCACCGACCTCAACAACGACGGATACACCGACATCGTCGGGCGCGACCACCACGGGAACCTGTATCTCTACCCGGGCACCGGCAGGACCGGAACCGAAACGGTCGGCACCCCTGTTCTGATCGGCGACGGCTGGAACACCTACGTCGACCTCGGCTTCGGGGACATCAACGGCGATGGCCGCACCGACGTCATGGGCCGTGACAGCGGCGGCAAGTTGTGGGTCTACCCCCACAACGGCGGCACCGGCACCCAGGCCCTCGACGGCCGGGCCTTCCTCGGTGACGGCTGGTGGACCGCCGACTGGCGCACCCTGCGGTTCGCCGACCTCAACAACGACTACAAGATCGACATCCTGGCGCAGCGCGAGAACGGCAAGCTGTACCTCTACCCGAACAACACCGGTGGCAACGGGGCCATCAGCTTCGGCAGCCCCAACGTCATCGGCGAGGGCTGGTGGGTCGGCGAATGGACCCCGTTCGCAGCCGACCTCAACAGTGACGGCGCACCGGAGCAAGTCGGCGTGACCCGTACCGGGGAGCTCTTCGACTTCCTCAGCATCGGCCGAACCCTGATCGGTAACGGCTGGTCCGGAATCGACGTCGTCCTCTGACCCGGACCGAACAGTAAGACCGAACAGAGAGAGGGGGGTGAGGTCCCGCGGGGACCTCACCCCCCTCCGTCATGCCAGGGGCCTGCGTTGCACGTCAGGGGCCTACGGTGACCTTGTCCTGGTCAACCGGACGGGGTGCCGGGCCCGGGCCCGAGTCCGTGCCCCGCCCCGGTTCCGCGGCCGAAGCCCCCCGCTCCGAGCCGGAGGCGTGTCCGGGGCCCCCGCGGCGGCTGCCCAGGTCCTTCAGGCGCATGGCGGGGCCCTCCACGCAGTGCCACGACAGCATCGCCAGCACCACGGTCACCGCGAGGCTCAGGCCGAGGTAGGGCAGCAGGCCCCAGCGGGCGAAGCCCAGGATGACCAGTGCCTGTTCGACCACGAAGCCGTAGATGTAGATGCCGTACGAGTAGTCGTGGCGGGCGCCGATCCGGCGGAAGGGGGCCGGGAGGCGGATCGCCAGCCACACCAGGAAGTACGCGAAGGCCGGCAGGCCGACGACGAACAGGAACCCGAAGCGTGCGCTGACCAGCAGCGCCAGGAGCGACGCGATGCCGAGCACGTCACTCACCGGGATCCGCTCGCGGTACAGCTCGATGACCGCACCCAGCGCGAACGCGAACCCGAGGTAGATGACCAGAACCGGGTTCGTGAAGCCCAGCACCGGCAGGTCGACCGGGTGGAAGTAGGAGGACTCGAAGGCTCCGGCCCAGAACCGGTCGCCCACGGCCTGCCGGATGACGAGCCAGCCGAGGAGGCACGTGATCAGCAGCACGGCGCGCCGGGCGCGCGCGAGGACGCCCGTCACGGCCAGGACCGCCACGCCCGCGTAGCAGAGGACTTCGTAGTACAGCGACCACAGCGCGCCGTCGATGCTGCGGTCGTACGCGGCGCCCTTGGCCACCGCGTCGGCCATCACGCCGGACACGTCGTTCTGGTTGAGCTGGATCGCCCCGTTCGAGCGCAGGTATTCCACCGGCCCCCAGGCCCGCTCCAGAAAACCGTCCAGGGTCCCGTGCAAATTCCAGTACAGGGCCGGAGCCGCGACGAATGCCGTCAGGAAAAGGCACGCCCACAATCCGGGCAGCAGGCGCAGTGCCCGGTGCCACAGAAAGCGCCCCAGCCCCAGGCGTATCCCGCTGCGCGTGACGAGGATTCCCGAAAGGACGAAGAAGCCGTAGACGGACCACTTTCCGAGGTCGGCCTGGCCCTGTGTGAAAGAGTGGCCGAATTCGGTCCGGCCGAATCCCAGCACGCGGGCATGGGAGACGACCACGGCCGTCGCGAGAATCAGCCGGATGAAACCCATGCTGTTGTTCCGGCCGGTCAGCAGTTCCGCAACGGTGCCGTGAGACCACCGCGCCTGCCACCGAGAAGTGCGGGTATCCACGTACGACGCCTATCCCTGGTTCTGGTCAACCGCCAAAGGCTGCCGGGCGTAGCCGCTCGATGTCCAACCCACTCTGCCCGGAGTGGCGCACGTCACTCACTCCGATGTGCAGCTGCACATCCGGCGGCTGCACATCCGGCGGCTCCGCCGGAGGCGTCACGCGCGCGGGACGCGGACGACGCCCTCCTGGATGACCGTCACGGCCAGCCGGCCGTCCTGGGTCCAGATCCGGGCCTGGCCGAGGCCGCGGCCGGCGGCCGCCGAAGGGGACTCCTGGTCGTACAGGAGCCACTCGTCCGCGCGGAACGGCCGGTGGAACCACATGGCGTGGTCCAGCGAGGCGCCGACCACGTCGCCCACCGCCCAGCCGCCCCGGCCGTGCGCGAGCAGCACCGAGTCCAGCAGGGTCATGTCGGAGACGTAGGTGGCCAGGCAGGTGTGCAGCAGCGGATCGGCGCTGTCCAGCTTGCCGGCCGTACGGAACCACACCTGCGAGCGCGGCTCGACCGGTTCGCCGATGCTGCCCCAGGGCGGGGTCGTGGCGTACCGCAGGTCCACCGCCTCCCGGGTCTCGATCAGCCGCTCCACCGTGCCCGGGTCGCGGAAGATGTCCCGGTACGCGGGCAGCGACTCGGCCGCGGTGGGCAGGGTCTCCGGGTCCGGGGCCGCGGGCATCGAGACCTGGTGGTCGAGGCCGTCCTCGTACACCTGGAACGACGCGGAGAGGTGGAAGATCGGCTGCCCGTGCTGGACGGCGACGACCCGGCGCGTGGTGAAGGAGCGCCCGTCGCGGATCCGGTCCACCGAGTACACGATGGGCGCGCCGGTGTCCCCGGTGCGCAGGAAGTACGAGTGCAGCGAGTGCGCGGTGCGGTCCGCGGGGACGGTCCGGCCGGCCGCGACGAGGGCCTGGGCCGCGACCTGGCCGCCGAAGACACGCGGTACCAGCGAAGGCCGGCTGGTACCGCGGAAGATGTTCTCCTCGATCTGCTCCAGGTCGAGCAGATCGAGGAGCGTCGTCAGTGCCTCGTTCATGGGGGAAGGGTAGGTGCCCGAATCCCTTACAGGCCCATGGACTTGGCGATGATGGACTTCATGACCTCGCTGGTGCCGCCGTAGATGCGGTTCACGCGGTTGTCGGCGTACAGACGAGCGATCGGGTACTCGTTCATGTAGCCGTAGCCGCCGTGCAGCTGGAGGCACTTGTCGATGACGCGGTGCGCGACCTCGGTGCAGAAGAGCTTCGCGGAGGCGGCCTCGGCCGCGGTCAGCTCACCGGCGTCCAGGGCCTCCAGGGCGCGGTCGGCGACGGCCTCGGCGGCGTCCACCTCGGCCTGGCAGGCGGCCAGTTCGAACTTGGTGTTCTGGAAGTGCGCGACGGGCTTGCCGAAGACGGTGCGCTCCGTGACGTACTGCTGGGCGAACCGGATGGCGGCCTTGGCCTGCGCGTACGCGCCGAAGGCGATGCCCCAGCGCTCGGAGGGCAGGTTGGCGCCGAGGTAGTAGAAGCCCTTGTTCTCCTCGCCGAGCAGGTCCTCGACCGGGACCTTCACGTCGACGAACGCCAGCTCGGCGGTGTCGGAGGTGCGCAGGCCCAGCTTGTCCAGCTTGCGGCCGATGGAGTAGCCCTCGGACTTGGTGTCCACGGCGAACAGGGAGATGCCGAAGCGGCGGTCCTGCTCGCTGGGGGCGGAGGTGCGGGCGCAGACGATCACGCGGTCGGCGTGGACGCCACCGGTGATGAAGGTCTTGGAGCCGTTGAGGACGTAGTGCGTGCCGTCCTCGGAGAGCTTGGCGGTGGTCTTCATGCCCGCGACGTCGGAGCCGGTGCCCGGCTCGGTCATCGCCAGGGCCCACATCTCCTCGCCGGAGACGAACTTCGGGAGGTAGCGCTTCTTCTGCTCGATGTCGGCGAGCATCTTGATGTAGGGGAGGGCGAGCAGCACGTGCACGCCGGAGCCGCCGAAGTTCACGCCCGCGCGCGAGGTCTCTTCGTAGAGCACGGCCTCGAACTTGTGCGTGTCCAGGCCCGCGCCGCCGAACTCCTCGGGGACGTTGATCCCGAAGACGCCGAGCTCGCCGAGCTTGTAGTAGAAGTCGCGCGGCGCCTGGCCGGCGGCGAACCACTCGTCGTAGACGGGGACGACCTCGGCCTCGATGAAGGCGCGGATGGTCTCGCGGAACGCCTCGTGGTCTTCGTTGAACACCGTACGGCGCACGGCCGGCTCCCTTCGTCGCGGCGGTCCGCCGCCCTGATCTAAGCGCTTGCTCAGATTAAGTTACCGACGGGTTGCCCCGGCTGTCCAGACTCGGTCGTACACGCGTGCGTCACACCGTCTCGTCGAGCGTGACATCGCCGTGCGTCACACCGTCTCGTTGTGTGTCACATCGCCGTCCGTCACATCGCCGTCCGTGAGCGCGGCTGTCCGGATACCCCCTTCTGCCGCCCGGGCCGCGTGGGTTGACTCGGTACGCCCGGTCCCTCCCGGCCTTTCCCCCGACAGGACAGGAATCCCACATGCTCAAGAGGCTGTTCAGCCTTGCCGTGGCGACGACGGTGGCCCTCGCGCTCGGCGCGGGCACGGTCCACGCCGAGGCGCAGGAGTCCCCGCAGGCGAAGCGGGTCCACAACGCGATGCAGATCGTCTTCAGCGCCTCCACCCCGGACAGCTTCTGCACCATCGGGGCCGTGGGCGGCGACGGCTACGGGCGGAAGATCGCCATCTCGGCCGGGCACTGCGTCTCGGCCCCCGACCACGCCGACCGCGAGATCCGCGAGGACCTCATACCCGTTTTCCACCGGCAGGACATCGGCTACGGGCCGATCGGGTACGTCCGGTACTTCAAGGATCCGGAGGGGTCCATGACGGGGCACCTCACCAAGGACTACATGGTCATCGAACTGGTCGAGTCCGTGACGCCGTCCTCCCAGGGGCCGCACCTGAAGCAGACCGGGCTGCTGGAGGTGCCGGGCGGGACGCCCAGCCCCAATGCGCTCAGCCCCGCGCAGAACCGGGAGCGGCTGCTCGGCGCGGCCTGGTTCAACAACAACGAGCTGGTCGTCTCCGGCCAGCTGGGCGTCTGGTACGGCCGGATCACCAACAACGACCGGGGCGTTTACCAGGCCCACCCCCAGCACAAGGCCGGTGACTCGGGCGGGCCCGCCATCTGGCACGTGCCGGGGACGGCGTACCCCTCCGAGGCCAACGGGTTCACGGCCGAGGGGCCCTGGGCGGGCATCACCAAGGGGATGATCATCTCGTATCCCTGGTACGTGTACACCAGCTCGGCCAACATCCTGGCCGACCTGCGCGCCCGCGACGCCGCAGACCCCGCCGACGTCTTCGGCGCCGGCTTCCAGGTGACGGCCAACCCCTGACACACGGCGGTGCGGGCGGTGCGGGCGGGGCGGTGGGGCCGCCTGACCGGGTCGGCTACCGCTGCCCTGCCCCGGGAAGCCGGCGCAGGGCGAACCACAGCTCCATCCGGGTGTCCGGGTCGTCCAGGTCGCGCCCCAGCAGGGTGGCCGCCCGGGCGATGCGCTGGCGGACGGTGTTGCGGTGCACGGCCAGGGCCGCGGCCGTGCGGTCCCAGCTGCCGTGGTGGGCGAGCCAGGCGCGCAGCGTCTCCCGGTGGGCCGTCCCCAGCGGGGCCAGCAGGGCCTCGGCGTGGGCGCGGGCCTCCGCCGGGTCGAGGAGGGAATCGAGGCCGCCGGCGGTGTGGCGGACCAGCGGGGTGCGGGCGGCCTCGGCGCGGTCCAGGGCGCGCTGCGCCTGGGCGGCGGCGGTCGCCAGCCCGTCCGGCGCGGCCGGGGCCGACACCCCCAGGGTCCAGCCGGGCTGCGGGGTCGGCTCCCGGTCGGTGATCAGGCGTACGCCGTCCCTGTCCCCGTCCCCGTCCCCGTCCCCGTCACCGTCCCTGTCCTCGTCCCCGTTTCCGTTCCCGTGCGCGTCGAGCAGGACGGTGCCCAGCGCGGCCGCCAGGGCCTGCGGATCACCGCCGCCGCGGGCGCGGACGACGTACCAGGGCCCGGGCGCGAGGGCGTCGGCCGGGTCGTTGTCCAGCAGCAGCCGGGTCAGTGCGGCCGCCTCCGTTCCGGCCGGGCGGCTCGCCGTGAGCAGGGTCAGCAGCACGGCGGCGACGGAGGCGATGGTGTGGTCGCCCGGGGCCCGGGCCGGGGTGGCGAGGGCCAGCGCCTGGCCGCCGCCCACGGCGTAGGCGGCCAGGTGCGTCCCGGCCAGGGTGTCGGTGGCGGTCGCCGCGGAGCCGGGGCCGGGGGCCACCCGCTGCGCGAGCGCGTCGAGGGCGTTGCGCACCTCGGCCCCCGGCTCGACCCCGGCAGCCCCGGCCCACGCCGACCGGATCACGCCACCACCCGGCACGCCGGTGCCCGCGGCCGTGGCCGCGCCCGCTTCCGTACGCGTGGCCGGTGCGAGCAGGCAGGCCCGGCCGCCCAGGGCCGACGCCAGGCGCGAGAGCACCGTGGGGACCGGGTCGGGGCGGGCGGCCGCGGCCGCGAGGGACTGCTGGGCGTCGGTCACCCGGCGCAGCTCGCGGGTACGGGCCTGCGCCATCAGCCGCCAGACGGCCCGGCCCACGGCCGTGAACGGCGTCGCGGGCGGCACCTCCACCAGCGGCAGCCCGTGCCGGGTGCACGCGTCGACCAGGGCCTGCGGCACGCTCTCGTGCACCGGGGTGACCCCGAAGCCGAGGGCGGCGGCCCCGGCCCGGACGAGCCGCTCGACGTACAGCCCGGCGTCCGCCCCGCCGTCCGGGTCCGTCTCCGCCCCCGCGAGCCCCGCCCCCGCCGTGAGCAGCAGCTCCCCGCCCAGCAGGTACGGGGACGGATCCGCCATCTCCGAGGCGTGCACCCCGTGCACCTCGGCCTCGGCGGGCCCGGCCAGCCGGCGCAGACCCAGCTCGCCGTCGGCGAGCAGGCGGCCGAGGGCGACCGGCGGGGTGGGAGGGGCCTCCATGGATACTCCGTACACATTGGGGAGCGGCAGTGGATGAAACGTACACTTCGCGCCCCGCGGACGTCGGCTTACGCTCGAAGGACCGCACTTGTAGGACCTTCAGAAGGGCACCCCCCATGAGCACGCAGCCGCGCGGACCCGTCGACTCCTCCCGCATCCCGCGCTACGCGGGCCCGGCGACCTTCGCCCGGCTGCCCCGCCTCGACGAGGTCGGCTCCGCCGACGTCGCCATCGTCGGCGTGCCCTTCGACTCCGGCGTCTCCTACCGCCCCGGCGCCCGCTTCGGCGGCAACGCGATCCGTGAGGCCTCGCGCCTGCTGCGCCCCTACAACCCGGCGCAGGACGCCTCCCCCTTCGCCCTCGCGCAGGTCGCGGACGCCGGCGACATCGCCGTGAACCCCTTCAACATCAACGAGGCCGTCGAGACGGTCGAGGCCGCCGCCGACGAGCTGCTCGGCGCGGGCTCCCGCCTGATGACCCTCGGCGGCGACCACACCATCGCCCTCCCGCTGCTGCGCTCCGTCGCCAAGAAGCACGGCCCCGTCGCGCTGCTGCACTTCGACGCGCACCTGGACACCTGGGACACCTACTTCGGCGCCGAGTACACCCACGGCACCCCGTTCCGCCGCGCCGTCGAGGAGGGCATCCTCGACACCGAGGCGCTCTCGCACGTCGGCACCCGCGGCCCGCTGTACGGCAAGCAGGACCTGGACGACGACGCCAAGATGGGCTTCGGCATCGTCACCTCCGCGGACGTCTACCGCCGCGGCGCCGACGAGGTGGCCGACCAGCTGCGCCAGCGCATCGGCGACCGCCCGCTCTACATCTCCATCGACATCGACGTCCTGGACCCGGCGCACGCGCCCGGCACCGGCACCCCCGAGGCGGGCGGCATGACCTCCCGCGAGCTCCTGGAGATCATCCGCGGTCTGTCCTCCTGCAACCTCGTTTCCGCCGACGTCGTCGAGGTCGCCCCGGCGTACGATCACGCCGAGATCACCTCGGTCGCGGCCTCGCACACCGCGTACGAGCTGACCACGATCATGTCGCGACAGATCGCGCAGGCGAAGGGCAAGTAAGCGAAGTGACGCACGACCACGACCTGGTACTCCGTCCCACCGAAGCCCAGAAGGCGGCCGCGCTCGCGCCGCCGCCGGGCCGGACGGGCGGGGACCTGGTCGTGGAAACGCTCCGCGGCCTCGGCGCGACCACCGTCTTCGGTCTGCCGGGGCAGCACGCGCTCGCCCTCTTCGACGCGGTCGGCCGCTCCGACCTGCGCCTCGTGGGACTGCGTACGGAGAACAACGCGGGCTTCGCGGCCGACGCGTACGGCCGGATCACGGGCGAGGCGGCGCCGCTGCTGCTCTCCACCGGCCCGGGCGCGCTGATGGCGCTGCCCGCCCTGGCGGAGGCCGCGGCCGCATCGGCGCCCGTCATCGCGATCTCCTCGCAGGTCCCGGTGGCGGGCCTGGGCGGCGGGCGGCGCGGGCACCTGCACGAGCTGCGGGACCAGTCGGCCTCCTTCCGGGACGTGGTGAAGTCCGTCCACACGGTCCGCACCCCCTCCCAGATCCCCTCCGTGATCGCCGAGGCCTGGGAGTCGGCGCTGAGCGCCCCGCACGGCCCGGTGTTCGTCGAGATCCCGGAGGACGTGCTGCGGGCCGAGACCGTCATCCCGCAGGTCACGGGCGTGGACGCGACCCCGCACGAGCTCGCGCCGCGGCCCGAGCTCACGGCGCTCGCCGCCCACTGGCTGGAGAACGCCACCCGACCGGTGATCATCGCGGGCGGCGGCGTCGTCCGCTCCGACGCGGCGGGCAAGCTCAAGCAGCTGGCCGAGCGGCTGAACGCGCCCGTCGTCACCACCTTCGGCGGCAAGGGCGCCTTCCCCTGGACCCACCCGCTCTCCCTCCAGTCCTGGCTGGAGGACCGCCACATGACGGACTTCCTGGAGGACGCGGACGTCCTGCTGGTCGTCGGTTCGGGCCTCGGCGAGCTCTCGTCGAACTACCACACGTTCTTCCCGACGGGCCGGGTCGTCCAGATCGAGGCGGACCTCGGCAAGCTGGAGTCGAACCACGCGGCCCTGGGCATCCACGCGGACGCCCGCCTGGCCCTCCAGGCCCTGCTGGAGACGGTCGCCGAGCGCGAGGACCCGTCCGCCCCGGAGCGGGTCCGCATGGTCCTCGCGGACATCGCCGCCCGTCTCGCGACCCAGGACGTGGCGCTGGAGCAAGAGCTCCTCGCCTCGGTCCGCAAGGCGCTGCCGCCGCGCTCCCCGTCGTTCTGGGACATGACGATCCTGTCCTACTGGGCCTGGTCCGCCTTCGACCCGAAGCACCCCAACACCATGCACTCGGCCCAGGGCGCGGGCGGCCTCGGCTACGCCTTCCCGGCGGCCGTCGGGGCGGCCGTCGCGGAACCGGACACCCCGGTCCTCGCGGTCTCCGGCGACGGCGGCGCGATGTACTCGATCGCGGAGCTGGCCACGGCCCGCCAGCACGACCTCGACGTCACCTGGCTGATCGTGGACGACGGCGGCTACGGCGTCCTGCGCGAGTACATGACCTCGTCCTTCGGGAGCGCGACGGCCACGGAGCTCACCCGCCCCGACTTCGCCGCCCTGGCGGCGTCCTTCGACGTCCCGGCGACCACGACCACCCCGGAATCACTGACGGCCGACCTCAAGAAGGCCCTGGCCACCCCGGGCCCCTCGGTGGTCGTTCTCCCGGCGCTCCTGAGGATGTTCGCCCCGACCCACCTCTGACCCGCGCCCGTTTCCGGCCCCCGGCCCGTCTCCGCCCCCGGCCCGTCTTCGCCCCCGGCCCGTCTTCGCCCCGCGCCCGTCTCCGGCCCCGGCTCATCCGGACGGCCCAGGCCGTCGGGCGCCCGGCCACGCAAAGCCGTTCGATTGTTGCGGCGGGATGAAATCCGCCGGTCGGAGCGTTGGGGCTTCCGGCAGGACAGGACGAACGGGGAGGCCTGACGTGGCGGCGGCGCAGAAAGCGGCTGGGGACAAACAGGGCTGGGGCAGGCGGCTGGCCGGCTACACCTGGCGGTACAAGGCCAACGTGCTGCTCGCACTCGGGTCCTCGCTGGCCGGCATGGCCGTCATGGCGCTCGTGCCACTGGTCACCAAGGTGATCATCGATGACGTCATCGGGGACCAGAGCAAGCCCATGGGCGTCTGGGCCGGGCTGCTCATAGCCGCCGCCCTGGGCGTGTACGTGCTGACCTACATACGCCGGTACTACGGCGGGCGGCTCGCCCTCGACGTTCAGCACGACCTGCGCACCGACATGTTCGGCACCATCGCCCGCCTGGACGGGCGGCGGCAGGACGAGCTGAACACCGGGCAGGTCGTCGGCCGCGGCACCAGCGACCTCCAGCTGATCCAGGGCCTGCTCTTCATGCTGCCCATGACGATCGGCAACTTCCTCCTCTTCGGGATATCCCTCGCGGTCATGCTGTGGCTCTCGCCGCTGCTGACCCTCGTCGCCCTGCTGATGGCCCCCGCCCTCTGGTTCATCGCCAAGCGCAGCCGCAAGAAGCTCTTCCCCGCCACCTGGTGGGCCCAGAGCCAGGCCGCCGCCGTCGCGACCGTCGTCGACGGGGCCGTGACCGGCGTCCGCGTCGTCAAGGGCTTCGGCCAGGAGGAGCAGGAGACCGGCAAGCTGCGCGACGCCGGCCGCCGGCTGTTCGCCGGGCGGATGCGGACCATCCGGCTCAACTCCCGCTACACCCCCGCCCTGCAGGCCGTGCCCGCGTTCGCGCAGGTCGCCATGCTGGCCCTCGGCGGCTGGATGGCCACCGAGGGGCGGGTCACCCTCGGCACCTTCGTGGCCTTCTCCACCTACCTCGCCCAGCTCGTCGGCCCCGTCCGCATGCTCGCCATGGTCCTCACCGTCGGACAGCAGGCCCGCGCCGGCGCGGAGCGGGTGTTCGAGCTCATCGACACCGAGCCCGAGATCGAGGAGGGCGCGCACGACCTTCCCGCCGACGCGCCCGCCACCATCGAGTTCGACGACGTCCGCTTCGGCTACGACCCCGAGCGGCTCGTCCTCGACGGGTTCTCGCTCGCCGTGCCGGAGGGGGAGACCATCGCCGTCGTCGGGGCCTCGGGAAGCGGGAAGTCCACCGTCGCGCTCCTGCTGCCGCGCTTCTACGACGCCGGCAGCGGCACGGTCCGCGTCGGCGGCCACGACGTCCGCGAGCTGACGTACGCGTCCCTGCGCGGCGCGATCGGGCTCGTTCCCGAGGACTCCTTCCTCTTCTCCGACACCATCCGCGCCAACATCGCCTACGGGCACCCCGGCGCCACCGACGAGCAGGTCGAGGCCGCCGCCCGCGCCGCCCAGGCCGACGGGTTCGTCCGGGCCCTGCCCGCCGGGTACGACACCAAGGTCGGCGAGCAGGGGCTCACCCTCTCCGGCGGCCAGCGCCAGCGCATCGCCCTCGCCCGGGCCGTCCTGACCGACCCGCGGCTGCTGCTCCTCGACGACGCCACCTCCGCCGTGGACGCCCGCGTCGAGCACGAGATCCACGAGGCCCTGCGCGCCGTCATGGCCGGGCGCACCACCCTGCTGATCGCCCACCGCCGCTCGACGCTCGCGCTGGCCGACCGGATCGCCGTACTCGACCGCGGGCGGCTCGCCGACCTCGGGACGCACGAGGAGCTGCAGGGCCGGTCGGCGCTCTACCGCAGGCTGCTCACCGACCCCGACGCGCTCGGCGCGGCCTCGCCGCGGACCCCGGACGCTCCCGCGATGACCGAGTTCGAGCGCGAGCTCGACCGGGACCTCGAACGGGACATCGAGCTCGAAGCCGAGATCGACTCCGAGCCCGTCAACGCCAAGCGCAGGGTCGCCGGCGGGATCACCCCCGAGCTGTGGCGCCGCGGGAAGGAGTCCGCCGACGCGGGCGGCGCGGGCGGCGCGGGCGGCGCGCCCGGAGCGGGGGCTTCCGCGGCCGCGGCCGTGGCCGTCGCCGGGGCCCCCGCCACCCCCGACCTGCTCGCGAAGGTGGCCGCGCTGCCGCCCGCCGAGGACCGGCCCGACGTGGACGAGACCCGCGCCGCAGGCGCCGAGGAGAGCTACGGCCTGCGCCGCCTGCTCCGCGGGTTCTGGGCGCCGCTCGCCCTCAGCCTCGGCTTCGTCGCCGTCGACGCGGGCGCCGGACTGCTGCTGCCGATCATGATCCGCAACGGCATCGACCAGGGCGTGGAGCAGGCCGTGCTGGGCGCCGTCTGGCTGGCCGCCGGACTCGCCCTCGCCGTCGTCGTCGTTCAGTGGGCCGCGCAGTTCGCCGAGACCCGGATGACGGGCCGTACCGGCGAGCGCGTGCTGTACTCCCTCCGCGTCAAGATCTTCGCCCAGCTCCAGCGCCTCGGACTCGACTTCTACGAGCGCGAGCTGACCGGCAAGATCATGACCCGGATGACCACCGACGTGGACTCGCTGAGCTCCTTCCTCCAGACCGGGCTCGTCACCGCCGTCGTCTCCGTCCTCACCTTCTTCGGCATCCTGGCCGCCCTGCTCGTCCTCGACGTGGAACTCGCGCTGATCGTCTTCGCGACCCTCCCCGTCCTGGTCGTCGGCACGATCGTCTTCCGCCGCAGGTCCGTCGCCGCCTACGAGCTCGCCCGCGACCGGGTCAGCCTGGTCAACGCCGACCTCCAGGAGTCCGTGTCGGGCCTGCGCATCGTCCAGGCCTTCCGCCGCGAGGACTCCGGCGCCGTCCGCTTCGCCGAGCGCAGCGACTCGTACCGCGAGGCCCGGGTCCGCGGCCAGTGGCTGATATCCGTCTACTTCCCGTTCGTGCAGCTGCTGTCCTCGGGCGCCGCGGCCGCCGTGCTGATCGTCGGCGCGGGCCGGGTCGAGGCCGGGACGCTCACCACCGGCGCGCTGGTCGCCTACCTGCTCTACATCGACCTGTTCTTCGCCCCCGTCCAGCAGCTCTCCCAGGTCTTCGACGGCTACCAGCAGGCCACCGTCTCCCTCGGCCGCATCCAGGGACTGCTGCGCGAGCCCACCACCACCCCGCGGCCGGAGCACCCGCGCGCACTGCCGTCGCTGCGCGGGGAGATCGCCTTCGAGAACGTCCGCTTCCGGTACGGCACGGCCGAGGAGCGGGGCGAGAAGGACGAGGCCCTGGCCGGAATCAGCCTGCGCATACCCGCCGGGCAGACCGTCGCCTTCGTCGGCGAGACCGGCGCCGGAAAGTCCACGCTGGTCAAGATGGTGGCCCGGTTCTACGACCCGACCTCCGGCCGGATCACCGCCGACGGCGCGGACCTGCGGGAGCTCGACCTGACCGCGTACCGCCACCGGCTGGGCGTCGTCCCCCAGGAGTCCTACCTCTTCCCGGGGACCGTCCGCGACGCCATCGCCTACGGGCGGCCCGAGGCGAGCGACGCCGAGGTGGAGGCCGCCGCCCGCGCGGTCGGCGCCCACGACATGATCGCCACCCTCGACGGCGGCTACCTGCACACCGTCGCCGAGCGCGGCCGCAACCTCTCCGCCGGCCAGCGCCAGCTGATCGCGCTGGCCCGCGCCGAACTCGTCGACCCGGACGTGCTGCTCCTCGACGAGGCCACCGCCGCCCTCGACCTGGCCACCGAGGCCCAGGTCAACCAGGCGACGGACCGGCTCGCAGGCAAGCGCACCACCCTGGTGGTGGCGCACCGGCTGACCACCGCCGCGCGCGCCGACCGGGTCGTGGTCATGGACCGGGGCCGGGTCGTGGAGGACGGCACCCACGCCGAACTCCTGGCGCGCGGCGGCCGGTACGCCGAGCTGTGGCGCACCTTCGCCGGCGAGGACGAGCGCGCGGCGGCCTAGGTTGGGTCGTCGTAGTCCCGTCTGGCCGGCGGTACTTTGACGAAACGCCCTAGCGAGGCTCAGGGGCGTCCCGGGCGATCAGAGTTCGCCGAAGAGCAGGTTGCCCGGGGCGTCCTCGGCGGTGCCCGTGTAGTACTCGCGTACCGCGTCGAGGAGTTCGTCCACGGTCAGGGTGCCGTCCCCGTCCGCGTCGATCCGCCGGAACAGCGCATCGGTGTCGGCGGGGTCCAGCCGCGTGTCGAAGGCCTCCTGCGCCGTGTGGAACTCCTCCGGGCTGATGCGTCCGTCGCCGTCGGTGTCGACGATCGTGAGGATCGCCCGCATCAGAGGCCGCAGCGAGCGGTCGTACGCGGGCCCGCCCTGCGCGTACAGCCGCGTCATGCCCAGCTTGTACTCCTCGGGCGTGACCTTGCCGTCCCGGTCCATGTCCAGCTCGGTGAACAGGTCCTGCCAGAAGTCGGCCAGACCGCTCATCACCAGCTCCGCCTTGGGCGAGTCGTCCGGCTCCCCGAGGGCGGTCAGCAGCCGGGAGCCGAGCGCGAAGATGTCGTTCGCGTCGATCACCCCGCTCCGGTCGGCGTCCAGGTGCGTGAAGGCGCGCTGCAGCTTGCGGTCGAGCAGGTCGTTCGTCATGTCGGTGCCTTTCACGGCTACGGCGAGGGGGTGTGTGGTCACCCAGCGTAATCGTCCGCGGGTGGGTGAACTCCCGTTCTCCCGCTGGGAAGTTGCGGATGCACTCGTACGGGGGGCGAGCGGCCCGCCCGGTGTGAGTCCTTGCTCACCGCAACCTTCCGGGCGGTCTGGACGTCGTACGTGCGTGCGCGCGTTGTACGTACGACCGATCGGGGGACAGGGTGTTGCAGAGGTGGAAGGGCCGCGGCCGCCGGGCCGCGTCCCTGGTGGCCTTCACGGCGGCGCTGTGGCTCAGCGTCGGGGGGCTCTTCGCGGCGCCGCCGGCGCAGGCCGCGGCGGCCGGGAGCTGCGGGGGCCGGCTGGCGAGGACGGTGGCGTTCGAGACGGGCGAGGTGCGCGTCTACAAGAGCCGCACCCAGGCCTGCGCCATGACCGTGGCCCGAGTGCCCGGCGAGCGGCGGCAGATGGCCGTGAGCATCCAGCCGCGCGGCGGGGCCCCGGTGCGCGACGCCGGGCGGTTCACCCGCTACGCGGGGCCCGTCACCGTCGGGACGATCAGCCGCTGTGTGTACGTCAAGGGGAACGTGGCAGGCGGATCGGCCGATTCCGGCTGGATCCTGTGCTGAGGGAGCGGCCCAACTAGGTCTGTTCAATGGCGTGTTCACCCGGCTAGGTTCACGGCGACCGAAGTGAACTCAAGGGGAGGGTGAATGCGCAAGACGCTCGGATGGCTGCTGTCACTCGTGGTGCTCATCGGCACCATGGGTGCGGCCGGCTCCACGGCGCAGGCGGCCACAGCCGCGCAGCCGGCGGCCGCGGACATCAAGGACCAGATCCTCGGCATTCCGGGGATGAGCCTCATCGAGGAGAAGCCGTACCCCGGCTACCGCTTCTTCGTACTGAACTACGAGCAGCCGGTGGACCACCGGCAGCCGTGGAAGGGCACCTTCAAGCAGCGCCTGACCCTGTTGCACAAGGACGTCTCGCGGCCGTCGGTGTTCTTCACCTCCGGCTACAACGTCAACACCAACCCGCGCCGCAGCGAGCCGACGACCATCATCGACGGCAACCAGGTGTCCATGGAGTACCGGTTCTTCACGCCCTCCCGGCCCGACCCGGCCAACTGGGCCCACCTGGACATCTGGCAGGCCGCCAGTGACCAGCACCGCATCTTCACCGCCCTGAAGAAGATCTACAAGAAGAACTGGCTGTCCACGGGCGGCAGCAAGGGCGGCATGACGGCGACGTACTACGAGCGCTTCTACCCGCGCGACATGGACGGCGTCGTCGCGTACGTGGCGCCCAACGACGTCGTCAACAAGGAGGACTCGGCCTACGACCGGTTCTTCGCCAAGGTCGGCACCAAGGAGTGCCGCGACAAGCTGAACGCGGTGCAGCGCGAGGCGCTCGTGCGCCGCGAGCCGCTGGAGGCCAAGTACGCGGTGGCCGCGGCCGAGAACGGCTGGACCTTCACCACCGTCGGCAACCTCGACAAGGCCTACGAGGCCGTCGTGCTCGACTACGTGTGGGCCTTCTGGCAGTACAGCCTGCTCGCCGACTGCGCCTCGATCCCGACGGCGGCCACCGCCACCGACCAGGAGATCTGGGACACGATCGACGCGATCTCCGGCTTCTCGGCCTACGCCGACCAGGGCCTCCAGACGTACACGCCGTACTACTACCAGGCGGGTACGCAGCTCGGCTCCCCGGACATCAAGCAGCCGCACCTGGGCAACCTGAGCCGCTACGGCTACCAGCCGCCGCGCAACTTCGTGCCCCGCGACATCCCCATGACCTTCCAGCCGGGGGCCATGGCGGACGTGGACAGGTGGGTGCGCGACAACGCGAACCAGATGCTGTTCGTGTACGGGCAGAACGACCCGTGGGGCGCTGAACCGTTCCGCCTCGGGTACGGGGTGCGCGACAGCTACGTGATGACCGCGCCGGGCGCGAACCACGGGGCGAACGTCGCCAAGCTCCTGGACGGCGAGAAAGCCCTCGCCACCGCGAAGATCCTCCAGTGGGCCGGGGTGGCCCCGGCCGCCGCGCCCGCCGACGCGGGACGGGCGGCGCCGCTGGCGGCGCCGGACGCGCAGCTCGACCAGCACGAGCCGGAGCGCGAGCCGCAGCTGCGGCGGTAGCCGGCCGTAGCAGTCGGCCCGGGGGCGTGTCCGCAGACGGTGCGGGCGCGCCCCCCCGGCCGTGTCCCGCGCCGCTGAGCAGGCCGGATCCCGCCCCTGTGCACCACACCCCGGATTACGATCCACAAGATCACGAAATGGGGGATGAACATGAGGATCGCCTGGTTCGCCTGGGTGGCCCGGCACTTCGGCGAGTACGGATACGGGGACGGCCTGCTGAAGGGCGCGGTCGGCACGGTCGTGGTGCTGCTGACGGCAGGGCTGGTCGGGTACACGCTGCGCCGCTCACGGCCGGCCGCCGTACTGTCCGCGGGCGCCGTCGTCGCCCTGGGCGTCGTGTGGCAGGCCACCCACTGACCGCTCGCTTCAGGTCAACCCGTGGCCCAGCGGGTAGCGGCCCGGGACCGGGACGGGGAGGCGGCCGGCGGGCCTCAGCGTCCCGGTGAGCACCCGGGCCGCCGCCCGCATCTCCACGTCCGTCCAGGAGTAAGTCGCCAGCTCCGCCGCGCAGGCCGGCAGCCGGGCCGGGTCGTACGGGTTGCGGACCGCCAGCACGATCACCGGGACGCCGGTCGCGACCAGGTCCGCCACCAGCGTGTGCTGCGGACTCTTCCCCTCGGGGACGTTGTACGTGCACACCAGCACCGCCGCGTGACCGGCCGCGGCGGCCACGGCGCGGGCGGGCGCCACCGCGGTGGCCCGGCAGCCCAGGGCGGTCAGTTCCCGGGCCAGTACGGCCGTAGGGGGGCCCGTGGTACCCGTGGGGGAGACCGGGTCCGTCCCCGTGACCAGCAGCCGCGGCGCGGCCTTCGCATCGATCGGCACCAGCCCGCGGGGATCGGCCAGCAGGGTCGTCGTGGCGGCGGCGATCGCGTCGGCGGCGTCGAGGTGCTCCCGGATGCCGACGGTGGCGTCCACCTCCGCGCTCGTGGGGTGCGCCTCGTCGAACAGCCCCCGGCGGGACTTCAGTTCCAGGATCCGCAGCACCGACTCCTCGATCCGGGCCTGCGTCAGCTCGCCCGCCTCGACGGCCGCCAGCACGCTGCGGTGCGCGAGCCCCAGGTCCGGGGGGTTCAGCAGCTGGTCGCAGCCCGCCAGGAGGGCCAGTACCGGGACCCGGTCGTCCCCGTACTTCTGGCGGACCCCGGCCATGTCGAGGGCGTCGGTGACCACCACCCCCTGGAAACCCAGGCGTTCCCGCAGGAGGCCGGTGACGATCGGCCGGGAGAGGGTCGCCGGGTCCCCCGAGGGATCGAGCGCGGGGAAGACGATGTGCGCCGTCATGACGGCGTCCACGCCCGCCTCCACCGCGGCCCGGAAGGGCGGCTCGTCGAGCTCCTCCCAGGTGGCGCGGGTGTGCCGCATCACCGGCAGGCCGACGTGGCTGTCGGTCTCGGTGTCCCCGTGGCCCGGGAAGTGCTTGGCGGTCGCGGCCACGCCGGCGCCCTGGTAGCCGCGGACCTGCGCGACGACCATGGCCGCCACGGCCTGCGGGTCCGAGCCGAAGGACCGTACGCCGATCACCGGATTGGCCGGGTTGACGTTGACGTCGGCCACCGGCGCGTAGTCCTGCCGGATGCCCATGGCGGCCAGCTCGGAGCCCGCGATGCGGGCGGCGCGCCGGGCGGCGGCGGTGGAGCCGGCCGCGCCGAGCGCCATCGCCCCCGGGAGCAGGGTCGCGGGCCTGCCGATCCGGGCGACGGCGCCGTGCTCCTGGTCGGTGGAGAGCAGCAGCGGGATCCGGGCGCCGGTGGTGAGGGCGGCCTGCTGGAGGCCGCCCGAGAGCGCCGCGATCTGGTGCGGGGTGCGGGTGTTGTGGGCCCAGGCGAAGTAGACGATCCCGCCGAGGTGGTAGCGGGAGACCAGCTCGGCGGCGGTGCGCACGCCGAACATCTCCTGGTTCTTCTCGGCGTCCACCGGGTCGGGGTCGGTCGCCGAATGCCCGTACGCCCGCGAGACGAAGAGCTGCCCGACCTTCTCGGCGAGGCTCATCCGGGCCACGACGTGGCGCAGCCGGGCCCGGTCGGGACGGCGGCCCGGGTCTTCGCCGGGGGAGCGCGCGTCGTCGGGGGCGTGGTCGCCGCCCCCTGCGGCGGAGGCCCCCGCGGCCGTGGCGGCGGCCAGGGCGGCCGCGGCGAGCAGGGTCCGGCGGGAGGCGTGGTTCGGCACGGGCCGGACCCTACCGGTTGCCCTCCGGGCGGGTTGGCTGTGTGGGGGTGTGTTGTCGAAGTCCCACCGTTTCCCTCCCGGGGTGGGTCGGGTCGGGGGGCCGGTTTGGGCTGGGCGGGGCCGGTTGCCTCCGGCGGGGGTGGCGGTGATGGCGGGGCCGGTTGCCTCCGGCAGGGCCGTTGTGGTGGGGCCGGTTCCGACGGGGCCGGTTGCCTCCGGCAGGGCCGTGGTGGTGGGGCCGGTTCCGACGGGGCCGGTTGCCTCCGGCAGGGCTGTGGTGGTGGGGCCGGTTCCGGCGGGGCCGGGCGCGCGCCGGGGCGTCTCCTCGGGCGCCGAACGTGGCGGGGGGTCGGAGGGTTCGGGGTGGTTGCGTTCGGCGCCCTGCGGGGATCGCCCCGGCACACTCCCGACCCCGTCGGAACCGGCGGCCGCGGCTGCGAGGTGGCCTGCGTGCTTGCGGCCCTGTCGGGACCGGCGGGAGTGGCTGCCCTGCGGGGATCCGCCCCGGCACACTCCCGTCCCGTCGGAACCGGCGGACGCGCCTAGCCCGCCGCCCAGTGTTCCTGGAGGGTTCGTACGGCCTCGGTGATGGCGGGGCGGCGGGCCGCGCCCGTTCGCCAGAGGGCGTACAAGCGGCGTACGGGGCCCGGTTCCAGGGGGACGGCCACCGCACCCGGCGGCAGTGCGCCGGTGCCCAGGCGGGGGACGACGGCCACGCCGAGCCCGGCCGCGACCAGGGCGACGATGGTGTGGTTCTCCTCGGCCACGTGCGCGATGTCGGGTTCGAAGCCGGCCGTGCGCAGGGTCCGTACCAGCCAGTCGTGGCAGACGCGGCCGGGCGGCTGGCAGACCCAGCGCTCGCCGCCGAGGTCGCTGCGCCGGATGGTCCGGCGCGTGGTGAAGGGGTGGCCGGCCGGGACGACCAGGTCGCAGAGGTCGTCGCCGATCACCGCCTGCTCGATCCCCTCGGGCGCGGGCAGCGGGGCGATGTCCCAGTCGTGGGCCACCGCCAGATCGGTGACGCCTCGTGCCACGAGGTCGACGGACAGGTGCGGGTCCACCTCGGTGAGGCGGACCTCCAGGGCGGGGTGGCGGCGGGCCAGGTCGGCCAGTACGCCCGGCAGCAGCCCGCGCGCCGCCGAGGCGAACGCGGCCACCGTCAGCAGCCCGCTCGGCTGTCCGCGCCGCTCCTCCAGGGTGGTCTCCGCGCGCTCCACGATCGCCAGCAACTCCTGGGCGGTGTCGGCCAGGTGACGGGCCTCCTCGGTGAGCGCGACCCCGCGCCCGCGGCGCTCCAGCAGGGTCGTGCGGGTCTCCCGTTCCAGCTTGGAGATCTGCTGGGAGATCGCGGACGGGGTGTAGCCGAGGGCGGCCGCCGCGCCCGCGACCGAGCCGTGGACGGAGACGGCGTGCAGGGCGCGCAGCCGGGCGAGATCGAGCATGTCTTCATCGTGGCACCGCGTGCATGCGTAAGCAATGCTTCATTCCGTGCGGTAGGGATTCGCGCTGGTGCTACATGGTCGTGGCGCCGATGCTCGATGCATGCGTCCCGTACACACCGCGCTCGCCGTGCTCGTCGCCGCCGTCTGGGGCGTCAACTTCGTGGTCATCGAGATCGGACTCGACCACTTCCCGCCGCTGCTCCTGTCCGCCCTGCGCTTCCTCGTCGCCGCCCTGCCCGCCGTGTTCTTCGTCGGGCCGCCCAAGGTCGCCTGGAAGTGGATCCTCGGTGTCGGCGTGGCCCTCGGCATCGCCAAGTTCGGCCTGCTCTTCACCGGGATGGACGCCGGGATGCCCGCCGGGCTGTCCTCCCTCGTCCTGCAGATCCAGGCCGTCTTCACCGCCGTCTTCGCCGCCGTGGTCCTGCGCGAGCGGCCGGGCCGGGTGCGCGTGATCGGCATGGGCGTGGCCCTGGCCGGGATCGCGGTCGCGGCCGTGGACGGGGGAACCTCCGGGCCGGTGCTCGGCTTCACCCTGGTCGTGGCGGCCGCCGCCTGCTGGGGCGTCTCCAACGTCCTGACCCGCAAGGCCTCCCCGCCCGACGCGCTGAACTTCATGGTCTGGGTGTGCACGGTCCCGGTGCTGCCGCTGTTCGCCCTCTCGCTGCTGCTGGAGGGCCCGGAGCGGGACCTGGCCGCGCTGCGCGCCCTGGACTGGTCCGGGGCGGCCGTCATCGGCTACGTGGCGTGGATCTCGACCGTGTTCGGCTTCGGCGCCTGGGGCTACCTGCTGCGCCGTTACCCGGCCTCCTCGGTGGCGCCGTTCTCGCTGCTGGTCCCGGTCTTCGGGATGTCCTCGGCGGCCCTGGTCCTGGGGGAGTCCGTCTCGGGGCTGCGCTGGCTGGCGGCCGTCCTGCTCGTCGGCGGCGTCGCGCTGACCTCGCTGGCGCCGTCGCGGCCCGCGCTCAGCCCGGCCGGCCCTCCTGGAGGGGGAGGCGCCAGTCCTGACCCGTCAGGCTCACTCCGTACGAGCGGTGCGGGCGCTGCGCGATCAGGGTGAACCCGGCGCGCTCGTAGAGCTTGCGGGCATCGGTGAGGACGTCGTTGGTCCACAGGACCAGCTCGCGGTAGCCGACCGAGCGGGCGAAGGCCACGACCGTGCCCACCAGCAGGGCGCCGACGCCGCGGCCGCGCCCCTTGGGGTCGACCAGGAGGAGCCGCAGCCGGGCGGTGCCGGGTGCGCCGTCCTCCCGTACGCACATCACCGAGCCGACCGGGCGGCCGTCCAGTTCCGCGATCCACACCCGTTCCAGGTAGGGGTCGTGGTCCTGGGCGAAGTCCGCGACGATCCGGGCCACCAGGCCTTCGAAGTCGCTGTTCCAGCCGTACTCGGCGGCGTACAGCGCGCCGTGGCGCTGCACGATCCAACCCAGGTCCCCCGGCTCCGGGTCCCGGAGCCGCACGCTCTCAGCCATGGGGCCAACTCTATGGCTGAGAACCCCCGAACGGGTTACTTCTTGCCGCCGCCCAGGATCTGGCCCAGCAGGTCGCCGAGGCCGCCGCCGCCCGCGGCGGGGCCCGCGCCGGGTGCGTCACCCGGTGCGGCGCCGGGCGTCGGTGCCTGCGCGCCCGCGCCCTTGCCGGCGGCCGCGCGCCTGGCGAACACCGCGAGCAGCACCGGGATCAGCATCTCGATGACCCGGCTGATGGTGGCCGCGGGGATGCCGGTCTTCTTCGAGAGGGCGCTGGCCACGGGCTTGCTCACCTTGGCCAGCACCCCGGCCATCATTCCGCCGCCGAGCATGCCCCCGAGGCCGCCGCCGAGCGTGGCCACGCCCTGCAGCGGCGGCTCGGCCACCTCCGCGATGGCCTGCCTGACCTCGTCGTCGTCGGCCTTCTGCCGGAGGTCGCCGGTCAGGGCGCGGACCGTCTGCGCGACGGTGTCGCGGGCGTCGTCGGTGTCGGTGCCGAGCAGTCCGGCGATCTCGGTCAGTTTGTCGTCGCCGAGCTCGCCCAGCACGTCGTCCTGGAATGAAGGTCCGCTCATGCCCGAAACGCTACTTCTGTGTTGATTCACCGGCACCTTGAGTAGGCGTTGGGTAACGGAAAAGTAAAGCTGTGGTTCCGCGTGCAACCCTCCGGGGGGATCGCGGGTCGTATGGTGCGTCGACACTTCCGGGGAGGGATCTGGGGGGATCGGGAAGTCCGACACGGGAGGGGTAACCGTGAGGGGGTCCGGCCGCGAGGCGGGACCCCCTTTGCGTTGTCCACGGGTTGCGTTGTCCACAGGCCTGACGCGCTGTCGGCGCCGCCCGGTAGCTTCGGGGCATGGCAACGGACGTGGCAACGGCGGTGCAACTGGCGGTGGTCGAGGGCGTGCTCGAACGCATCACCTACGCCAACGAGGAGAGCGGGTACACGGTCGCCCGCGTCGACACCGGCCGCGGCAGTGGCGACCTGCTCACGGTGGTCGGCTCGCTGCTCGGCGCGCAGCCCGGCGAATCGCTGCGCATGGAGGGCCGCTGGGGCTCCCACCCGCAGTACGGCAAGCAGTTCACCGTCGAGAACTACCGGACGGTCCTCCCCGCCACCATCCAGGGCATCCGCCGCTACCTGGGCTCCGGCCTGATCAAGGGCATCGGACCGAAGATCGCCGATCGGATCGTGGAGCACTTCGGCACCGGCACCCTCGACGTCATCGAGGACGAGCCGAAGCGGCTGATCGAGGTGCCGGGGCTCGGCCCCAAGCGGACGAAGCTGATCGGCGCCGCCTGGGAGGAGCAGAAGGCCATCAAGGAGGTCATGGTCTTCCTGCAGGGCGTGGGCGTCTCCACCTCCATCGCGGTGCGCATCTACAAGAAGTACGCCGACGCCTCCATCTCCGTGGTCAGGAACCAGCCCTACCGGCTCGCCGCCGACGTGTGGGGCATCGGCTTCCTCACCGCCGACCGCATCGCCCAGGCCGTCGGCATCCCGCACGACAGCCCCGAGCGGGTCAAGGCCGGCCTGCAGTACGCCCTGTCCCAGTCCACCGACCAGGGCCACTGCTTCCTGCCCGAGGAGAAGCTCATCGCCGACGGGGTCAAGCTGCTCCAGGTGGACACCGGGCTGGTGATCGAGTGCCTCGCGGAGCTCGCCGCCGACCCGGAAGGGGTCGTAAGGGAACCGGTGCCGGACCCGCAGGGCGGGCCGGACCCGCTGACCGCCGTGTACCTGGTGCCCTTCCACCGGGCCGAGCTGTCGCTGGTGGGCCAGGTGCGCCGGCTGCTGCACGCCGAGGACGACCGGATGCCGGGCTTCCAGGACGTGGACTGGGACAAGGCCCTGGGCTGGCTCGCCGGGCGGACGGGGGCCAAGCTCGCCCCCGAGCAGCGGGACGCGGTCAAGCTGGCGCTCACCCGCCGGGTCGCCGTCCTCACCGGCGGGCCGGGCTGTGGGAAGTCGTTCACCGTGCGCTCGATCGTCGAGCTGGCCCGGGCCAAGAAGGCCAAGGTGGTGCTGGCGGCGCCCACCGGCCGGGCGGCGAAGCGGCTGTCCGAGCTCACCGGGGCCGAGGCCTCCACGGTCCACCGGTTGCTGGAGCTCAAACCGGGCGGGGACGCGGCGTACGACCGGGAACGGCCGCTGGACGCCGACCTGGTCGTGGTCGACGAGGCCTCGATGCTGGACCTGCTGCTGGCCAACAAGCTGGTCAAGGCCGTGGCGCCCGGCGCGCACCTGCTGCTGGTGGGCGACGTGGACCAGCTGCCCTCGGTCGGCGCCGGGGAGGTGCTGCGGGACCTGCTGGCCGAGGGCGGCCCGGTGCCCGCGGTCCGCCTCACCCGGATCTTCCGGCAGGCCCAGCAGTCCGGGGTGGTCACCAACGCCCACCGGATCAACACCGGCCTGCCGCCGATCACGGACGGCCTGCCGGACTTCTTCCTCTTCCCCGAGGAGGACACCGAGGCGGCCGGGGTGCTGGCCGTGGACGTGGCGGCCCGAAGGATTCCGGCCAGATTCGGGCTCGACCCGCGGCGGGACGTCCAGGTGCTCGCCCCCATGCACCGCGGCCCGGCCGGCGCCGGAAACCTCAACGGGCTGCTCCAGCAGGCCATGACGCCGGCCCGGCCGAACCTGCCGGAGAAGCGGTTCGGCGGCCGGGTCTTCCGGGTGGGCGACAAGGTGACCCAGATCCGAAACAACTACGACAAGGGGGCGAACGGCGTCTTCAACGGCACGGTCGGCGTCGTCACCGGCCTCGACCTGGACGAACAGCGCCTGACGGTGCGGACGGAGGAGGACGAGGAGATCGGGTACGAGTTCGCGGAGCTCGACGAGCTGGCCCACGCCTACGCCGTCACCATCCACCGCTCCCAGGGGAGTGAATATCCGGCGGTGGTGATCCCGGTCACCACCGGGGCTTGGATGATGCTCCAGCGCAACTTGCTCTACACGGCGGTGACCAGGGCGAAGAAACTGGTCGTCCTCGTCGGGTCCCGCAAGGCCCTCGGCCAGGCGGTGCGTACCGTTTCCGCAGGCAGGAGGTACACGGCAGTCGCCGCCAGGCTGTCCGGCCGGATACCGGTGGGAAACATCACCTAGATGATCGATCATTTGGGGTTCCGGCAACCGGCGCGGAGGGGCAGGATGAGCAGGTTGGCGGCACTCAGTGCCGCCAGATGCACCAAACGCCGACCCCGAGTGCACTCCACTGCGCCAAATGGGGGAAGGTGGAGGCAGTCAGGGCACCTCGAAGAAGAGGCACTACGTCGGTGAGGGATGACGTGAGCGACAACTCTGTAGTACTCCGGTACGCGGACGGTGAATACACCTACCCGGTGGTCGAGAGCACCGTCGGTGACCAGGGCTTCGACATCTCGAAGCTGCGGGCCCAGACCGGGCTCGTCACCTTGGACAGTGGCTACGGCAACACCGCCGCCTACAAGTCCGCGATTACCTACCTCGACGGCGAGCAGGGCATCCTGCGCTACCGCGGCTACCCGATCGAGCAGCTGGCCGAGCGTTCGACCTTCATCGAGGTCGCGTACCTGCTGATCAACGGTGAGCTGCCGACCGTCGACCAGCTCGCGTCGTTCCGCAACGACATCACCCAGCACACGCTGCTGCACGAGGACGTGAAGCGCTTCTACGACGGCTTCCCGCGTGACGCGCACCCGATGGCGATGCTGTCCTCCGTGGTCAGCGCGCTGTCGACGTTCTACCAGGACAGTCACAACCCGTTCGACGAGACGCAGCGCAACCTCTCGACGATCCGGCTGCTGGCCAAGCTCCCGACGATCGCGGCCTACGCGTACAAGAAGTCGGTCGGCCACCCGGTGGTCTACCCGCGCAACGACCTCGGCTACGTCGAGAACTTCCTGCGCATGACCTTCTCCGTGCCGGCCCAGGAGTACGACCTGGACCCGGTCGTGGTCGCGGCGCTCGACAAGCTGCTGATCCTGCACGCGGACCACGAGCAGAACTGCTCCACCTCCACCGTGCGTCTGGTCGGCTCCTCGCAGGCGAACATGTTCGCCTCGATCTCCGCCGGTATCTCGGCCCTGTGGGGTCCGCTGCACGGTGGCGCCAACCAGTCGGTTCTGGAGATGCTGGAAGGCATCAAGAACGACGGCGGCGACGTCGATGCCTTCATCCGCAAGGTGAAGAACAAGGAAGACGGCGTCCGCCTGATGGGCTTCGGGCACCGCGTCTACAAGAGCTTCGACCCCCGGGCGAAGATCATCAAGGCTGCGGCGCACGACGTGCTCTCCTCGCTCGGCAAGAGCGACGAGCTGCTCGACATCGCGCTCAAGCTGGAGGAGCACGCGCTGGCGGACGAGTACTTCGTCTCCCGCAACCTCTACCCGAACGTGGACTTCTACACCGGTCTGATCTACCGGGCCATGGGCTTCCCGACCGAGATGTTCACCGTGCTCTTCGCGCTCGGCCGGCTCCCCGGCTGGATCGCCCAGTGGCACGAGATGATCAAGGAGCCGGGATCCCGCATCGGGCGCCCGCGCCAGATCTACACGGGCGAGGTCCTGCGCGACTTCGTTCCGGTCGAGGCCCGCTGACCCGAGGCCCTCACCCGCGCGGCGTGCGGCCGTGCGGAGCGGTACCCCAGGCATGCGAGAAGCGCCCCGCCGTCGATCCCCCCACGGGTCGGCGGTCGGGGCGCTCCCCTTTTCCCCGAAACGGATTCCCCCCACGGGACCCGAGTCGGGGCGTCGGTGTGCCGGGACCCGTTCAGCTCGGGAGTGCCGCTCAAAGCCTCCCGCGGGCACGCGTCCCGGCCTTCGGACACCACGGAAATCCCCCAGGGTTTCCGTGGAACGTCCCCCAAGACGTTCCTGGCATCGCCCCATTAGACCCGCGACGACCCCGGATGGTTACGTTGTGGTCACTGTGATCTGCGTCTCCTGTGAAGGAAGTGTGGCCGCGATGCGAAGGCGATCCACTACCGGAAGGAGCGCAACCGCAGGCTGTTGGTCACCACGAACACCGAGGAGAAGGCCATGGCGGCCCCAGCGATCATCGGGTTGAGCAGACCGGCGGCCGCCAGCGGCAGGGCCGCCACGTTGTAGCCGAAGGCCCAGAACAGGTTGCCCTTGATGGTGGCCAGGGTCCGGCGGGAGAGCCGGATCGCGTCCGCCGCCACCCGCAGGTCGCCCCGTACGAGGGTCAGGTCGCCCGCCTCGATCGCCGCGTCGGTGCCGGTGCCCATGGCCAGCCCCAGGTCCGCCTGGGCCAGCGCGGCCGCGTCGTTGACCCCGTCGCCGACCATGGCGACCGTACGGCCCTGCGCCTGCAGGCGGCGTACGACGTCGACCTTGTCCTGCGGGAGCACCTCGGCGATCACCTCGTCGATGCCCACCTCGCGGGCCACCGTCTCGGCGACGGCCCGGTTGTCGCCGGTCAGCAGGACCGGGGTGAGGCCCAGCGCCCGCAGCCGGGCGACCGCCTCGGCGCTGGTCTCCTTGACCGCGTCGGCGACGATCAGCACGCCGCGCGCCGCGCCGTCCCAGGCCACCAGGACGGCGGTGGAGCCCGCGGCCTCGGCGGCCGCCTTGGCCCCGGCGAGCCCGGCCGGCAGGGTGATCGACCAGTCGGCCAGCAGCTGCTCGCGGCCCACCAGTACGGCATGTCCGTCGACCACGCCCTGCACGCCCAGCCCGGCGACGTTCACGAAGCCCTCCGGGACCGGCAGGGCGCCCGCCCGGTCGGCCGCCGCGGTGGCGACGGCCCGCGCGATCGGGTGCTCGGAGGCGTGCTCCAGGGATCCGGCCAGGCGCAGCAGTTCGCGCTCTTCGACACCCTCGGCGGTGACCACGCCGGCGAGGCTCATCCGGCCGGTGGTGACGGTGCCGGTCTTGTCCAGGACGACGGTGTCCACGCGGCGGGTGGACTCCAGCACCTCGGGGCCCTTGATCAGGATGCCGAGCTGCGCGCCCCGCCCGGTGCCGACCATCAGCGCGGTCGGGGTGGCCAGGCCCAGGGCGCACGGGCAGGCGATGATCAGGACGGCCACGGCGGCGGTGAAGGCGGCGGTGGCGTCGTCGGTGATCAGCAGCCAGCCGACCCAGGTGCCGAGCGCCAGCACCAGCACGACGGGGACGAAGATCCCGGAGATCCGGTCGGCGAGGCGCTGCACCTCGGCCTTGCCGTTCTGCGCGTCCTCCACCAGCCGGGCCATCCGGGCGAGCTGGGTGTCGGAGCCGATCCGGGTGGCCTCGACGACCAGGCGCCCCGACGCGTTGACGGTGGCGCCGGTGACGGAGTCGCCGACGGACACCTCGACCGGGACGGACTCGCCGGTCAGCATGGAGGCGTCCACGGCGGAGCTGCCCTCGACGACCGTGCCGTCGGTGGCGATCTTCTCGCCGGGCCGGACGACGAACCGGTCGCCGACCGCGAGCGCGCTCACCGGGATGCGGACCTCCCGGCCCGCGCGCAGCACGACGACGTCCTTCGCGCCCAGCTCCAGCAGGGCCTTGAGGGCCGCGCCCGCCTTCCGCTTGGAGCGCGCCTCCAGGTAGCGGCCGAGCAGGATGAACGAGACGACGCCCGCCGCGACCTCCAGGTAGAGGGCGGAGGAGCCGTCCGTGCGGGAGACACTGCCCCCCTGAACTGTGAAGAGGGCAAAGCCGTGCCGCATACCGGGCATGCCCGCGTGGCCGAAGAACAGGGCCCACAGCGACCAGGCGAAGGCGGCCAGCGTGCCGACCGAGACCAGGGTGTCCATGGTGGCGGCGCCGTGCCGGGCGTTGGTCCATGCGGCCTTGTGGAAGGGGAGGCCGCCCCAGACGACCACGGGGGCGGCGAGGGTCAGCGAGAGCCACTGCCAGTTGTCGAACTGCAGGGCGGGGACCATCGCGAACAGGACGACGGGCAGGGCGAGCGCGACGGAGACCAGCAGCCGCTGCCGCAGCGCGGCCAGCGCCGGGTCGGGGGCCTCGGCCCGCGCCTCCTCGACGGGCTCCGGGGCCGGCGGCGGGGGCTCCTCGGCGGTGTAGCCGGTCTTGACGACGGTCGCGATCAGGTCCGCGATCCGGACGTCACCGGAGTAGGAGACGTGGGCCTTCTCGGTGGCGTAGTTCACCGTGGCCTCGACGCCGTCCATCCGGTTGAGCTTCTTCTCGATGCGGGCCGCGCAGGAGGCGCAGGTCATCCCGCCGATCGAGAGTTCGACCGCCGTTATCGGTCCGTCGTGCACTGTGCTGGTCATGTTCCGGCTCCAGGGGGAGGGCCGGGCCGTACGGAACCAGTATGAGCTGGCCGGTACGGCCCGGCGGGGTGCCGCGGCGTACCGCGGGGTGCTGCCGAAGGAGGGGTGGCGCAGGAGGCGCCGCTCAGACCTGTCCGGCGAACTCGTAGCCGGCCTCGTCCACGGCGGCGCGGACGTCCTCGTCCGCGAGCGGGGCGGCGGAGACCACGGTGACCTCGCCGGTGGCGGCGACGGCCTTGACCGTGGCGACGCCCGGCAGGGCGGAGATCTCGTTGGTCACCGCGCCCTCGCAGTGTCCGCAGGTCATGCCGGTCACCCGGTAGACGGTGGTGGTCTGGGTGTCCGTCTCGGCGGTCATGTCGTTCTCCTCTTCAGGGGTGCGTCCGGTCGCCGGGAGGGACGGCCGATGGTTCCACCGTCCTCCCGACTCTTCGAGACTATACCCCTGGGGGGTATGAATGCGAGCACCGGCCGCACTCTTTCGCCGCCCGCGCGCAAAACCGGCCGGTACGGCGCGCGATCCTGTCGGTCACTCCTCGCGGCGGCCCCGGTTGCCGGGCCTGCGGGCCACCCAGGCACGCACGGTTTCGGCGTACCAGTAGGGCTTGCCGCCCTCCACGTGGTCGGGAGGGGGGAGGAGCCCGTGCTTGCGGTAGGAGCGCACGGTGTCCGGCTGGACCCGGATGTGGGCCGCGATCTCCTTGTACGACCACAGCTGTCGGTCGCTCATGCGGGACACCTCCTTGTCCACGCCGCGGGGCCGGCCGGGAGGCCGTCGGGGGATCCGGCGCGTGGACATGACGATCACTCGGGTTGTGCCCGGGGAACGACGCGGGGTGAGCGCAGGGGAGGGGCTGTCGACCGGCTGTGACGGAAAACCCGCGTGACGCGGATATACGTGACACAAGGGGGACCCCTGTGACAGATGCGGCACAGGGGTATCAGCGGTACAGCGGCGGCCGTTCCGTCAGCTCCACGACGGTCCGTACGCCGCTGCGCGCGGCCGCGAGGCCCGCCTCGGAGACGGCCGCGGCCGCGTAGCCGTCCCACGCGTCGGGCCCCGCGACCCGGCCGCGCACGGCCGCGGCCACCCAGCGGCGCAGCTGCCGGTCGTAGGCGTCGGCGAAGCGCACCGTGAAGTCCTGGGCGATCTCGCCGCCCCACCGGCCCGCCGACTGCACCACCATCGCGTGGCCGTCGCCGATCCGGGCACTGCCCGCCTCGCCGACCGCCTCGCACTGCACCTGGTAGCCGAAACCGCAGTTGACGAAGATCTCCACGTCGACGACGGCCCCGCCGGAGGTCTCCAGCAGGACCAGCCGGGGATCGCTCAGCCCCTCGGGGGCGGCCGCCGTGGGCCGGGGGGAGAGCACGCTGACGGCGGTGATCTCCTGCCCCAGCAGCCAGCGGGCCGCGTCCACCTCGTGCACCACCGAGTCGCTGATCAGCATGTCGCTGGTGAAGAAGGACGGCGAGGAGGCGTTGCGGTGCCGGCAGTGCAGGAAGAGCGGGCGCCCGATCCCGCCCGCGTCCAGGAGCTCCTTCAGTCGCTCGTACTCGGCGTCGTGCCGCCGCATGAACCCCACCTGCACCAGGCGTCGCCCCAGCCGCTGCTCGGCCTCCATGACGCGCAGGGCGCCCGCCGGGTCCGGCGTCAGCGGCTTCTCGCACAGCACCGGCAGCTCGCGCTCCAGGGCGTGCAGGATCGCCTCCTCGTGCGCGGGCCCCGGGGAGGCGATCAGTACGGCCTGCACCCCGGGCGCGGCTATCGCCGCCGCCGGGTCGGTGTACGCGGCCGCGCCGTCCAGGGCGCCCGCGACCTCCTTGACCCGGTCCCCGTCCGGATCGGCCACGGCCACCACCCGGGCGCCGCCGACGGTCCGCCCGATCCGGCGCACGTGGTCCGAACCCATCTTCCCGGTGCCGATGACGGCGATGCCGAGCGTGCTGGTCATGTCGTGTTCCCTCCGGAGAGTCAGCGGGCGCCGCAGGAGCGCAGGTAGGCGCGGGTGCGCCGGGCGATCGGCAGCGGCCGGTCGGGCGGACAGGGGTACATGTCCTGCTCCACGATGGCGAACAGGTCCACGCCCAGACGCTGGGCCGCCGCCAGCACGGGTTCCAGCGCGGGCACCCCCGAGGGCGGCTCGCACATCACCCCGCGGCCCACCGCCGGGCCGAAGGGCAGCCCCTGTGCGACGACTTCGGCGAGGATCCGCGGGTCGACCTGTTTGAGGTGGAGGTAGCCGATCCGCTCGGCGAAGGTCTCGACGGCCTGGACGCTGTCGCCGCCGCAGTACGCGTAGTGCCCGGTGTCCAGGCACAGGGAGACGAGGTCCGGGTCGGTGGCGTCGAGGAAGCGGGCCACGTTCTGCGGGGTGTCGATGTGGGTGTCGGCGTGCGGGTGGACGACGATCCGCAGGCCGTACCGGTCCCGCACCTCCCGGCCCAGGCGCTCGGTCTGGGAGGCCAGTTCACGCCATTGGTCCGGGGTGAGGGTGCGGTCCTCCAGTACCTCGCCCGTCTTGTCGTCCCGCCAGAAGGAGGGGATGACGACGAGGTGGGCCGCGCCCATCGCCCGGGTGAGCGCGGCGATCCGCGACACGTGCTCCCAGGTGTCCTCCCACACGGCGGGCCCGTGATGGAGTCCGGTGAAGACGGTTCCGGCCGAGACGCGCAGTCCGCGTTTGGCCGTTTCCTCGGCGAGTCGGGCGGGATCCGTGGGCAGGTAGCCGTAGGGGCCGAGTTCGATCCACTCGTACCCGGCGTCGGCCACCTCGTCGAGGAAGCGTTCCCAGGGGGTCTGCCGGGGGTCGTCGGGGAACCAGACACCCCAGGAGTCCGGAGCCGAACCGATGCGGATACGGGTCAACGCGGGCGGGGAGGACGTCATAGCGGCCACCTTAGGGTGGGAGACGAGTGGGAGGACTGACTGTGACCGGCACCGGCGATCCGTTCGCGTTCGACCTGATCACGATGGGCCGGATCGGGGTGGATCTCTACCCGCTGACGACCGGCGTACCACTGGCCGAGGCCGAGACCTTCGGCAAGTTCCTGGGCGGTTCCGCTGCGAACGTGGCCGTCGCCGCGGCCCGGCTGGGGCGGCGGGTGGCGCTGATCACCCGGACCGGAGCGGACCCCTTCGGCGGGTATCTCCGCTCCGAGCTGCGGGGGTTCGGCGTGGACGACCGGTGGGCGACCGAGGTCGCCGGCCTCCCCACGCCCGTCACCTTCTGCGAGATCTTCCCGCCGGACCGGTTCCCGCTGTACTTCTACCGGCTGCCGAAGGCACCGGACCTGGAGATCGCGCCGGACGAGCTGGACCTGGAGGCGGTACGGGCCGCGCGCGTGTTCTGGATGACGGGGACCGGCCTGAGCGAGGAGCCCTCGCGGGCGGCGACACTGGCGGCGCTGGAGGCGCGCGGCCGGTCGGGGACGACGGTGTTCGACCTGGACTGGCGGCCGATGCTGTGGCGGGAGAAACCGGGGCCGTACTACGAACGGGCGCTGGAGTGGGCCACGGTGGCCGTCGGCAACCCGGAGGAGTGCGAGATCGCGACGGGGGAGTCGGAGCCGTACGCGGCGGCGCGGGCGCTGCTCGCCGCGGGAGTGGAACTGGCGGTGGTCAAACGGGGGCCGGAGGGCGTGCTGGCGGTCCACCGCGACGGGACGGTGGTCGAGGTCCCGCCGGTTCCCGTCCAGGTGGTGAACGGGCTCGGGGCGGGAGACGCGTTCGGGGGCGCGCTGTGCCACGGGTTGTTGGCGGGGTGGGAGCTGGGCCGTGCCGTGCGGTACGCGAACGCGGCGGGGGCCATTGTCGCTTCGCGGCTGGCGTGTTCGAGCGCGATGCCGTTCTCTCACGAGGTGGAGGAGGTGGTCGGGCGTGCCGGTGGTGTCTGAGTGGGGGATGTCGTGGACGAGGCTGGTGGTCCTCGACCTCGGGCCGGGGGAGGTGTACGCGCACGAGTGCGGGGAGTCGGAGTGGATCGTGCTCCCGCTGTCGGGCGGGTGCGAGGTCCGCTGCCGGGGCTCCGCCCCGGGCCCCGCGCCTCAAACGCCGGCGGGGCTGAACAATCGGGGCTCCGCCCCGGGCCCCGCGCCTCAAACGGCGGCGGGGCTGAACAATCGGGGCTCCGCCCCGGGCCCCGCGCCTCAAACGCCGGCGGGGCTGAAAGATCGGGGCGGCGCCCCCGCAGCGGAGCCGCACGTCTTCGAACTGCGGGGGCGGAGCGGGGTTTTCGGCGGCGGGCCCACCGACTTCGCGTACGTGCCCCGGGACGCGCACGCGGAGATCCGCTCCGCCGCGGGCGGCCGGTTCGCGCTCGCAGGGGCCCGGTGCGAGCGGCGGCTGACCCCGGGGTACGGCCCGGCCGAGGCCGTGGCCGTCGAGCTGCGGGGCGCGGGTCAGTGCTCGCGGCAGGTCAACAACTTCGCCGCCGCGGGCCCGGACGGCTTCGACTGCGACCGGCTGATCGCCGTCGAGGTGCTCACCCCCGGCGGGAACTGGTCCTCGTACCCGCCCCACAAGCACGACGAGCACCACCCCGGCGAGGAGTCCCGCCTGGAGGAGATCTACTACTTCGAGATCGCCCCGCACGGCGACACCCCCGGGCTCGGCTACCAGCGCGTCACGCCCTCCCCCGCAGGGAAGACCGACATCCTCACCGAGGTGCGCACCGGCGACGCCGTGCTGATCCCCGACGGCTGGCACGGGCCGTCCATCGCCGCCCCCGGGCACGACATGTACTACCTGAACGTGATGGCCGGACCGGGCGGAACCCGGGAGTGGCTCATCCGGGACCACCCCGACCACGGCTGGATCCGCGGCACCTGGGACGGGCAGGACATCGACCCCAGGCTGCCCTTCCCCCGAGCGGAGGACCACCGGTGAGGCTCACCGTCGCGCAGGCGCTCGTACGTTTCCTCTCCCGCCAGTACACGGAGCGCGACGGGCAGCGCCACCGCCTGATCGCCGCGACCTGGGGGATCTTCGGGCACGGGAACGTGGCCGGCATCGGCCAGGCCCTGCTGGAGACCGGGCCGGACGGCATGCCCTTCCTCCAGGGCCGCAACGAGCAGGCCATGGTGCACGCCGCCGTCGGCTACGCCCGCCAGCGCGGCCGGCTCTCCGCGCACGCCGTCACCACCTCCATCGGGCCCGGCGCCACCAACCTCGTCACCGGCGCCGCCCTCGCCACGATCAACCACCTCCCGGTGCTCCTGCTCCCCGGGGACGTCTTCGCCACCCGGCCCGCCGACCCGGTGCTGCAGCAGCTGGAGGTCCCGTACGCCGGGGACGTCTCCGTCAACGACGCCCTGCGGCCCGTCTCCCGCCACTTCGACCGGATCACCCGCCCCGAGGCCCTGGTCCCCGCCGCCCTCCAGGCCATGCGGGTGCTCACCGACCCCGCGCAGACCGGCGCCGTCACCCTCGCGCTGCCGCAGGACGTGCAGGTGGAGGCGTACGACTGGCCGGAGGAGTTCTTCGCCGACCGGACCTGGCACGTCAGCGCCCCGCAGCCGGACCCGGACGAGTGGACCGCCGCCTGCGCCGCGGTCCGCACGGCCCGGCGCCCGCTGATCGTCGCCGGGGGCGGGGTGCACCACAGCGCCGGCCACACCGCCCTGCGCACCCTCGTCGAGGCGACGGGCATCCCCGTCGCCTCCACCCAGTCGGGCAAGGGCTCGCTGCCCTTCGACCACCCGGCGGACGTCGGCGGTGTCGGGCACACGGGCACGGCCACGGCCAACGACCTCGCGCGCACCGCCGACCTCGTCCTGGGCGTCGGCACCCGGTACACCGACTTCACGACGGCCTCGGCCACCCTGTTCCAGGACCCCGGCGTCCGCTTCGTGAACCTGAACATCGCGGGCTTCGACGCGCACAAGCTGGCGGCCCTGCCGCTCCTCGCCGACGCCCGGGCCGGCCTGCGCTCGCTCACGGCGGGCCTCCAGGGCCACCGGGTCGAGCCCGCCTACGAGCAGGAGTACGCGCGGGCCAAGGCCCGCTGGGAAGCCCGCGTCGACCGGGCCTACGCCGTGTCCGCGGCCGACGAGACGCTCCCGCCCACCCAGGCCCAGGTGCTCGGGCTGCTCGACGCGCTGGTCGACGACACCGACATCCTGATCAACGCGGCCGGATCCCTCCCCGGCGACCTGCACAAGCTGTGGCGGGCCCGCTCCGCCGACCAGTACCACGTCGAGTACGGCTACTCCTGCATGGGCTACGAGATCCCCGCCGCGATCGGCGTGGCGCTGGCCGCGCCCGGCCGCCCCGTGTGGGCGCTGGTCGGAGACGGGACATACTTGATGAATCCGACCGAGATGGTCACGGCCGTCCAGGAGGGCGTCCCGATCAAGGTGGTGGTCCTCGACAACCACGGGTACGCGTCGATCGGCGGCCTTTCCGGGGCGGTGGGCGGCGAGGGCTTCGCCACCGGATACCGCTTCCGGGCACCGGACGGCTCGTACACCGGTGACCCCCTTCCGGTGGACCTCGCGGCCAACGCGGCGTCCCTCGGGATGGCCGTGATCCGCGCCCGCACCACACGTGACCTGCGGGAAGCCCTCGCCGAGGCCCGCTCGGCGACCCGTCCCACATGTGTCTACACACAGACCCGAACGCCCGACACTGTGTCGGGCCCACCCCCGGCACAGGCGTGGTGGGATGTTCCTGTGGCCGAGACCGCGACCCGCAAGGCGGCGGCCGAGGCCCGTGAAGAGTACGACCGGCAAGCCGCGCAGCGACGTCGCCATCTGTGAAGGAGCAAGGCAAATGAAGACCGTCAACCACTGGATCGGTGGCAAGACCGTCGAGGGCGCGTCGGGCAACTACGGCCCGGTCACCGACCCGGCCACCGGCGAGGTCACCACGCAGGTCGCGCTCGCCTCGGCCGATGAGGTCGACGCGGCGGTACAGGTCGCCCGGGAGGCCTTCCAGACCTGGGGCCAGTCCTCGCTGGCCGCCCGCACCAAGGTGCTGTTCGCCTACCGCGCCCTGCTGGACGCCAACCGCGACGCCATCGCCGAGCTGATCACCGCCGAGCACGGCAAGGTCCACTCGGACGCGCTGGGCGAGGTCGCCCGCGGCCTGGAGATCGTCGAGCTGGCCTGCGGGATCACCACGCAGCTCAAGGGCGAGCTGTCGACGTCGGTGTCGAACCGCGTGGACGTCTCCTCGATCCGCCAGCCGCTGGGCGTCGTCGCGGGCATCACCCCCTTCAACTTCCCGGCGATGGTGCCGATGTGGATGTTCCCGCTGGCCGTGGCCTGCGGAAACACCTTCATCCTCAAGCCGAGCGAGAAGGACCCGTCGGCCGCCAACAAGCTGGCCGAGCTGATGACCGAGGCCGGTCTGCCCGCGGGCGTGCTGAACGTCGTCCACGGCGACAAGGTGGCCGTCGACGCGCTGCTGGCCCACCCCGGCATCGCGGCCGTCTCCTTCGTCGGCTCGACCCCGATCGCCCGCCACATCCACACCACCGCCTCCGCCAACGGCAAGCGCGTGCAGGCCCTCGGCGGCGCCAAGAACCACATGCTGGTGCTGCCCGACGCCGACCTGGACGCGGCCGCCGACGCGGCGGTCTCCGCGGCCTACGGCTCGGCCGGCGAGCGCTGCATGGCGATCTCCGCCGTCGTGGCCGTCGGCGCCATCGCCGACACGCTGGTCGACAAGATCCGCGAGCGCGCCGAGAAGATCAAGATCGGCCCCGGCAACGACCCGACCTCCGAGATGGGCCCGCTGATCACGGCCGCCCACCGCGACAAGGTCGCCTCGTACGTGAAGGGCGCCGCGGCCCAGGGCGCGGACGTCGTCCTGGACGGCACCGGCTACACCGTCGAGGGCAACGAGAACGGCCACTGGATCGGCCTGTCCCTGCTCGACAACGTGCGGACCGACTCCGACGCCTACCGCGACGAGATCTTCGGCCCGGTGCTGTGCGTCCTGCGCACGGAGACCTACGAGGAGGGCGTGGCCCTCATCAACGCCTCGCCGTTCGGCAACGGCACGGCGATCTTCACCCGCGACGGCGGCGCCGCGCGCCGCTTCCAGCTGGAGATCGAGGCGGGCATGGTCGGCGTCAACGTCCCGATCCCGGTGCCGGTCGGCTACCACTCCTTCGGTGGCTGGAAGGACTCGCTCTTCGGCGACCACCACATCTACGGCAACGACGGCATCCACTTCTACACCCGCGGCAAGGTCGTCACGACCCGCTGGCCCGACCCGGCGGACGCCCCGGCCGGCGTGGACCTGGGCTTCCCCCGCAACCACTGAGCCCGCCCGTGCACGCCCCGTAGGACCGACTCGCCCCCCGCAACCCTCACCGCGGGGGGCGAGTTCCGTCGTCCGGTCAGTGGGTCCGGTACGTGGGTCCGGTACGTGGGTCCGGTCAGTGGGTCCGGACCAGGTCCGGGGCGGGCTGTGCCTGGTCGCCGGCCGTGCGGTGACGGCGGCGCAGCACCCACCAGGTGACGCCGGCGCCCGCCAGCACCAGGAACAGGCCCACGGCCGGCCACGGCACGGCGAGGAAGTCCGTCTCGGAGCGAGCGACCAGATCGGGGTGGGCGGCGGCTCCCGCGGTGACCCTGACGGTCACCCAGTCCGACTGGGGGGCGTCCGGCCAGGGCTCGGTCAGCTCGATGCGCGCGCCCGGCAGCAAGGTCAGCTTCAGATCGCGGACCGGCCGGTTCAGCACCTCGCGCCCGAAGAGCCCTTCGGCGGTGAGCGCCACCCGGGGCCCGACGACCACGTTGCCCCGATTGACCAGCGTGTACGAGACCGTGGCGCGGGCGTCCTTGACCCAGGGCAGCAGCGGCGCCGACCGGGTCACGCGCACGTCCTCCACGCTCAGCCCCGCGGTGACGGGTCCCGGCACGCGGAAGTACAGCCGGGCGCCCACCGAGCGCTTCACCCCGACCTGGACCTTGCCCTCCTTCTGTACGCCCTCCACGGCGGTGCCCAGGGCGACGATCCCGCCGACGTGGTCGCCGGGCGTCGCGTCCGCCGGGACCTTCACGGTGAACGGGATGTCCTTGCGGCCCTTGGCGGGCACGGTGACGGTGCTCGCGGTCTCCGGCGCCAGCGTGATCCAAGCGCCGGCGTCCTTCGGTTTCGTCTCCACCGGCAGCAGCGCGAAGGCGCCGCCCGCCGGGGTGTTCACGGCGTCGGTGGCGAAGACCTGGAACGTCAGCTCCCGGTCGGAGGAGTTCAGGATCGTCACGCTGTCGCCGAGGCTGGTCCCGGCCGCGCCTTGGTGGAAGAAGTACGCGCGGTCGGTCATCGCGGCCCCGGCCGCCGGCGTCGGGAAGACCCCCCAGGTGCCGTTGTCCGCGGCCGTCGCGGCGGTGGCCGGCAGCAGGCCCGCGCCCAGCAGCAGGCCGAGGAGCAGACCGTACAGAGAGGTGCGGGTGCGGCTACGCGTGCTGCGGCGGGTGCGCATGGGCGGTCTCCAGTCGGCGCGGAACGGGGAAGGGGTGGTGCGGCGCCGGAGCGCCGCACCACCCTGGTGGAGCGGGCCGTACGGGTCAGGCGATCGAGAAGGTCACGACCGACTGGTAGGTGTCGGCGAACATGAACGGCGGGAGCTGGATCATCCCGGCGCCGCCGACGGCGAACTCACCACCGGTCAGCTCCTCCCCGCCGGCGGCCTGCGAGGCCACCTTCATCGGGACGTCGGAGATCGCGCCGGGCGTGCCCGCGGTGCAGGTGCTCGGGCTGTCCGGGTTGGTCACGGTGCAGGTGGGCTGGATGCCGATCTGCGCCTTGGTCATCGAGTGGCCGGTGGTCTGGTTCAGGAACGGCGTACGGGTCGCCGTCACGTCCCAGCCGAGCGAGCCGCCGCGGAAGTCCTGGACGGTCGCGGCGTTGAAGACGCCGACCACCGACTGGGGCTTGCCGTTGATGGTGACCGCGCCGAAGTCGACGGCCGGCTGGCCGTCCTTCGGGCCGAGGGCCAGCGGTCCGGGGAGGACCTCGACGTCGACCGGGTTCTTCACGCCGGGCTGGTCCTCCATGAACACGAAGGCCTTGTACGGGGTGATCGAACCGTCGATCCTGATCGCGTCGGCCTTCTTGGTGACCGTGATGTTGCAGGTGGCGGCGCCGGACGCGTCCGCCGTGCCCGCACCGGTGTCACCGGTCGCCGCGCCCGCGAGCAGGGCGGAACAGGTGACGGGGCCGGCCGGGAAGTTGGCGCCGCTGACGACGACGGCGGTGCCCACCGGGCCGCTGTTGGGCGTCAGCTTCGTGGTGACCGGGTCCTTGGGCAGGGCCTCGACCGCGACCGAGCCGAGCGGGGCGCTCGGGCGCGGCGCCGGGGTGCAGGTGGTGGTGAAGACCGAACCGGAGAGGTCCGCGTCGGTCACGGCCAGGTCGAGGGTGACGTTGACCGTGGAGCCCTCGGTGCCGTCCGGAATCCTGATCGTTCCGGAGAACGCCTTCGGGTCGAGCGGCTGCCCGGCCACGACGGAGACGGTCTCGGGCGGGCTGGTGACCACCTGGGTGGTCGTCCCGACCTTGAGGGTGATCTTGGACGTGTTCACCGTCGTGACGGAGAACCCGGGGATCAGCGGGCTCGCGCCCGGGTCGATCGTGATCGGGACGACGTCGCCGGCCTTGGCGGTGTCGGGGAGGGTGACCGTCCAGTTCTGGTTGCCCGAGCCGTCCGGCTGCGGCGCCGGGGCGTCACAGTTCTCGAAGACGGCGGTGGTCTTCGTCGCGGCCTGCGCGGAGCCTGCCAGGCCCACCACGCCGCCCGTCAGGGCCAGGGACAGGGCGCCCACCCCGGCCAGCACTCTTCGTCGATGCGTTCTCGTACTCACTGGGTCGCGACTCCTTCGTCATGACGAACCCCTCCCCCCACCCGCTGTGCGGGGAGGCCGAGCCGGTGCGGTGGCCGATATTGACGCGTCGCCGTGATGAGAAGTCAATGACTTGCTTTCGCCCGAAGCGCACAGAAATTGATGGGCCATCAGGGAAGGTCTGATGGCCCATCGGATACCGACTGGTCGGGGTGGGTGCCGGGCGGGACGTTGACGACACGACCTAGAGGTGGGCGGGGGTGTGGAGCAGCAGGTTCGGGGTGCCGGCCGGGAGGCCGGTGATCCGGCCGGGCACGGCGCTGTGCAGCAGGGCCTCGGACACCTGCGCCGGGGTCCGCGCCGTGCCGCGGGCCAGGATGAGCGCGGCGGCCCCGGCCACGTGCGGGGCGGCCATCGAGGTGCCGGTGGCGGTGGCGGTGGCCGTGGTGGTGTCCTTCCAGGCCGAGGTGATCCCCACGCCGGGTGCCGAGAGGTCCACGCAGCGGCCGTGGCTGGAGAACGGAGCGTGCCGGTCCGTGGCGTCGGTCGCGCCGACCGTGACGGCCTGGGAGACGGAGGCGGGGGAGCCCGTGCAGGCGTCCTCGCCGTCGTTCCCGGCGGCGACGGTGAAGGTGATCCCGGAGGCCACGGCCCGGATCACCGCCGCGTCGAGGGCGAAGCTGGGGGTTCCGCCGATGCTCATGTTGGCCACCGCCGGGGTTCCCGGGGCCTTGGCGGCGTCCTTCACCACCCAGTCGAGACCCTTGAGGATCGCCGACAGGCTCGCGGCGCCACGGCAGTCGGCCACCTTCACGGCCACGAGCGAGACGCCCTTCGCGACCCCGTACGTCTCACCGCCCACGGTCGCCGCGACGTGCGTGCCGTGGCCGTTGCAGTCGCGGGAGGTGCCGAGGAACACCGCGTTGTAGCCGTGCCGGGCGCGGCCGGCGAACTCCTGGTGGCGGGTGTTGATCCCGGTGTCGACGACGTAGACGGTGACGCCCTCGGCCGTCGTGGGGTACGTGTACGAGCCGTCGAGCGGGAGCTCGCGCTGGTCGATCCGGTCCAGCGACCAGGGAGCGGGCACCTGGGGCTGGGGCTGTGGCTGCGGCCGCGTGTCGGTGATGCGGAACTCCGCGTCCGGCTCCACGGAGGCCACCCGGGGGTCGGAGGCCAGGGCGGCGGCCCGGGCGGCGGTGGTGCGGACGGCGAAGCCGTTCAGGGCGGCCTCGTAGACGGGCCCGACCGCGTCGCCGGAGTCCGCGGCCTCGGCGGCCACGGCGCGGGTCGGGGCACGGAAGGTGCTGTCCTTGAGGACGACGACGTAGGGGGCGACGGGGGTTTCGGCGGCGGTGGCGTCGGAGTGCGGCGGCAGGACGGTGGCCGTGGCGGCCGCCGCGAGGAGCGCGGCGGCGGGGAGCAGCGGGACGAATGCGGTCATGCGGCCGATGCTCGGCGAGCGGTGGCGCGGGCGCGCGGAGGGTGCGCCGAGTGGGCGCACGACACGCCGCCGCACGGGCTAGGTGTGTCGTGCCGATCGGCCCGGGCCCGGCTGCCTGGCGCGGCCTACGGGGCGAGGGGCCAGCCGCGCATCGCGAAGACGCCCTCGTCGCGGGCGCCGGCGGAGTCGTACGTGGCCAGTGCGGCCTCGTTGTCGGTGTCGACGCCCACCCACATGCCGTAACAGCCGCGCGCCTTGGCCTCGTCGGCGAGGGCGTGGGTCAGGGCGCGGCCGATCCCGCGGCGGCGGTACCCCTCGTCCACGGACAGCTCGTACAGGCACATCTCGGTGCCCTTGTCGGGGTGGATCATCTCGATGCCGGAGACCATCCCGGCGGGCACGCCGTCGACGTAGGCGATGAGCAGCACGTGCCCCGGGGCGGTGAGGAAACGCTCGGACCACTCGTCGCGGGCGGGCCCGTCGAAGAGGGATTCGGCGGCTGAGAGCTCGGCGGGGGTGAGGGCCCGGCGGATGTCCATGGCGGTCACGATAATGCGCAGCTGACGGATGGTGAGCCGAATTCCGGCACGGCGTGGCGGGCGTCCTCGCGCCCCGTACGGGGCGGTCGGGGCACCGGCCGCGGGCGCCGCGGGCACGGCCCGGCGGTCATCTGTGGGACCGGCCCGGCGGTCAGCCGTGGGACCGGGGTGCCGGAGCGCCGTGGGACCGGGGTGGCGGGGCGCCGTCCCGGGGTCCGGCGCCCGGGGACGGGGTGCCGTCGGTCCAGGCGTAGACCCGCTTGCCGCGCACCGCGACCTGGTACTGGTGGGAGTCCCGGCACTCGGCGCGGACATCGGCCCTCAGGGTGATCGGCCACCACTTGGCGTGCAGATCCGGGGCGGCCGGCTGCTTCCGCGTGCCCGCGCCGCACCGCGGGCCGTCCAGCGGGGTCGCGCCGAGGGTGAACCGGATCAGCCGGGCCTCGCCGTTGGTGCGCACCCGTATGCGGACGTCGGTGGCGTCCTTGGGTATCCAGGACGGCAGCGCGAACGCCGCCCCGTCGCGCGTGGGAGCATCGGCGGCGCTCGCGAAACGTCGGCCCTTCTCCTTGAACACCCGGCTGTCGATCGTTTCGGTCACGGGGTTGGGCGGCAGGTTGGGCAGCGCGAAGGCGGCGGTGGCGAGCACTCCCACGGAGGCGGCGGCGATGACGAGCGGGCGGCGGTCCATGCCCTCCAGTCTGGGCGGCCAGGCCCTTCCGCGCGTCCCTCCGCAGGACGAACCGGGTCTGGGCCGGAGGTCTCACACGGCGTCATACCTGGGAGGGTCTCCGGTCCGGGTCCGGCAGGCCAACGCGTGGCCACAGGGCGGCAGTAACCGGGCGGCGCCCCGAGAAGTTGGCCGGGGTGACCCGCCCGCCCCGGCACCCGAGGACCTCATGCGCCGTCGCCGCCTCGCCCCCGCTCTCGCCACTGCCGCCGCCACCGCCGCCGCGGTGCTCGCCCTCGCGCCCGCGGCCCGGGCCGCGCCGGAGGTCCCGGCCGACAAGCCGCTGGTGCTGAACCGCTTCACGCAGACCAGCGCCGCCAGCTACCGGGCGTGGGCCGATGCCCGCGAGCACCGGGACGCGTGGGCCGCGTACGGCTTCGACTGGTCGACGGACCACTGCACCTCCTCCCCGGACAACCCCATGGGCTTCCCCTTCGCGGCGGCCTGCGCCCGCCACGACTTCGGCTACCGCAACCACCGGGCGGCAGGGCAGTTTCCGGCCGCCAAGGCCCGGGTGGACCAGGCGTTCCACGCGGACCTGAAGAGGGTCTGCGCGCAGTACTCGGGCACCCGCAGGGGCTCGTGCGACGCCACCGCGTGGACCTACTACCAGGCCGTCAGACTCCTCGGAATTTCCTAGGGATCACGCGGCGCAGTCGCGCGCGCGCCGCCCCTACCGCGCGAGGTGCCCGGCGAACCAGTCCCGGGCCAGGGCGGCCACCTCGTCAAGGGCTCCCGGCTCCTCGAAGAGGTGGGTGGCCCCCGGGACGATCTCCAGCCGGTTCTCGCAGCGCAGTTCGCGCTGGGCCGCGCGGTTGAGGTCGAGCACCGTCGTGTCCCGGGCCCCCACGATCAGCAGCGTGGGCGCCCGTACGCCGGCGAGCCGCGGGCCGGCGAGGTCGGGCCGGCCGCCGCGGGAGACCACGGCGCCGATGTCGGCGTCGGCGTCCGCGGCGGCCCACAGCGCCGCCGCGGCTCCGGTGCTCGCCCCGAAGTAGCCGATGGGGAGGGGCACCCGGCGCCGCAGCCAGCGGGTGGCGTCCGCGAGCCGGCCGGCCAGGGGTTCGATGGCGAAGACGTTGGCCCGGTCGGCCTCCTCGGCGGGGGTGAGCAGGTCGAAGAGCAGGGTGCCGAGGCGCGCCCCGTTCAGGTCCGCGGCCACGGCGCGGTTGCGCGGGCTGCGGCGGCTGCTGCCCGAGCCGTGCGCGAACATCACGACGGCCCCGGCGCCCTCGGGCAGGGCGAGGTCCCCGGCCAGCACGAGGCCGCCGGCGTCCACCTCGACCGGGCCGGACCGGGCGGCGGCTGCGGAACCGGGCGCGGGACCGGGCGCGGAACCGGGCGTGGGTCCCGCGGCCGCCTGTGCCAGCAGGGAGACGACCTCCTCGTCGGGGGTCTGGGAGAAGTCCTGGTACCACTCGCCGACGGCGCGGAAGGCGCGCGGAGTGGAGAGGCACACCACCTCGTCGGCCTCCCCGCGCAGCCAGGCGACCGCGTCCGGCGGCGCCACCGGCACGGCCAGTACCACGCGCGCCGCGCCCTGCGCCCGTACGACTTCGCACGCGGCCGCGGCCGTGGCCCCGGTCGCGATCCCGTCGTCCACCACGATCACGGTCCGGCCGTCGAGGGCCGCCCGCGGCCGGTCGCCGCGGAAGCGCCGGGCCTGCCGGGCCAGCTCGGCCTCCTCGGCGTGCTCGACCGCCGCGAGGTCCGCCTGCTTGACGCGGCTGCTGCGGACGATGTCCTCGCTGATGACCCGTACGCCGCCCTCGCCGATGGCGCCGAACCCCAGCTCCCGGTGGTACGGGACGCCGAGCTTGCGGACCACGATCACATCCAGCGGGGCGCCCAGGGCCCGCGCGACCTGGAAGGCCACCGGAACGCCGCCGCGGGGCAGGCCCAGGACGACGGGATCCTCCCCCTGCAGGTGACGGAGCGCTTCGGCGAGACGCTCTCCGGCGTCCGTGCGATGGGTGAACAGCACGAGGGTTCACCCCCAAACCAGGGAGACGGAAACCACGCACACACCTACTTCGACGCAACCCCATGCACGGCCCTTCCGCAAGTCGGCCCGTCCCGTGTCTGAATTGATAGCGAAGAGTGAGTTTGGGTAGCTTTGCGTGAGATCCGGGCGGCTTGCTCGACCCAGCAGCGAGGGTCCGGACAGGAGGTGCATGCCCGTGCCGGGTCCGAAGCGGGAAGCGCGGCCGAAGAACGGGGCACGGCGTGCGGTGGTGGTCCGCGGGGCCGAGGCACTGGACGCGCGGCTTCCGCTGGCGGAGACGGCCCGCGCGGTCGTGCGCAAGGTCTTCCCCGACCACTGGTCGTTCCTCCTTGGCGAGCTGGCGCTCTACAGCTTCGTCGTCCTGCTGCTGACCGGCGTGTACCTCGCCCTCTTCTTCGACCCGTCGATGCAGGAGACCGCCTACCAGGGCTCCTACGCGCCCCTGCGCGGCGTGCTCATGTCGCAGGCCTACCGCTCCACCCTGGAGATCAGCTTCGACGTGCGCGGCGGACTGCTCATCCGTCAGATCCACCACTGGGCGGCGCTGCTCTTCCTGGCCGCCATCGGTGCACACCTGCTGCGGGTGTTCCTCACCGGCGCCTTCCGCCGCCCCCGCGAAGTCAACTGGCTGGTGGGCGTGACACTGTTCCTGCTGTCCCTGCTGGAGGGCTTCGCCGGGTACTCGCTCCCCGACGACCTGCTGTCGGGCACCGGGCTGCGGATCGCCCAGGGGATCATGCTGTCGGTCCCGGTCGTCGGCACGTACCTGAGCTTCTTCGCCTTCGGCGGCCAGTACCCCGGGGACGACATCGTGTCCCGGCTCTACCCCGTGCACATCCTGCTGGTCCCCGGCCTGCTGCTGGGCCTGATCACCGTGCACATCCTGCTCGTGTTCGCCTTGAAGCACACTCAATGGCCGGGACCCGGCCGCAGTGGCCGCAACGTCGTCGGCCTGCCGTTCTTCCCGCAGTACGTGGCCAAGTCCGCCGGGCTGTTCTTCACGCTCTTCGGGCTGCTCGCCGCCCTCGGCGCGGTCGCGCAGATCAACCCCATCTGGAACTACGGCCCCTACCGCGCCGACGTGGTCTCCACCGGAGCCCAGCCCGACTGGTACATCGGGTTCCTCGAAGGGGCCCTGCGCCTGATGCCCGGCGTGGAGACGCGCCTGTGGGGGCACACGATCATGTGGAATCCCCTGGTGACGGCCGTGCTTCTGCCGGGCGTGCTGTTCATGGCCCTCTACGCCTACCCCTTCTTCGAACGCTGGATCACCGGCGCGCCGGGGGAGCGCCACCTGTGCGACCGCCCGCGGGACCGGCCCGTCCGCACGGCGCTGGGCACGGCGGCCCTCTCCTGCTACGCGGTGCTGCTCCTCGCCGGGGCCCAGGACATCCTCGCCTTCGTCTTCGACCTGTCCCAGCAGGCGCTGACCTGGACCCTGCGCATCGGGTTCCTCGCGGTGCCGGCGGCCGTCTTCTGGCTCACCCGGCGGCTGTGCCTGGCGCTCCAGTCGGGCGAGCGCCGCCTGCTGACCGAGGGGGAGGCGACCGGTCTGGTGCGCCAGGGCGCCGACGGCGGCTTCCGGCCCGAGCACCGGGCCCTCGCGCCCGGCGAGCGGTACGCCGTCCTCGCGCGGGAGCGGCCCCGGCCGCTGACGCCCACCGACGGTGCGGACGGTGCGGACGGTGCGGACGGCGCGGACGGCGCGGACGGCGCGGACGGCGCGGACGGCGCGGACGGCGTGGGCGGGACCGGGCTCGGGCGGCTGCGGGCGCTGGTCGCCAGGACGCGGTGGGCCCTCAGCGGCTGGTACTACGGGGACCGCATCCCCTACCCCACGACCGCCGAGCAGCGCCGGAAGATCGCCGAGACCACCGCGGGCCCGGACGCGAAGCGGCCCCCGGAGGACGGGTGAGCCGCCCGGCACCAGGCCCCCTCCGCCCCCGGTCCTCGCCGGTCCTGGCCGGTCCCCGCTAGTCCTCGTGGCCGAGGTTCTGGAAGGCGAACCCCAGGACCCCCGGCAGCAGGACGCCGAAGCCGATCAGGCACAGCCACAGGCCCTGGACCACTCCGAGGCCGACCAGCGCGGTGCCCGCGGCCGCCAGGACGGGAAAGTAGCTGCGGGCGGGGAAGAAGGCCCGCCGTCCGGCGGCCTCCCCGATCTCCGCCTCCGGGCGGTCCTCGGGCCGCGCTCCGTCCCGCCGGTACTGGCGCCAGAGGTAGGCGGCGACCAGGCCCGCCATGACGAAGGAGACGCCGAGCGCGGCGACGCCCGCCGGATCCCGGGCGAGCCGGCCGTAGACGAGGGTGGTCGCCGCGAAGAACAGGGCCGTGCCGGTGAAGAGCCAGGCCTCACCCTTCACGCGGCACCTCCGGGTGGTGCAGGTCGAAGGCCGGGGATTCCGAGCGGATCCGGGGCAGCGTGTGGAAGTTGTGCCGGGGCGGCGGGCAGCTCGTCGCCCACTCCAGGGAGCGGCCCCAGCCCCAGGGATCGTCGACGGTGACCCGCACGCCGTGCCGGCGGGTCTTCCAGACGTTGTAGAGGAAGGGCAGCGTGGACAGGCCCAGCAGGAAGGAGCCGATGGTGGAGACAGTGTTGAGCAGCGTGAAGCCGTCGCTCTCCAGGTAGTTCGCGTACCGGCGCGGCATGCCCGCCTCGCCCAGCCAGTGCTGCACCAGGAAGGTGGTCTGGAAGCCGATGAACAGCGTCCAGAAGTGGATGCGGCCGAGCCGCTCGTCCAGCATCCTGCCCGTGAGCTTCGGCCACCAGAAGTAGAAACCGGCGAAGGTGGCGAAGACGATCGTGCCGAACAGGACGTAGTGCAGGTGCGCGACGACGAAGTAGCTGTCCGTCAGATGGAAGTCCAGGGGCGGTGAGGCCACCAGCACGCCCGTCAGACCGCCCAGGAGGAAGGTGACGAGGAAGCCGATGGACCACAGCATCGGCGTCTCGAAGGAGAGCGAGCCCTTCCACATCGTCCCGATCCAGTTGAAGAACTTCACCCCGGTCGGCACGGCGATCAGGAAGGACAGCAGGGCGAAGAAGGGAAGCAGGACGGCGCCCGTCGCGAACATGTGGTGCGCCCACACGGTGGCGGACAGGCCGGTGATGGCGATCGTGGCCCCGATGAGGGACACGTAGCCGAACATCGGTTTGCGGCTGAAGACGGGGAGGATCTCGCTGACCACGCCGAAGAACGGCAGGGCCACGATGTAGACCTCCGGATGGCCGAAGAACCAGAACAGGTGCTGCCACAGCAGGGCGCCGCCGTTGGCGGGGTCGAAGACGTGCGCACCGAACTTCCTGTCGGCCTCCAGGACCAGCAGCGCGGCCGTGAGGACGGGAAAGGCCAGCAGCGCCAGGATCGACGTGAAGAGAACGTTCCACGTGAAGATCGGCATGCGGAACAAGGTCATGCCCGGCGCGCGCAGGCAGATGATGGTGGTGATGAAGTTGACCGAGCCCAGGATCGTGCTGAGCCCCGAGACGGCCAGGCCCATGGCCCACAGGTCGGGGCCCGTGCCCGGGCTGAACACGGCGCCGTTCAGCGGCGCGTAGGCGAACCACCCGAAGGCCGCCGCCCCGTGCGCGGTCAGGAATCCCGAGACGACCAGCAGGCCCCCGAACAGGTACACCCAGTAGGTGAAGGCGTTCAGCCGGGGAAAGGCGACGTCGGGCGCGCCGATCTGCAGGGGCATGATCGCGTTGGCGAAACCGGTGAAGGTCGGGGTCGCGAACAGCAGCATCATGATCGTGGCGTGGATGGTGAACAGCTCGTTGTACTGCTGGTTCGAGACGATCTGCAGCTCGGGGCGGGCTAGTTCGGCCCGCATGACCATCGCCAGCACACCGGCGAAGAGGAAGAAGCCGAAGGCCGTCACCAGGTAGAGGTTGCCGATCACCTTGTGGTCGGTGGTCGACAGCCACTTCAGGACGGCGGAGCCCTGGCCGGCCCGCAGTGCGCTGGCCGGGCCGGCCCGCTCCTGCGGTGGTGTCTCCTCGGGGGAACGGTCCACCGACGTCATCCGTCCTCCCGAGAGCCTCGCTGCCGCGCCTGCATCCTCTGCCCTACCGCCCCTACCGCCCCTACCGCCCCTACCGCGCCTACCGCCCTACCGCCCCGGCTGCACGGCCGGTCAGAGCCGGCCGGGACCGGCCGGGCCGACGATGCCGAACAGCGCGCCGTCGGGGTCCCGCAGGGTGATCTCCCGGGTGAGGGGGTCCGGGCCCGCACCGGAGAGGGTGCCGCCGCCGAGTCCGACGGCCGTCTTGACCGCGGTTTCGAGGTCGGGGACCCGGAAGTGCGCGTGCCAGCGGGGGCGGACGTGCGGGTCGGGCGCCGCGGCGAGCGCGCCGCCGCGCAGGCGGGCCACGGTCCGGCCCGCGTGGCGGAGCAGGATGTGGTCGTTCTCCTCCACGTAGGCGACCTCGCAGCAGCCGGCGTGCTCGCAGGCCCACTCCAGGACCTCGCCGTAGAAGATCGCTGCCTCGAAGGCGTTCCTGGTGCGCAGTTCGAGCCAGGCCGGAGCGGCTTCCCGGCCCATACCCCAGTCGGGGATGGCGTCGCCCTGCCAGATCCCGAAGACGGCCCCGTCGACGTCGGCGGCCAGCGCGGCCCGTCCGGTGCCGAAGGACAGGGGGCCGACCGCGACGGTTCCGCTGCGTTCCAGGATGCGCGCCGCCGCGACGCCGGCGTCGTCCACGGCGAAGTACGGGGTCCAGGCGACGGGGAGGGTGAAGGCTGCGGGCAGGGCGCCGACGCCGGCCACCGGGATCCCGTCGCTGAAGCCGACGGTGAACCCGTCCCCGAGCCGGGCGGGCCCGAACCTCCAGCCGAGGACCGCACCGTAGAAAGCCTGCGTCGCGGCGGGGTCGCGGGCCATCAGACTGACCCAGCAGGGTGCGCCGAACGTTTCGTGACTCGATGTCGACACGACGGTCAACCCCATCCGCTGTGCGCCCCCGGAAGCCCCTCCCACGGTACTCGTGGGCGCTCCCGGAGGCGGGGCGTCACTGCGCGGGCGCAGTCCGTCAGGTACGGAGGAGGCTGTTGGGGCCTTCGAGCGCGTCGGCGCCCTCGTCGTTGAACCAGTAGTCGCCCGCCGCCAGGTAGCGGAAGGCGTGCGTGTTGTCGTTGGGCAGGGCGACGGTGACCGCCCGGGTGCCGTCCTTGCGCGGGCGCAGCTCGTGGGCACCCGGCCGCCAGTCGTTGAAGTCACCCACGACGCTGACCGGCCCGGGCGGGGTGTCCGCGGGCAGGAGGAAGGTGATCTCCGTGTGGTCCTTGCCGCCCTTGAGGCGCTTTCGTTCGAGCACGGGATGGCTCCTGCCGAGTCGGGGAACGTCGGGCACATCCTCGTACCGCGGCCCGTGCGGCGCCGCACGACACGACGGACGGGCCACCCGGGCGGCGGAGCGCGCGGGGGCGCCCGGGGGACGCGGGACGGCGGCGGTTCGGCCGGACGAGAGCGGGCAGGGGCAAGAGTGAGGAAAGCATTCCGCTGCGATCGGCCGGATTCGCCATGACGTACGCATGCATGCACACGAAGAAGAACCAGCGCGCGAGGACCGGGCTGCCGACCCGGCCGCTCCCGTCGGGATCGGGCCCGGTGCCTCCCACCCACCCCTTCCCCGGCGACCCGCACACACCGAGGCCGGTGCCCAGGCCCGTCCCCGGACCGGACCCGCTGCCCGAGCCGCCGCCGGCTCCCCCGCGCTAGCTCCCACGCCGGGCCCGTACCCGGGCCCCCGTACCCGGGCCCCCGTACCCGGGCCCCCGTACCCGGGCCCCCGTACCCGGCTCACGCCCCGGTCAGCGCGCCCAGCGCCGCACCGGGTCGTTGACCTGCGGGTTCGCCCGTGAGGTTTGCCTACGGGCCGAATGGAAAGCCGCCCGGGCAGGAGGGGGAAGGCCCCTCACCGTTCCATCCGTCCGAGGAAGGCGGGGGATGCAGTGAGTGACGATCTCCGTGATGAAGAGCCGGTGAGCAGGGGACTGCGCGTGATGCCGGGCCCGGCGGCGGCCGGGCAGCAGCAGGACACCGCCGAACCCTCCGGTTCGCCGATCGGTTCCCACAACGAATGGGACCCGCTGGAGGAGGTCATCGTCGGGCGCCTCGACGGCGCGACGATCCCGGGCAGCCATCCCGTCGTGTCCTGCAACATCCCCCCGTGGGCGGCGCGGTTGCAGGGACTGTCGGCCGGATTCAGATATCCGCGCAGGCTGATCGAGCCGGCGCAGCGCGAACTCGACGCGTTCATCGCCCTCCTGAAATCCTTCGACGTGACGGTCAGGCAGCCGGACGCGGTCGACCACAGGCAGCGCTTCGCCACTCCCGAATGGTCGTCGCGGGGATTCGGGAACACCTGCCCGCGCGACAGCATGCTCGTCATCGGCGACGAGATCATCGAGACGCCGATGGCATGGCCGTGCCGCTATTTCGAGACCCACTCCTATCGTGAGATCCTCAAGGATTATTTCCGGCGCGGCGCGCGCTGGACGGCGGCGCCCAAGCCCGAACTCACCGACGCGCTGTTCGATCCGGATTTCCGCATCCCCGGCGCCGACGAGCCCATGCGCTACATTCTCACCGAATTCGAGCCGGTCTTCGACGCGGCCGATTTCGTGCGCGCGGGACGCGATCTTTTCGTCACGCGGAGCAATGTCACCAATCGCATGGGCATCGAGTGGCTGCGCCGCCACCTCGGACCCGGTTACCGCATCCACGAGATCGAGAGCCGCTGCCGCACGCCCATGCACATCGACACGACGTTCCTGCTGCTCGCGCCCGGAAAGGTACTGGTCAACCCCGAATACATCGACGTCGACCACCTGCCCGACGTCCTGGACTCCTGGGACGTCCTCGTCGCCCCCGAGCCCGACCCGATCGACGGCCGCCTGCTCAAAGTAACCTCGATGTGCGGCAAGTGGCTCAGCCTGAACATTCTCATGCTCGACGAAAAACGGGTCATCGCGGAGCGGCACCACACCGCCATGCTGCGCGCGCTCGAACAATGGGGTTTCGAGCCGATCTCGTGTGACCTGCTCCACTACGCACCGTTCGAGGGATCATTCCACTGCGCGACGCTCGATGTCAGGCGCCGAGGCACGCTCGAATCGTATTTCCCGTGAACGGTCCGCCGGTACATGGTTGAACGCACGGGGCACGAGCGTTACTCGAGTTGTGCACGATCTTTGCGCATCACACTGCTGCGTGGGTCGACACGTAGTGAGGTGCGTATGGATACTGCAGTAGAAAGGGCGATCGAGTGCATTCGGGAGCGGTACGGCGAGCCGCTGACCCTCACGGAGATCGCCGAAAGTGCCCTGCTCAGCCGCTTCTATTTCGCACGGCTCTTCAAAGAGGAGACCGGGCTCACCCCCGGCAGGTTCCTGGCCGCCATCCGCATTTACCACGCCAAGCGGTTGATCGAGACGACCTCGATGAGCATCACCGAGATCTCCTACGCGGTCGGGTACAACAGCCTGGGTTCCTTCACCAACTCCTTCACGGCCAGTGTCGGAGTGTCTCCCAGCCGCTACCGCCGGCTGGCACGCGACGGGGTGGGCGGCCTGCCGGGACCGGAGCCGGGACCGTGGCCGGGATCCGGCATGGTCGCGGGGACGATCAGTCTGCCGGAGGGCCACGGGAACGCCCGCGTGTTCCTGGGAGCCTTCCGCACGCCCATCGTCCAGCATCCGTCCGTCGCCTCGATCGTCGTCGACGTGCCGAGCGGCCGTCCGTCCTGCTACTCCCTGAAGGACATCCCCGAAGGGAGCTGGCACCTGCTCGCGGTGGCGGTGGCCGACGGCATCGGGCCCGACCGGCGGGCCCGGCGGACTTCACTGGTCGGGGGACACGGTGCGATGACCGTGACCGTGGCCGACGACAGCGTCATGAGCGTGGCCGTGCGGCTGCGTCCGTGCCGGCCGGCGGACCCGCCGATCCTGCTCGCGCTGCCCGAACTCGACCCCCCGGCCACCGTCATGACCCACCCCGGCTGCGCCTCCGTCAATCCGGCTCCGGAGCCCGCCGGACGGCGCCAGGCCGCGGGCCACCTCCGGGTGGCGTCCGCGGCACCGGTGCCGTCCGGGCCGTGATCGCGGGGGATCACTGCACCATTTCCTGCTTGGACTTGAGCTGCTCGGCGAGGAGGCTCCAATCCCTGCCGATCCGCTCGGCGATCGGGGCGATGACGCCGACCCAGTGGGCGGGGACGGCGTCGACGAGCTCGCGCCAGTCCTCGTCGGGGTCGGTGGCGTGCAGCTGCATCCAGCGCAGGAACCCCCTGCCGCCCGCGGTGTAGCGGATGGCGGGGTCGGTGGCCATCTTGGCCGCGACCGTCGCCCACGCGGGCGGCGCCTCGGTGTGGTTCCTGCGCTGCGCCGGCGCAGCGTCGGCGCTCGGTGCCACCCGGAGCGGCGCACGGGTGGCACCGCCCGGAGCCGTCGCGCCGTGCGTCGCCGCCTCGTCGTCCTGCTCCAGTCCCTGCATGGACTGGAGGGACTGCACCGACTGCACCGACTGGATGGGCTGGACCGGCTGCATGTACGGCACGGACTGCACGGGCCGGATGGGCTGCGGCTGCACGACGGCGCTCTGGCGCCCGTCCCGCTCGGGGCTGTCGCCGCGCCGCAGCCGCGCGCTCACGTCGTGGACCGTGCCGAGCGACACGTCGGTCTCCCTGGCGACCTGACGCAGCGGGGCGTTGGGATGGGCGGTGATGTACTCGGCGGCGCGCCGCCTGCCCTCGCCCGCGTCCACCGGACGCCGCCGTCCGTCCCGGCCGATCCGCTTGCCGTCGAGCGGGGTTCCGTCCCCCGACCGGTCGCGCAGCGACGCGATGGTCTTCGCGCTCAGCCCGGTGATCCCGGCGATGGCGCGGTCGGACCAGTCGGGGTGGGAACCCAGGACGCGCTGCGCCCCCGACACGCGGTCGGGCTTCGACAGCGGCAGTCCGTGCGAGCCGTTCGCCTTCATGGCGATGACGAGCGCCTCGGAGTTCGAGCAGTCGAGGAAGCGCGCCTTGATGATGTCGTCGCCCCGGAGCCGGGCGGCCTCCAGCCGGTGCAGCCCGTCGATGACGCGGTAGCCGTCGATCTGGACGAGGATGGGCGGCAATTCCGCCGAACCCGCCGCGTCGATGAGGAGCTGGATGTGAGCGGCGTCCGTTCCGTCCTGACGGAGGGAAACCCCCGCCGACAGTGCGTGGACGGGGACATCGCGTGCCGGCAGTTTCTCGAAATTCTTGAGATCGAATTCGCTGCGGGTCGATGATTCGGCGCTCTCCATCCTGACGGGGCTGAAAGAACTCGTTATCAAGACGGCTTGACCGTTACTCTGAGCCATTCCGTTTACTCCCTCTCTGCTGCCGCTGCCGACGAGCGTCGCAGGGGGGTCTGTAGCTGTAGTCGAGGGCAGGTGGACGCTCCCTGGAAACGCAACACCGCGGGTGTCCGCCGGTTCGGCGAACACCCGCGGTGGGGGCGGGGGTCAGGCGTCTTCTGCCAGGTCAGGCGTCCCTGCGTCGCAGCAGCACCGCCGCGACGGCCAGCAGGGCGGCCGTCCAGAGCGCGAGCACCCCGATGCCCTGCCACGGCCCCAGCACGTCGCCCACGCGGGTCTGCTGCTGGGTGATCATGAATCCGGCCTGCGTGGGGAGGTACGCGTAGACGTACGTGCCCACCTTGCCCGGCAGCAGGGCCGCCATCGGCGTGAGCACCAGGACGAAGCCGATGACGCCGGTGATGCTCGCCGCCGTGTGGCGGATGATGGCGCCGACGGCGAGCGCGAACAGGCCCACCAGCGACAGGTAGAGGCCGGTGCCGGCGACGGCCTGGAACACGCCCGGGTCGCCGATCGCGACCGGGGCCTTGTCGCCGAGGATCGGCGCGCCGATGAAGAACGAGCCGAACGCGGTCAGTTCGCCCACGGCCAGGACCAGCAGCCCGAAGACCGCGGCCTTGGCCAGCAGCACCGGCACCCGCTTGGGCACGGCGAGCAGGCTCGCCCGGATCATGCCGGTGGAGTACTCGGAGGCGATGACCATCACGCCCAGCACGCAGACGGCGAGCTGGCTGAGCAGGATGCCGCTGCCGAGGATGGTGCCGGTCGGGTCGAGGCGCATCTCGGCCTGCTGCCCCGGGTCGCTCTTGTCCCAGTTCGCGACGCCCATCTGCATGAACAGCGCGGTGAAGATCAGGGTGACCACGATCAGGATGGCGAGGGACCAGACGGTGGAGCGGACGGAACGGATCTTGGTCCACTCCGAGAGCATCAGCCGCCCGAAGCTCGGCTTGTTCGCCTCGGCGGCGGCGGACGTGGAGGCGGAGGCGGTCAGGGTGGTCACTTCACACCTCCGGCGGTGGGCACGGCGGCGTCGTACTCGACGGCGTCCTTGGTCAGTTCCATGAAGGCTTCCTCGAGCGAGCCGCGCCGGGTCGACAGCTCGTGCAGGACCAGGCCGCCGGCGGCGGCGAGTTCGGCGATGCGGGGGGCCTCGATCCCGACGACGTCCAGGTCGCCGTCCTCGGCGTCGGTGACGGTGGCGCCCTCGGCCTTCAGCAGCTCGGCGAGCCGCGCCCGGTCGGGGGTCTTCACCAGGACCGACTGCTCGGTGCTGGCCTCGATGAACTCCTGGGTGGAGCAGTCGGCGACCAGCCGGCCGCGGCCGATGACGATGAGGTGGTCGGCGGTGACGGCCATCTCGTTCATCAGGTGGCTGGAGACGAAGACGGCGCGGCCCTCGGACGCGAGCGACTTCATCAGGTTGCGGATCCAGAGAATGCCCTCCGGGTCGAGACCGTTGACCGGCTCGTCCAGGATCAGCGCCGCCGGGTCGCCCAACAGCGCTGCGGCGATGCCGAGTCGCTGCCCCATGCCGAGCGAGAAACCGCCGGCCCGCTTGCGCGCCACCGAGGCCAGACCGACCTGGTCGATGACCTCCTGGACCCTGCGCTTGCCGAAGCCCTGGGTCTGGGCGAGGCAGAGCAGGTGGTCGTAGGCGCTGCGGCCGGTGTGGACGGCGCGCGCCTCCAACAGGGCCCCGGCCACCCGCATGGGCTGCGGGAGGTCGCGGTAGGCCACGCCGTTGATGGTGGCCTTGCCGCCGTCGGGGCGGTCGAGCCCCAGCAGCAGCCGCATCGTGGTGGACTTGCCTGCGCCGTTGGGGCCCAGGAAGCCGGTGACCCGGCCGGGCTCGACGGTGAACGACAGGTCGTTCACCGCGGTCTTGTCGCCGTAGCGTTTCGTGAGGTTCTTGGCCTCGATCATGGGCACCTCGTTAGATGGGCTGCGAGAGATATGCGGGGCATAAAATGTTTGCCACCTGCCATTGGTACCAGGAGTACGTTTCCGTTCAGTAGGCCCTGACGCCCGGGATCTGAACGATGGCCTCCGCTTCACCGACGTGGCTATTTTGACGTCGATGACGGTCCGCGGAAGCGGTTGTTTCATCTGCGCATTCTCCTCAGTTGAACCCGGAACCCACGAGGGTGGTCATGAATTCAGCCATGAACGATCCGGCCGGCGCCGGGCGGCCGGTGATCGGGATCTGCGCGCGGACCGCGCCGGTCACGCTCCAGGGCAGTGACCTGGTCGTCAGCCTCGCGCTCCAGTCGCACGTGGCCTTCCTGTCCGAGGCGGGCTGCACGCCCCTGCTGCTCCCGCTGCTGCCCGGCGTCGAAGGCCTGGTCGGCCGGCTCGACGGCCTGCTGGTTCCGGGCGGCCCCGATCTGGATCCGGCGCTGTACGGTGAGGCCGCGCACCCGGTGACCCGGGCGATGAGCCCGGACGCCGACCGCGTCGAACTGGCTCTGGTCCGGGCGGCACTTGACGCCGAGCTGCCCGTCCTGGCCATCTGTCGGGGCATGCAACTGCTCAACGTGCTGCACGGAGGCTCCCTCCACCAGCACCTGCCGGACGTCACGGGCCACGACGGCCACCGTCCGGGAACGCCGTCCTTCACGCTCGGCCACCACCGCTTGAAGCTTCAGCCGGGCAGCCGGATCGCCGGAGTCCTCGACGAGGACGAGCCGGAATCGGCCTGCCACCACCACCAGGCCGTCGACCGGCTCGGCGCCGGCCTCACCGCCACCGGCTGGGCGGAGGACGGGACGGTCGAGGCCGTCGAAGTCACGGATCATCCCTTCGCGATCGGCGTGCAATGGGAAGCCGGGCACACGCCCGACAAACGACTTCATCACGCACTCGCCCAAGCCGCCGGAAGCCCGAAATTCACTTGGCCGCCGAATTCGCAAAGTTGAGAAAAGGCAGCCCTGCGGGCAAGCTGTTTACTGATCCCAATCCGAAGGAGAATTAAAGATGTCGCCGCGGATGCCTAACCCGTCGCTGGTCGTTCCCGATGTACTGCCGCCCATGCGCGCGCTGGTCAAGGCCGTCAACAATGTCGGCGTGCCGTTGCAGACGCTGGTGCTCATCCACCTGCGGGTGAGCCAGATCAACGGCCGTCCGGTTCAGATTCCCGTGAAGAAGCGCGAGTTCGAGGAGGCGGGGGAGGAGGACCACCGTCTGCCCCTGGTGGAGACCTGGCGGGAGCAGACCTGCTTCACCGACGCCGAGCGCTCGGTGCTGGCGCTGGCCGAGGCCGCCACGCGCATCAACGACCGCGTGGACCCGGTGTCGGACGAGGTCTGGAACGAGGCCGCGAAGCACTGGAACGAGGTGGAGCTCGGCGCCGTGGTCCTGCACATCGGGCTGGTCAACCTTTGGAACCGCGTCAACGTCGCCACGAAGCAGGAGCCGGTGGACTGGCGCATCAACCCCAAGAAGTGGACCCCTATGACCTCGCGGCTCACCACGGCCGTCCGGTAGCACACCTCGTCCCAGGCCCTGTTCGGTGGAGACCCACCGGACAGGGCCTCGTTGTCGTTCCCGGACGGGGACGGGGACGCGGACGGGTACGGGGTCGGGCAGGCGGATACGGGCGGACGGGTACGGGTACGCGCAGGCGGCCGGCGCACACGCGACGAGGCCCTGTCCGGTGGGGGACCACCAGACAGGGCCTCGTCGTCGTGCGGGGACTCAGACGGACAGGTGGGTGCAGTCGGCCGCGCCCGAGTTGAGGATGGCGAGCAGGGTCCTGGCCTGCACGTTGACGTAGCGGCTGTGCCCGGCGAGCCAGCTCAGCTGGCCCGGTGTGACCCAGTGGAACCCCGGGGGCGCCTCCGCGGGGGTCGTGGCCTCGTCGGTCTCGACGATCAGGTAGCGGCTTTCGGCGTTGAGGAACCGGCCGCCCTCCTCGGAGTGGGTCGCCGAGTAGCGGATGCGGTCGGGGGACGCGTTCAGCATCAGGTCGAGGAAGGGCGGACGGTGCTCGGCGTCCAGGTGGGCGTAGTTCGCCGGCACGTACTGCACCGTCGCCGCGAGTTCGGCGGTGTCCAGGAAGCCGCCCTCGACGAGCGCGTGCACCAGGACGTGCGGGACCCCGTCGAAGACGCGGTAGGCGAAGGCGACGATGCCGGGCGCCACCGGTTCGATGATCGGCTGGGTCCAGCCGGCGACCTCACGGCCGGCGCCCTCGATGGACACCGCCACCACCCGGAAGAACTTGTCGTCGACCCGGCTGATGGAGTGCTCGTCCTGCTGCCAGCCGGCGATCTCCGGCAGGGGCATGCGGCGGGTGATGATGTCGTGGCGGGCCCGTTCCCCGGTGAACCAGGCCAGCAGGTCGGAGTCGGACGACAGCGCCCCCTGCTCGGGAGGGGCCATCGGAGCGCTCGCCAGCACGGTGCGCGCATCCATGTTGACTATGTTGTCCAGGCGCAGCATCGCCACGATCTGCCCGAGGGTGAGCCAGCGGAACTCGTCGTGGAGGGGTACGTCGCCCTCGACCTCGACGATCATGTTGCGGTTGCGCTTCCGGTAGAACCAGGCGCCGTGCTCGGACTGCAGGACGTCCGTGAGCACGTGGTCGTGGTCGGGATCGACGAAGTGCTCCAGGTACTTCACCTCGGCCCCGCCGTGCGCCTTCGTGTAGTTGCTGCGGGTGGCCTGCACGGTGGGGGAGAGCTGCACGAGGTTGGGGTTGCCGGGCTCCATCTTCGCCTGCATGAGGAAGTGGAGGACCCCGTCGAACTCCTTGGCCAGGATGCCGAGGATGCCGATCTCCGGCTGCACGATGATTGGCTGCTGCCACTCGGCCTCGGGCCGTACGACGTGCAGGCCCTCGACGGTGAAGAACCGGCCGCTGCTGTGGCCGAGGTTGCCGCTCTCCGGGGCGAACGACCAGTGGTCGAGTTCGGCGAACGGGATCCGCCGGATCGCCGTGCCGCAGAACAGCCGGTGGAAGTTCAGCCAGCCCGGCACGTCGGCCGTCGGGATGTGGACGCCCTCGGGCGTCGCGGCGGACAGGGCCAGCCGTTCGGTGATCCCGGCGCGGGACCGCGGAACCAGTCGGGTCGGGGCGCTCACGGCCGACCACCGCCTTCCTTGACGGGCTTCCACCACTGCGGATTGTCCTGGTACCACGCGACGGTCTGCGCCAGGCCCTCGTCGAACGGGGTGAGCGGCAGGTGGCCGAGCTCCTGTTCGATCTTCTTCTGGTCCAGCGCGTAGCGCCGGTCGTGCCCCTTGCGGTCGGTGATGTGCCGGACCATGTCCGGGCCGGCTCCGCACAGTTCGGCGAGCCGGTGGGCCAGTGTCAGGTTCGCCACCGCCGTGCCGGCGCCGATGTTGTAGGCCTCGCCCGCCCGGCCCCCGGTGAGCACGCGGTGCACGGCCCGGCAGTGGTCGTCCACGTGCAGCCACTCGCGGACCTGCTGTCCGTCCCCGTAGACGGGGATGGGGCGTCCTTCGAGCAGATGGGTGACGGCGAGCGGAATGAACTTCTCGGGGTGCTGGTAGGGGCCGTAGTTGTTGGAGCAGCGGGTGATCGAGACGTTCAGCCGGTGCGTGCGGAAGTAGGCCAGGGCGATGAGGTCGGAGGCGGCCTTGGACGCGGCATAGGGGGAGTTGGGCAGGAGGGGGGACTCCTCGGTCCAGCTGCCCTCCTCGATGGACCCGTACACCTCGTCCGTCGAGACGTGCACCACCCGCTCGACGCCGGCCGCCAGGCAGGCCTCCAGCAGGGCCTGCGTGCCCTCCACGTTGGTCCGGACGAACGCCGCGCCGCTCCGGATCGAGCGGTCCACGTGGCTCTCGGCCGCGAAGTGCACGACCGCGTCCTGGCCTTCCAGCACCGAGGGCAGCAGGTCCCGGTCGAGGATGTCCCCCTGTACGAAGCTGAGCCGCGGGTGGGTGAGGGGGAGGTTGTCACGGTTTCCCGCGTAGGTCAGCCGGTCCAGAACCGTGACGTGCGCGTCCTCGTACCCCGGATATCCCCCGTCGAGCATGGTCCGTACGTAATGCGAGCCGATGAATCCGGCTCCGCCGGTGACGAGGATTCTCATGTGACCACATCGCAATCGGAATTCCACGCTCGAAGCATGTGCATTGACCCTTTTCGATGAGGGGGATGGATGCCGTGAAATTCACGCTAAGGAGTCGACGGAATCCGGGCACCTTTCAGATTGCCGGTTCAACCGCTGAAAACGCCGAGAGGTGGTGGCGGGTATCGCCCCGCCACCACCCCCCGACCACCCCCTGACCGGGGCTCTAGCGGCCGACGTACGCCGCCAGGTGTTCGCCGGTGCGGGTGGAGCGGGCGGCGACGAGGTCGGCGGGGCTGCCCTCGAAGACGATCGTGCCGCCCTCGTGGCCGGCGCCGGGGCCGACGTCGACGATCCAGTCGGCGTGGGCCATCACGGCCTGGTGGTGCTCGATGACGATGACCGACTTGCCCGCGTCGACCAGCCGGTCGAGCAGGCCGAGCAGGTTCTCGACGTCGGCGAGGTGCAGGCCGGTGGTCGGCTCGTCGAGGACGTAGACGCCGCCCTTGTCCGCCATGTGGGTCGCCAGCTTGAGGCGCTGGCGCTCGCCGCCGGACAGGGTGGTGAGGGGCCGGCCGATGTCGAGGTAGCCGAGGCCCACGTCGGAGAGGCGTTCGAGGATCCGGTGGGCGGCGGGGACGCGCGCCTCGCCGGCGCCGAAGAACTCCTTGGCCTCGTCGACGGGCATGGCGAGGACCTCGCTGATGTCGCGGCCGCCCAGGCGGTAGTCGAGGACCGACGCCTCGAACCGCTTGCCCTCGCAGTCCTCGCAGGTCGTGGCGACCCCGGCCATCATCGCCAGGTCGGTGTAGATGACGCCCGCGCCGTTGCAGGTGGGGCAGGCGCCCTCGGAGTTGGCGCTGAACAGTGCGGGCTTGACGCCGTTGGCCTTGGCGAAGGCGTTGCGGATCGGGTCGAGCAGGCCGGTGTAGGTCGCCGGGTTGCTGCGGCGCGACCCCTTGATCGGCGACTGGTCGACGGCCACCACGCCGTCCCTGCGCGCCACCGAGCCGTGGATCAGCGAGCTCTTGCCCGAGCCGGCCACGCCGGTGACGACGCACAGCACGCCGAGCGGGAGGTCGACGTCGACGTTCCGGAGGTTGTGCGTCGAGGCGCCGCGGATCTCCAGGTGCCCCTTGGGGGTGCGCACCGTCTCCTTGAGGGTGGCCCGGTCGTCGAGGTGGCGGCCGGTGAGGGTGCCGCTGGCGCGCAGCCCTTCGAGGGAGCCCTCGAACATCACCTGGCCGCCGCCGGCGCCCGCGCGCGGGCCGAGGTCGACGATGTGGTCGGCGATGGCGATCGCCTCCGGCTTGTGCTCCACGACGAGCACCGTGTTGCCCTTGTCGCGCAGCCGCAGCAGCAGGTCGTTCATCCGGCTGATGTCGTGGGGGTGCAGGCCGGTGGTGGGCTCGTCGAAGACGTAGGTGGTGTCGGTGAGCGCGGAGCCGAGGTGGCGGATCATCTTGATGCGCTGACCCTCGCCGCCCGACAGGGTGCCCGCGGGGCGTTCGAGCGAGAGGTAGCCCAGTCCGATCTCCGTGATCGATTCCAGGGTGAACAGCAGCTTGGCCAGCAGCGGCGCGACCGAGGGCTCGTCCAGAGCGCGCACCCAGGCGGCCAGGTCCCTGATCTCCATGGCACAGGCGTCGGCGATGCTGACCCCGTCGATCTTCGACGACCTGGCCTCCTCGCTGAGCCGGGTGCCCTCGCATGAGGGACAGGCGGCGAAGGCCACCGCCCGCTCCACGAACGCCCGGACGTGCGGCTGCAGCGAGTCCTTGTCCTTGGACAGCATCGACTTCTGGATCTTCGGGATCAGGCCCTCGTAGGTGAGGTTGACGCCGTCGATCTTCACCTTGACCGCCTCACCGTGGAGGAAGTCCTGCATCTCCTTCTTGGTGAACTCGCGGATCGGCTTCTTCGGGTCGAGGATGCCGGACTCGGCGTAGACCCGTGTGGTCCAGAAGCTGTCCTGCTTCCAGCCGGGGATGGTGAACGCGCCGTCGCCGATCGCCTTGGAGTCGTCGTAGAGCTGGGTGAGGTCGATGTCGGAGACCGTGCCGCGGCCTTCGCAGCGCGCGCACATGCCGCCGTGGTAGACGGCCTTGCTCACGACGATCCGCTCGCCCTTGCCCTTGTCGACCTTCATGGCCCCGCTCGCCGTCCGCTTGGGGACGTTGAAGGCGTACGCGCTGGGCGGGCCGATGTGCGGGGTGGCGAGCCGGCTGAAGAGGATGCGCAGCATCGCGTTGGTGTCGGTGGCGGTGCCGACCGTGGAGCGGGGGTCCGCGCCGAGCCGCTGCTGGTCGACGATGATCGCCGTCGTCAGCCCTTCCAGGACGTCGACCTCGGGCCGCGCGAGCGACGGCATGAAGCCCTGGACGAAGGCGCTGTACGTCTCGTTGATCAGCCGCTGCGACTCCGCGGCGATCGTGCCGAACACCAGCGAGCTCTTGCCCGAACCGGAGACCCCGGTGAACACCGTCAACTGACGCTTCGGGATCTCGACGCTGACGTCCTTGAGGTTGTTCACGCGCGCACCGAGCACGCGGATCACGTCGTGGCTGTTGGCGGCGTTCGGCTCGGACGGCTGCCCGTCCGTCCGGGTGTCCTTGCTCATCGTGTCTCCATCTCTCCGGATGGGGACCGCCCTTGCCCGGCCCCCATCCGGCGAGCCTGGGGCGTGGCACTCGAATCCCCCTCGAGGACGCCTCGAAGAAGACTCGCGACGGATTCGAGGGAGATTCGACGGGGAATCAAGGGGGATTCGAGGCGGATCCGAGGGGGATTCGAGAATCGCGCCGACTTAGCGGTCCTGCATCAGTCCGAGGACGTTTCCGTCGATGTCGGTGACGGTGGCCACCAGGCGGCCGCCGCCGACATCGGCCGCCGCGTTCTGCACCGTGGCACCCGCCGCGGTCACCTCGGCGAGCTTCGCCTGGATGTCCCGGACGTGCCAGTAGGCGACCGGTGAGCTCATGCCCTGCGTGCCCGCTCCCGGGACCAGTCCGATGTGCTGACCTGCGACGTCGAAGCCGACGTAGAAGTCCTGGTCGGTCTGCGGTTCGATGCCGAGCAGTGCGGTGTACACCTGCTTGGCTGCTGCCAGGTCCGCGACGGGATGCAGCACGGTCTTGATTCCCTGGACGGCAGGGTCAGCCATGGTCTCTCCTGGGGTTGAGTTCTCGTTACCGCATGGTAGGGAATTTCCCAGACGTGATGCTTCTCCGTTCTTGCTCACTCCAGTGGGGTTCCAGCCATCTTTGACCGGAATTGCAGAGGCCCTTGTCAGGATGCGAGCGCGTTGCATCCAGAAGGGGAATCACGTGAAAAAGCTCGCATTGGTCACCTCGGTGATCGTGGCCGGTCTGCTGGGTCCGTCCGTCGCCCCGGTGTCGGCGGCGGAGAACACGGTCACGCCGACCGCCGGAAGCGTCGCCTGGGCGCCGTGTCCGGAGAACGACCCGAACCTCGGCCCCATGCTGAAGGGGCTGGAGTGCGGTTCGATACAGGTGCCGCTCAACTACGCGGAGCCCGCCGGCCGGAAGATATCCCTGGCCCTGACCAGGGCCAAGCACACCGTTGCCGACGCCCAGTACAAGGGCGTCGTGGTGCTCAACCGCGGCCAGTGGCCCGGCGGCATCGGCCGCGACCTGCCCACCCGGTACGCGAAGGGCACCACCGGCCTGGCGGCCGACGTCGGCGCCGCCTACGACTGGATCGGCTTCGACCCGCGCGGTGTCGGGGCCAGCGAGCCGGCCCTCGTCTGCGACCCCTCGTACATCAACCCGGGCCATGCCCTGCCCGACCCGGTGCCGGCCTCGCCCGCCGCCGAGCAGGCGTGGGTGGACCGGGCCCGCGCGTACGCCGAGAGCTGCGGCCAGAAGTACGGTGACGTGCTCAACCACATGACGACCAAGGACGCGGCGCGCGACCTGGACCAGATGCGCATCGCGTTCGGCCAGGAGAAGATCACCTACTTCGGCACCGACTGGGGCACCTACCTCGGCTCGGTCTACGCCTCCATGTTCCCGAACCGCGTGCAGCGGCTGCTGCTGGACAGCGTGGCGAGCCCGGGCGGCGTGGGCTTCCCGAACCACCTCGGCAAGAACTTCACGTCGGAGCAGAACGCCGACATCTTCTTCGCCTGGGTCGCCAAGTACGACTCGGTCTACCACCTGGGCACGACCGCCGCCCAGGTCGAGGCGAAGTACTACGAGGGCCAGGACCGGCTGCGCACGGCGCCCGTCGACGGCAAGATAGGCCCGGCCGAATGGGCCGACGTCTTCGAGCCGGTCGTCTACCGCCACTGGATCTGGCTCAACCGCGCGAAGATCCTCTCCGACTTCGTCGTCAACAACGACGCGACCTCGCTGAAGGCCAACTTCTCCGACCCCGGCTTCCCGCACCAGAACCGCCACACGATGACCAACGCGGTCAACTGCACCGACGGTCCGTGGCCGCGGGACTGGAACCAGTACAGCGCGGCGTACTCCAGCCAGCACGCCATCGGAGCCAAGTTCCTGACCTGGAGCAACGCCTGGTACACCGCGCCGTGCGCCTTCTGGCCGGCGCCCGCCCAGACGCCGCAGAAGGTCGGCAACGGCTCGGTCGAGGTCCTGCTGATCCAGCCGCAGTTCGACACCGCGCACGGACTGTTCGGCGCCTTCGAGACGCACCTGCTGTTCCCGAACTCCCGGCTGATCCTGGAGCAGGGCGGCCACAGCGTCGGCGCCGCCCTGTCGGCGAACAACAACGCCTGCCTGAACACCCACGTCAGCAACTACCTGCGGGACGGCACCCGGCCGTCCTCCAAGTGGGGCGTCGACGCGACCTGCCAGGCGGCCGCCGACCCGGTGCCGACGGTCTGATCCGGCGCACGCGACGCCACGTGAAGCCATGTGACGCCACGCGTCGCCGAGCGGGCCCCGCATGAGCAGCATGCGGGGCCCGCTCCTCGCGGGTCAGCGCGCGGCGGCTGCCGCGCCGGCCCGGTGGGCGACGACCAGGACCTCCAGCGTGCGCGCCAGTTCGTTGGGGGCGGGCATGGAGAGCACCTCCTGGCGGAGCCGGCGGGCGTTCGCCCGGATGGTCCCGTCCTCCAGCAGGCGGACGATCGCGGCGCGGACCGAGGGCCCGTCCACGTCGGCGGGCTTCATGGCGAGCCCCGCACCCGTCCGGTCGAGGCACTGGAGCTTGAGCGGAACGTCGAACGCCCGGCTGACCAGCAGCTGGGGGACGCCGTAGCGCAGGGCGCAGCCGAACGACCAGGTCCCGCCGTGATGCACCATGGCGGCGCAGGTCGGCAGGACGTCGGCGAGGGGCACGGACTCCACGAGGCGGGTGTTGGCCGGTACGTCGCGCAGCTGGTCCTGGGATTCCTTCGGGAGGGTCAGGACCAGCTCCATCTCCAGGTCGCCCACCGAGTCGAGGATCTCCTGGATGCGTTCGACGGGCAGCAGCTGGCGCACCGGCCCGTCGTTCACCGCGTCGCCGAACGTCATCAGGACCCGCGGCGCCCGCGGGGGCTCGGCGAGCCACGCCGGCATGAGCGTCGGCCCGTTGTAGGGGACGAACTGCATGGGGAGCGTGGTCGGCCGGAGGTCGGGACGGAACGCCTCCGGCAGCGGGTCGATCGTGAACTGCCCGTTCACCAGGTCCTCGGAGTACTCGACGCCGTACTTCCCGGCCCAGCCCGTCAGCCAGTCGCGCAGTCCGTCGGCGCGGTCCTCCGGCGGCTGCAGGGCCTGGGCGTGCAGGTAGTCCTCGCGCATGCGGGTGTAGACGTCGACCGAGTACAGCACCCGGGCGTGCGCGGCGCCCACGGCGGCGGCGGCCACCGCGCCGGCGAACGCCTTCGCGCCCCACAGCACCAGATCGGGCTTCCAGGTCCGGGCGAAGCCGACCAGGTCCTCCATCATCGAGTCGTTGGACCGCCGCGCCTGCGGGAGAACGAGGCTGTCGAAGACCCAGGTGGCCTGCTCCCAGCTCAGCCGGTCGCGGTCCGGCCGCACGTCGAACAGCGGGCCGAGGCCGCCCTGCGGAGAGGCTGCCGCGGCGGGCGCGGTCCTCTTCTCGCGCTGGGCCTGCTGGTCGCGCGCCCGGCGTAACTCCGCGCTCTCGCCGGGGCCGACGCCGATGCCGGTCAGCCCGGCCCCGGTGACGTCGTCGAGCAGGTCCGGCCATCCGGCCACGCGGACCTCGTGCCCGGCCGTCTGGAGGGACCATGCCAGCGGAATCAGATTGAACAGGTGCGTCTTAAAGGGAAACGGCACAATGAGAACGCGCACGACGGACTTCCTTAGCTTCAGGGGTGGGGAGTTCACGGGCGACGCCACGCTTTCCGAGCCCCTGCCATCATGCTCACGCGTCGGCTACGGATCTTCTCCAGGTTTGCCGGGTCTCGCCGGTCGCGGCGGTGACCGCGAAGGTGACGGCGGCGACCGCCAAAGCCGCGGGCAGCGGGCCCACCAGGTCGCAGAGCGTGCCCATGACCAGGATCGACACCGCCACGCCCGAGGGAAGCAGCGTGGCCCGCAGCGTCACCACGGACGCGAGCTCCTCGGCGGAAGCCGCGGCCAGCAGCCGGTTGTTGTAGTGGACGTAGGCAATCTCGAAGAGGACGAGGAAGAGCGCGTACAGCACGAGCGTCGGGGCGGTGCTGCCGACCAGGACCGCCGCCAGCAGCGGCGGCATGGGCAGCACGGCCCAGACGGACGAGGGCACGCGGCCGAGGTACTGCTGGGCCGGCAGGGCGGCGAGCGAGCCGGCGAAGACGGCGACCGCCGAGATCGCGACGAACAGGCCCACCAGGCGGGTTCCGCCACCCAGCACATGGAGCGGGATCACGGTGACGGCCACCGTGTGGAAGCCCTGCCAGAACGCCACGAGCAGGAAACGGGCGAACAGCCGGCGCAGCACCGGGTCCTCGACGCGAAGCCGCGTACCGCTTGCGGAACCCGCGGCGTCCCGGGCACGCTCGGGAGCCTCCCCGGAGGGCGCCGGCAGCGCCCACGCGAGCAGCGCGGAGAGCGCCAGCGTCGCCACGTTCACCGCGATCAGGCCCCGGAGCGGCAAGACCGAGGCGGCCGGCCCGGCCAGCGCCGCGCCGACGCTGAGGCCGGTCAGCTTGCCGATCTCGGCGACGGTGTTGGCCCGGTCCAGCCGCTGCGCCGCGACGGCGCCGCGCAGGACGACCGACGTGGCCGAGCGGGTGACCGTCTCGAAGAACCCGCGGGCGAGGACGAGGGCGGTGGCGGTCGCGAGCAGTGCGTGGCCCGGCGCCAGGAGGGCGGCCGCGGTCAGCACCAGGCTCGCCGCCTCGGCCAGCCGGACGAGCCGCTCCGGGGCGCGCCGGGCGAGCAGCCGGTTGAGCGGCCCGGCCAGCAGCAGCGCGGGCAGCCACGGCGCGCTCAGCACGGCGCCGGCGAGCAGGCCCGATCCGGTGACCGACCCCACGTGCGTGGACAGGCTCACGAGAAGCAGAAAACTCCCGCAGGTGTTGACGAACAGCAATGCGGGAGTGAAATGCGGCGAGCGGAAACGAGCAGGAAAAAGTGTCATCAGGTACCCCTCCAAGGGCTGGAGGATGGCAGAGCTGAACAGATTTCGGCGAGGGGAAAGTCTGTCTATCGTTGAACATATGACAGCAGCCATTGAGGGTAGCCCGTACATCGTGATCGTCGATGCCTATGCGGCAGTCCGTTCACTCGTTCTGGAATTCCGGGAGCAAGGGTGCTCCGTCGTCCGCGTGCAGAGCACGACCGACGTGCCGTTCGTCTACCGGTCGGCTCCTTTCGTCCCCGAGGACTTCGTCGCCGACATCGTCCACGACGGCGACCTGGCGGCCACGGTCGAGGCGGTGGCGGCCTTCGCCCCGCTCGCGGTGATCTCGGGGGGCGAGGTCGGGGTCGAGCTCGCGGACCTGCTGGCGGAGCGCCTGGGCCTGCCCGGCAACGGAACGGCCCTCAGCGCCGCCCGCCGCGACAAGCACCTGATGGTCGAGACCGTGCGCGCCGCCGGGCTCCGCGCGGCCCGCCAGCTGCGGGCCACCGACGCGGACGAACTCGCCGCCTGGCACCGCGGGCTCGGCGGGCGCGTCGTCGTGAAGCCGCCGCGCAGCGCGGGCAGCCAGGGGGTCTCCTTCTGCGACACCCCCGAGGAGTCCGTCGCCGCCTTCCTGGCCCTCGCCGACGCCGACGACGTCTTCTCCCAGCCCAACAACGGGGCCGTGGCGCAGGAGTACCTGCCGGGCACCGAGTACATGGTGAACACGGTCAGCCGGGACGGCCGCCACCACGTGTGCGACGTCTGGCGGACCAGCCGGGTCAGCGCGAACGGGGTCGTCGACCTCTGCGACGCCCTCTCGCTGATCGACTCGGGGAGCCGGGTCGTCGAGCCCCTGACGGAGTACGCCTTCCAGGTCCTGGACGCCCTCGACATCCGGTACGGGCCGGCCCACCTGGAGATCAGGATGACCCCGACCGGGCCGTGCCTGGTGGAGGTCGGCGCCCGGATCGCCGGCGGCGGTATCCCGGCCGGCGCCGGCCTCGGCATCGGCGAGTCGCAACTGGAGTGGACCGTCGACGCCTACCTGCGGCCCGAGCGGTTCCACGCCCGGGCCGCGATCCCGTACGACGTGCGGCGCTACAGCGCGATCGCCGGCATGGTCTCGCCGGTGGAGGGCGTGCTCGGCGCGTACCGCGGCATCGAGGAGATCGAGGAGCTGGAGAGCTTCCACGCCCTGGCGACCCCGGTGAAACCGGGCCAGGAGATCCACCCGACGGTCGACGACCTCACCTACCCGGTCATCGTGACGCTGCTGCACGACCTTGACGAGGTCGTGCAGCGCGACCTCAACACGATCCGCCACCTCGACGGCGCCGCGTTCTACGTCCTCGACCACGCGGCCCGCGCCTGACCGGACGGGACGGACGGGACGGGCGGGCCGGCCGCACCCCGCCGGCCGCACCCCGCCGGCCGCACCCCGCCGTTCGACCGCGGATCCGCCGCAGTCGAACGTCACGGCCGGGCCGCGGCCGGCTCCCGCCGTGCCCAGGACGGCTGCGGCACCTTGTAGACGAAGCTGACGGCGGTGCGCGGCTCGGTCGCCGTCGTGTTGGGCGCCGAGCGGTGCAGCACCAGACCGTCGAACAGGACGGCCGAACCGGCGTCGAGGGGCATGGCGACCGGTTCGCCCGTCCTCGGCAGGTGCTCGTCCGCGACGTGCGGCTCCACCGCCCCCTCCCGCGGCGGCTCGCCCGGCAGGCGCTCGCGGTCCCCGGTGTGCGGGAGCAGCCCGAGCAGGTGTGAGCCGGGGAAGAACTCCAGGCAGCCGTTGCGCTCGGTGGCGGGTTCGAGGGCGATCCAGATCGTCACGATGCCCTGCTCCCGCGCGGCGAAGCCGGGCGGCGCGAAGGCCATGTCCTGGTGCCAGGGCTTCGCCGAGCCCACCACGGGCGGCTTCGCCCACAGGAAGGCGTTGATCAGCTCGCCCGGGCCGCCGGCCGCTCCGGCGACCAGCCCGTCGGCCAGCCCCAGCTCCCGCTGCACCGCGTCGAACTCGGGCACGTGCACGTGGATGCGGTCCGCCGACCGGAGCACCCCCGTGAGGGCCCCGGCGCCGCCCTGCTGCCAGGCCGCCCATCCGCCGATGCCCGGCGCCTCCAGTACGAAGTCCCCGGTCGAGACCGTGCGCTCGCGCGTGAGCTCCTCCAGCCGGCCCACCGCGCCGCGGAGCCTCGCGAGCGCGTCGCCGCCGGCCAGCCCGGGGAGCCGTACGAACCCGTTCTCCCGCAGGTCACGGGAATCGCTGTCAACCATTCTTCTGTCCCTTTCCTTACGTCCGGATCGCCGCGAACCTACTCCCACATATCGCAGAATGCTCTTTCTCTTCGTTCGCGGCGCCGGCCGTTGTCGCGTGTTCCGCGCCGTGCTTATGCTTTCGGTCCATGAGGCCAGTAGGCCACATGAGAACAACACGAAGAAGGGAGTGAAGAATGAGCGACCGTGACTTTATCGAGACCCGTGACGCGCAGCAGGAGACCAGCAAGTGGTAGTCCGCTGATCAGCGAAATGCGCCGCCCGTACGGATCGAATTCCGTACGGGCGGCTCGTCGTCCTGAGAGAGGTTGAGATGGTAGGTAATCGCGTTTCACAAGTCATCGACATTCCCGCCGACATGCTGGTGATCGACGACTCCGCCGACGACCGCTACTGGGCGTCGGTGGAGCGTGTCGTCGCCCTGGCGGAGGAGAAGGGCCAGGCCGCCGACGGCGTGCCGCTGCTGGAGAGCCTCGTGGTCACCCACCCGGAGTGGCCGGTGCGCGCCGGTGCGGTGCGGCTGCTGGCGAAGCATCACGCGGGCGCCCCCGCCGCCGACGCCGCCGTGGCCGCCGCGACGCACGACACGGTCGACTGGGTCGCGTTCACCGCGCTCAAGGTCATCACGGAATACCGGATCGCCGCCGCGGTCCCCGACCTCATCCGCATCTCCGGCTGGCCCAGCAACTTCACCCGGCCCGACTGGGCCCGCAAGCCCGTCGGCTGCGGCGCGGCGCTGACCAAGCGCGCCCTCATCGCCGTCTTCGGCACCCGTGACCCCGCCGAACTCCGCCGTCTCGAGGACGAGTACTTCACCGAGATGCGGTCCAGGATCGAGGCCGCCCGCAAGCGCCCCCGGCGCAACGACGACGTCGTCCTGGTGCCGGGCGGACCGGCGATCATCGGCGCGAACGAGCAGCCGGACGCCTTCCGCATGGCGCAGGACGACACCACGCTGCGCGCCGAGGACGTGCCCGCCTTCCATATCGACCGCACCACCGTGACCAACGCGCGCTACCGCGAGTTCCTGGACGAGGTCGGCGACTCGGGCGGGTTCGACCACCCGGACCAGCCGCTGGAGCGCTCGCACCGTCCCGCGCACTGGCACGACCCGCGCTTCAACGCCCCCGAACTCCCCGTGGTCGGCATCGACTGGTACGACGCCCACGCCTTCGCGAAGTGGGCCGGCGGCTCGCTGCCCAGCGAGGCCCAGTGGGAGAAGGCCGCGCGCGGCGTGGACGGCCGCCGCTACCCGTGGGGCGAGGAGTGGGACCCCGACCGCGTGAACTACGTCGAGCGGTCGTTCGGCGAGGCCGTGGCCGACCTCGACTCCCTCGAAGCGCTGCTGGTCACCATCGAGCAGGGGGAGAACCCGGCCCGTCCGGTGCTGCCCGCGGACGCGCTGCCGCAGGGCGCCAGCCCGTACGGCGTGCTGCAGATGTCGGGGAACGTCTGGGAGCTGACCCGGACCAACTTCTACACCGGCGAGGACATGGACCCCTTCTTCAAGGGACGCCACCCGCTGGACTTCATGAACCGCAAGGAGGCCTTCCACGTCCTGCGCGGCGGCACCTGGACCTCCCCGCCGGCCTGCCTGACCACGTTCTACCGGGGCAAGGACCTGATCACCGACCGGCACATGGAGGTCGGCTTCCGGTGCGTGTACGAGACGGCCGGCTGATGCGTCTGACATCGCTCGGCCACGCCGCGGTCCTGGTCGAGACGGGGACGGAGCGGATCCTCTTCGACCCGTGGCTCACCCAGCGCCTGGACCGCTTCTGGGAGCACCATCCGCCGCTCGAGGACGACCTGGTCCGCCGGGTCCTCGACGACGGCGTCGACTACGTGGTGCTCAGCCACCACCACTTCGACCACCACCACTTCCCCTCGCTCGGCCGGCTGGTGGACGGCGCCGACGTCGACTTCGACGACAGCCCGCGCCAGAGCGCCGGCGTCACCTGCGTCTACCCCGCGGGCCCCGTCCCGCCGACGCTGACCGCCTCCGGCCTCGGCCACCAGGCGATCTCCTGGACGCTGCGCCGCTTCGGCTTCGAGCGGCTGCACCCGGTGACGCCCGGCGACACCGTCACCCTGGGCGGGGCGACCCTGCGGACCTTCCCGTCCGCCGTCTCCTTCCCCGAGATGAGCGTGCTGGTGGAGACCGCGGAGGCGGCCGTCATGGTCTGCGGCGACGCGCTCCTGCACGAGGCGACCGTGGAGGCCTTCCGGCGCGAGGACGCGCCGCGGCTCGACGTCGTCCTGGTGCCCACGCACAGCATCTCGCCGCCCGGCGTGCTCACCGAACGCCGCCCGCTCACCGACCCGCAGGGCGTGCGTGCCCGCGCCGTCGCCAACTTCGACCGGTACGTGGACAGCCTCCCCGCCCGCCTGACGGTGCCCTCCTCCTTCGGCTGGCGCGTCAGCGGCGACACCGACCGCGACTACGACTGGTGCAACCGCACCATGTTCCCCTTCACCCCGGCCGAGGCCCTGGAGCGGCTGGCCGAGCGCGGCCGCGACGGCCTGCTCTGGGGCCCCGGCCAGGTCCTCTCCGTGGCCGACGGCGAGGCCGCCCTGGTCGACGGGCCGGTCGCACCCGACGCGTACGACTTCGACGCGGTCTACGCCGCGGTGCGGCTCGACCCCGGTACCGTGGTGCCGCCCTTCGACGCCTCCCTCGACCGGTACGGCAAACAGAGCCGTCCCGCCGAGGAGATGCTCCGCGAACTCCTCGACCTGCTCGTCGCCACGGACTACTGGTACCGGGCGCTCGACGACGGCGCCGGACGGCACGTCGTCTCGCTGTACGAGGACACGGGCGACGAGACCTCCTACCTCCTCGACCCGGTCTCCGGCCGGGTGACCGCACTCGGCGCGGGCCCCGCCCGCGACCACGTCACCGGCGCCGAGGGCTGGACCGAGACGGCGGCGAGCACCCTGGAGGCCCTGCTCGGCGCCGACCTCCTCTTCGGCAGCTCCTTCGGCCTGTGGGCCAGCGACGGCGTCCTGCTCTCCGCCGTCTTCCACCATCCGTCCTTCTACACCCGCCACGTCGAGCGGGAGCTCCGGGAGGCGAGCCGCGCATGAGCGAGGCCCCCGCAACAGTCGTGTTCGAGCACGAGAGCGACTGCCTGCGCGACAACCCGCTGGGCGACCCGTACCACCGCCGGGTCGAGGTGCACCTGCCGCCGGGGTACGACGGCATCCGCCCGTTCCCCGTCGTCTACTGGCTGCCCGGCTTCGGCGCCCACCCCAGCCTCTCCGGCAGGGCCCTCGCCTTCGGCCCCTCCGTCGCCGACCGCCTCCGCGAGGCCATGACGGACCGCCGGGTGCCGCCCGCCCTGCTCGTCGTGCCCGACGGCACCACCGCCTACGGCGGCTCCCAGTACATCGACTCCGCATCCTCCGGCCGCTACGCCGGCCACCTCGCCGAGGTCGTCGCCGAGGTCGACCGGCGCTTCGCCACCCGGCCCGAGCCGCGCTGGCGCGCCGTCGGCGGCAAGTCCAGCGGCGGCTACGGCGCGCTCGTGGCCGGCATGACCTCGGACCTCTTCGGCTCGGTGATCGCCTGCTCGCCCGACGCCGGGTTCGAGCACAGCTACCTGCCGCTCGTCCCGCGCGCCCTCGACACCATCAGGGCCGCCGGCGGCATGGACGCCCTGCTCGCCCGCCGCTCCACCGGCCCGATCGACGTCCCGTTCATGGTCGCCATGAGCATCATCGCGATGGGCATGTGCTACGCCGACGAGCCGTGGACCAGCCCGTCCGACGCGCTGCCCTGCGACCCCGAGACCGGCGTCTTCCGTGACGAGGTGTGGCAGCGCTGGCTCACCCACGACCCCGTGCGGATGCTGGACGACCACGCCGACGCGCTCGGCCGGCTCGACCACCTCCACCTGAGCGTCGGGCAGCGCGACGACTACGGCATGCACTGGGGCGCCCGCGCCCTGCACGCCGCCCTCGACGCCCACGGAGTGCCCCACCAGTACCGGGAGCACGAGGGCGGCCACCACGGCATCGAGCACGTCTTCACCGACGCCCTGGCGGAACTCCGCCACGTCTGGGCGGAAAGGACGGTCGGCACGTGTGCGGTATAGCGGGCTTCATCAGCCTCGACGGGCGGCGCGACCCCGCCTGGCTGGACGCCCTGGGCCGCACCATGACGCAGTCGATGGCCCACCGCGGCGAGGGCTCCTGCGCCCCGTACGTCTCCGACTGCGGCACCGTCATGCTCTGCGCCACCCGCCTCGCGATCCGCGACCGCTCCCACGCGGGCGACCAGCCCATGACCGACCCCACCGGCCGGATCGTCCTGGTCCACAACGGCGAGGTCTACGGCTCCCGCTCGCCCGCGCCGCCGCTGTGGCCGCGCCGCACCAGCTGCGACACCGAGTTCGTCCTCCAGCAGATCTGCCGCGAGGACGAGCCCGGCCCCGCGCTGCGGCCCCTCGACGGGATGTTCGCGCTCGCCTGGCACGACACCACCACCGGCCGGGTCGTCCTCGCCCGCGACCACTTCGGCGTCAAGCCGCTGTTCTACGCCCACGTCGACGGCGGCCTGGTCTTCGCCTCCGAACAGGGCGTCCTGCTGCGCACCGGGCTGATCACCGCCGAGGTGGAGCCCGAGGAGTTCGTGCTGCGCTCCTGGATCCGGATGGACGCGGCCGACGACCACACCTGGCTGCGCGGGATCAGGTCCCTCCAGCCCGCCGAGTACCTGATCATCGACCGGCCGCACCTGCGCGCCCACCGCTACTGGAAGCCGATCTCCGTCGACGAGCCCATCGAGGCCGACGAGATCCGGGCCGCCTTCGACCGGGCGGTCGAGCAGCGGTCCGTCTCCGACGTGCCCCGGGCCGCCGTCCTCAGCGGCGGCGTCGACAGCACCGCGATCGTCGCCGGCCTCACCGCGAACGGCACCCCGATCGACGGCTACGTCCTGCGCTACCAGGACGGCATCGGCGGCTCCGGCGACGACGTCACCTACGCCACCGAGGTCGCGACACGCCTCGGCGTCCCGCTGACCGTCTGCGACCTCGACCAGAGCACGGCCGCACGCCTCGTCCCGGTCCTGCCCACCCGGCTGATGCGGCCGCTGCTGCACGGCGCCGAACTCGCCATGCACCACCTGTACGGCACCATCGCCGCCGACGGGAACGTGGTCGTCTACTCCGGGCACGGCGCCGACGAGCTCTGGGGCTACCAGGACGGCCGCTACTTCCCCGTCGTCGACCCCCTCGCCCCCACCTACATCCACGGGCGCCACTACCTGACCCACCTCCTGCACGCCGAGGAACGGCCCGTCTGGGCCCGGCTCGTCGGCTGGATGGCCCAGGAACTCGGCGTCGACATGACCGAGGTCACCGACCGGGTCTGGGCCCGCACCATGGACGAGTACCGGGCGCTGAAGACCGCGTCCCCGCTCAAGCGCGGCCGGCACCACCTCATGCGGCGCTTCCTCGTGTACGTCAACGACATGGTGGACGTCACCTCGGCGACCTTCACCCTGGAGGACCGGCCCGTCTTCCAGGACGTCACCCTCACCGAGCTGGCCTTCCGCTGCCCCGAGCACCTGAAGGACACCAACAAGCCCGGCACGCACAAGGGGCTCCTCAAGGCCGCGCTCGGCGACCTGCTGCCCGAATCGGTGCGGCTGCGCCGCAAGCAGGGCTTCCCCAGCCCCGCCGACCCCGGCTACGTCCGCCGGCTGACCGAACTCGCCGACGGCATCGGAACCCCCTTCGGGCTGCCGCCCGTTCCGGCCGCACTCCGCGCCGAACTCGGCGTCGGGGAATGGATGTTCCTGGCCTCCACCTCCGCCTGGCTCGACCACCTCGCGGAGTTCACGACCGATCCGAGGAGTCATGGTGAGCAGTTCCGTCCCGCAGTGGCGCTGGCAGATCCTGGGCAGCGCGGCCGATCTTGATCCGGTCCCCCCGGTGATCGCGGAGGAGGCGGCCCAGGACGGGTGCAACTTCGTCGTGTGGCGGCCGTCCGCGCTGCCCGAGGGCTGCGACACCAGCGTCGGGACCATCCGCCGGGAGGCTCCCCCCGGGCGCGTCGACGCCGAGGGCCGCAGCCCGTGGAGCGACGCCAACCCGTCCGGCTACCGCACCGAGATCTCCGGCGGCGGACGGAGGCTGCGCCTCAAGCAGTTCCTGTACGACTGGGCCTTCCCCGCCGCGGACCACCCGTGTCTGTGGGGCAGCGAGACCCGGCCGTTCGAGATCGGCGAGGGCCGGGTGGCCTGGCTCGGGACCGACTACCTCGGCCACCGGGCCGGCAGCGCCCGGATGGCCCGCACCACGGTCGAACTCTCGGTGCTGGAGGGTGATTTCTCCGACGAGGAGATCGTCGCGCTCTTCGCCGCGCTGCGGCCGGCCGTGCCGGAGGTCGTGGCGAGCGTGCTGGCCACACCGTTCCGCGGCCTGAGCTACTGGGCCCGGCACGCGGCCGACATGGTGTCCGTGCCCACCGGCGTCTTCTCCTTCCACCGGCGCGGGCGGGACCACGAGGGCGACTGGATCCCGTCGGGGGACGTCACCGCGTTCCTCACCAAGCAGGGAGTGCCGGTGTCGGCCGGCGGGTTCCGCGCCGACAGCGCCGCGACGTTCGGCGACGGGGCGGACGTGCGCGAGCTGGACGTCGTCTACGCCTCGCCGTCCGGCGGCGAACTGCGCCTGACCGCGCAGCGCACCGGCGGCGGGCGCCTCGCGTTCCCGCCGGCGCGGGACAAGCACCCCGCCGCCGTCGAGGTCCGCGACCTCGACGGCCGCCCGGTGCACCTGGGCTACGTCGACGCCCGGTACGGGGCCTGCGACGCCTGGTGGCAGCACCCCGACGGGTACGACCTCAGGCTGCTCGGCAGCGCGGGGACGGACCTGGGGCGGGAGGCGTTCCTCGGCCTGGTCGCCGAGATCGACGCGGCGCTGCGGCTCGCCGGCAACGCCGAGGTACTGGGATGAGCGCCGCGGGCCGGCCGGTCCTCGACCCCGCCACCGGCCGGGCCGTCACCCGCCTGCCGGACACCGGTGCGCCCGGCGTCGCCGACGCCGTGGCCCGGGCGGACGCCGCGTTCCGCGGGGTCTGGGCCGACACCTCCCCGGCCGGCCGTTCCGGCCTCCTGCGCGAGCTCGGGAACCTGCTGCGCGAGGACCGCGACGAGCTCGCGGCACTGGAGCGGCAGGGCGCGGGCAAGCCCACGGCACGCGCCCTCGGAGAGGTGGACTTCGCGGCCCGGGTGGTCGACTGGTTCGCGGCGGCGGCCCGGTACCCGGTGGGGGAGACCCACCCGAGCGGCCCCGGCATGCGGACCTACACCGACCGGGTGCCGGTCGGGGTGTGCGCGGCGATCGCCCCGAACAACTACCCGCTCCTGCTGGCCGTCTGGAAGATCGCCGCGGCGCTCGCGTACGGCAACACGGTCGTCGTCAAGCCGGCGCCCGAGACACCGTTCTCCACCCGGCGATTCGTCGACCGCGCCGCCGCGGTCCTTCCCGAGGGCGTGCTCACCGCCGTGTACGGCGGCGCCGAGACCGGCCGGGTGCTGTGCGACCACCCGGCCGTCGGCATGGTCTCCTTCACCGGCTCGACGGCGGCGGGGCGCGAGGTCGCCCGACGCTGCGCGGAGGGCCTGCGGCCCGTCTCCCTGGAGCTCGGGGGCAAGAGCCCCGTCGTGGTCTTCCGCGACGCCGACCTCGACGCGGCCGCGCGGGCCGTCGTCACGGGCTTCACCGGCAACACCGGCCAGATGTGCGTGGCCGGGACGCGCCTGATCGTCGACCGGGCCGTGCACACCGAGTTCGTCGGCCGCGTGGCCGAGCTGGCCGCCGCCCTGCGGGTCGGCCCGCCGCAGGACCCGGGCACCGATCTCGGCCCGCTGATCAGCCGGGCGGCCGCCGACCGCGCGGCCGACGTGGTCGAGGAGGCGGTGGCAGGGGGCGCGAAGGTGATCCTGCCGCCCGGCAGTTCGGGGGTCCTGCACGATCTCGACGGAGGGTTCTACGTCAACCCGGTCATCGTGGACGGTGCGCCGGCCGACGGCCGCGCCTGGCGCGAGGAGCTGTTCGCCCCGGTGCTGTCCGTCGTGCCGTTCGACACCGACGCCCAGGCGCTGGCCCTCGCGCACGACACCGCGTACGGCCTGTCGGCCTCGGTCTGGACCTCGGACGCCGACCGCGTCGAGCGCTTCGGCCGGGCCCTGCGCGCCGGCATGGTGTGGGTCAACACCTGGGGCGACACCGAGGAGTCGGTCAGCGTCTCCGGTCTCGGCCAGTCCGGATACGGCCGTGAGCTGGGCATCCACGCGGTGGAGGGCTATACCAGGCCCCGCGCGGTCTGGGTGGCCCACCGGCCGGGGCGGTAGGCCGCGATGGCGCGGGCCGCTTTCCCACGGCTCGACTTCCGCAGCGACACCCGCACCGTGCCGGACGCGCGGATGCGGGCGGCGATGGCCGGCGCGGAGGTCGGCGACGACGTGTACGGCGACGATCCCACGGTCGCCCTGCTGGAGGAGACGGTCGCCGGACTGCTGGGCACCGAGGCCGCGCTGCTCACGCCCACCAGCACGATGGCGAACCTGCTCGCCCCGCTCGCCGCGCTCGCCCGGTCCGGCCCGCCGGGTACGCCGGGATCGCCCGCGCCGCGGCTGATCACCGGAGCCGACACCCACATGGCGTTCCTGGAGGCGGACGGCCTGCGCCGCTTCGGCGGGGTCGAGCTGGTGCCGGTGGAGCAGCGCCCCGACGGCCTGCCCGACCTCGACGTCCTGGCCGCGCTGCTCGCCGCCGGAGCGGGCGCGCCGACCGTGGTGTCCCTGGAGAACACGAGCATGATGCGCTCCGGCAACGCCCTGGACGCCGCGGCGACCGGCTCCGTGGCCGCGCTGGCCCACCGGTACGGCGCTCACTTCCACCTCGACGGCGCCCGGCTCGCCCACGCGGCCGTGGCGCTCGGGGTCCCTCCCGCGCGGCTGGCCGAGCCCGCGGACAGCGTCGCCTTCTCGGTCTCCAAGGGGCTCGGCGCGCCCGTCGGCGCGCTGCTGTGCGGGACGCGCGCGTACGTCGACCGCGCCCGCGAGCTGAGGACCTGGCTGGGCGGCTCCCTCCACCAGGCGGGAGTGGTCGCCGCGCCCGCACTGGTCGCGCTCGGCCGGCTGCCCGACCTGGCCGCCGACCACGACACGGCCGCCGCGCTCGCCGCCGGGCTCGCCTCGGTGCCCGGCGCCGTACTGATGCGCCCGCCGCGGCCGACCAACATCGTCATGGCGCGGCTGCGCGGACTGGCCCCGGACGCGTGCGCCGAGCGCCTCGCCGGCCACGGCGTTCGCGTCCTGCCGCTGCCGAACGGATACGTGCGCTTCGTCGTGCACCGGGCACACGACATGATCGGTGTGCGCGAGGCCGTGGGGGCGCTGGCGGCCGTGGCGGCCACGGTGCCCGAGGCCCGGCCGGCAACCGACGGAGACCTCCCGGACGGGGACTCTCCATGACACCGATGGAGGAAGCATGACGGACGCACCACGTGGGCTGGAGGAGAGGCTGAAGGACACGCGCGCGAGGCTCGAGAACGACGTCGACCTCTGGGTCGCGACGTCGGGGGCCTCGGGCGGCGGAGTCCACCTCATCCCGCTCTCGTACCTCTGGGACGGGTCCGCGTTCCTCATCTCGACGCCGCGCGCCTCGGTCACCGGCCGCAACCTGCTGGCGGACGGCCGCGTGCGCCTCGGCCTCGGCCCGACCCGCGACGTCGTGATCGTCGACGGCGTCGCGGAGCCGGTGGACGTCGCCGAGCTCGGCCAGGAGGCCGCGGACGCCTTCGCGGCCAAGACCGGGTTCGACCCGCGCGAACTCGCCGATCCCTACCAGTACTTCCGGATCCGGCCGCAGCGGACGCAGGCCTGGCGGGAGGCGAACGAGCTGGCGGGACGCGGCCTCATGCGCGACGGCGTCTGGCTCGGCTGACCCGCGCGGCCCGGCCCGCGCGCCCGCGCCGGCCGGCCCCGTCCGCGGGACCGGCCGGCGCGGGCGGAGTCCAGTCGTTCTTGACCAGAGCTGAAGACGGCCTTGCCAGGCTGCGAAGGCAAGGCATCCGTCAATTTCTGGAAGGGCGAATATGGAAGCAATCGAGGTTCCGGTCCTGATCGTGGGCGGTGGCGGATGCGGTCTGTCCGCCTCCGTTTTCCTGTCCGACCAGGGCGTCGATCATCTGCTGGTGGAACGGCACCCGGACACGTCGAGGATTCCGAAGGCGCACTATCTCAACCAGCGCACGATGGAGATCTTCCGGCAGCACGGAATCGCCGAGGACGTCCTCGCGGAGGCGGCGCCCCTGGAGATGTTCGGCAAGGTCCGCTGGCAGACCACGCTCGCGGGTGACGGTCCGATGGACCGGCGCCTGATCCACGAGATGGACGCCTTCGGCGGCGGCGAACTGGAGGAGACCTACGCGGCGGTCGGGCCCGTCCTGCCCGCCAAGCTGCCGCAGATGTGGCTCGAGCCGATCCTGCGCCGCCACGCGGAACAGCGCAATCCCGGGCGGATCCTCTTCCACCACGAGCTGACCACCTTCTCCGACGAGGGCGACCACGTCCTCGCCGAGCTGCGCAACGTCGAGACCGGGGAGACCACCACGGTCAAGGCGCAGTACCTCATCGGCGCGGACGGCGGCCGGTTCGTCGGCCCCGCGGTCGGCATCGAGATGCAGGGCCCGCCCGGACTGGTCAACACCACGACCGCGTACTTCTCCGCCGACCTGTCGCAGTGGTGGGAGGAAGGCACGCTCATCACGCACTTCCTCAGCCCGGAGGACCCCGACCTCTCCAGCAACCTCATCGAGATGGGGCCGAGTTGGGGCAAGGCCTGCGAGCAGTGGGGCCTGCACTTCGCCCCCGGCCCGCCCGGACGCTGGGACGCGGAGACGGTCATCCCCCGGATCCGCGAGCTCCTGCGCCTGCCGGACCTGGAGGTGACCGTCCACAAGGTGACGGACTGGATCGTGCACGCGCACCTCGCCGACCGCTACCGGGTCGGCCGCGTGCTGATCGCCGGTGACGCCGCGCACCGCCAGCCGCCCGCCGTCGGACTCGGCCTCAACACCGGCATCCAGGACGCGCACAACCTCGCCTGGAAGCTGGCCGCGGTCTTGGGCGGCGGCGCGCCCGACAGCCTGATCGACACCTACGAGGCCGAACGCCGGCCCGTGGGCCGGGAGAACGTCGACTGGGCGGTCTCCGCCGCCGGTCACCACCAGGTGGTCATCGACGCCATCGGAGCCGGCCACAACATACCGGCGGGGCGCCGCGGGCAGCGGCTGGAGGCGTACTTCGACCCGTCCCCGCTCGGCGACACCGTGCGGGCGCGCGCACTGGAGATCTTCCACACCCACCGTGGCGGATGCCAGTCGCTCGACATGGAGGTCGGCTTCGGCTACGAGGACGGCGCGCTCGTCCCCGACGGCACCGAGCGGCCGGCCCGCGTCCCCATGCGGAACGTGCACCGGCCGACGTCCCGCCCCGGGCACCGGCTGCCGCACGCCTGGATCACCCGGGACGGACAGCGCCTGTCCACGCTCGACCTCACCGGCACGACCGGCTTCGCGCTGATCACCGGCCCCGAGGGCACGCCGTGGTGCGAGGCGGCCGCGCTGGTGGCCGAGAAGTTCTCGGTCCCGCTCGTCACGGCCCGCATCGGCGCCGCCGGTACCGGCGCCGAGTACGCCGACGTGGACGGCGGGTGGGAGGCCGTCCGGCAGATCACCGACGCCGGCGCGGTCCTGGTGCGCCCCGACCACCACGTCGCCTGGCGCAGCACGGACGCCGGGGAGGACCCGGAGCAGATCCTGGCCGAGGTGTTCGCGGCCCTCCTGGACCGCTGACCGCCGAACCCGCCCTGACCGCCGACCGCTGACAGGGAAACGAGAAGTGGCCGTGCCCGATCCTCGGGCACGGCCACTTTCTGTGCCCGGAACGGATCCGTTCCGGGCGGCTTTCCTCAGACTCCGACCGCGACCGAACGGGTGGCGGCTTCCTTCTTCAGCCAGGTGAGGACCTGGTCGGCGGCCTTGCGCGCCGTGGTCATGCAGACGCCGACGCCCACGCCGTCGTACAGGGCGCCGCACACCGCGAGTCCGGGCTGCGTCGCCACCGACTCGCGGATCCGCTTCACCCGGTCCAGGTGGCCGACGGTGTACTGCGGCAGGGCGTCGTCCCAGCGGCTCACCCGGGTCGCCACCGGACCGCCGGTCACTCCGGTGGCCGCGGCGAGCTCGGCCGCCGCCACCGCCACGAGATCGGCGTCGTCGCGCTGCAGCAGGTGCTCCTCGCCGAACCGCCCGAGCGCGCAGCGGACGATCTCCACCTCGCCCGCCAGGTGCGGCCACTTCACCGTCGTGAAGGTGACTTCCTTGACCAGCTTCCCCTCCACCGCGGGCACCCGGTAGGCGGCGTACCCCCGGCCGGCGAGCCCGCCGGGGAACGCCGCGCGGGGGTAGGCGAGGGTGACCGTGGCCACGCTCGCGTACGGGACCTCGGCGAGCGCCGAGACGGCGGCGCCGGTCCCGGGCACCCCGGCGAGCAGCCGGCTCGCGGGGCCGGCCGGAACCGCGACGATGACGGCGTCCGCCTCGATGTACTCCGGGTCGGTGACCGGGCCCAGCGTCAGCCGCCAGCCGTCCGCGGTCCGCGCCAGCTCCCTGACGGCCGCCCCGGTGCGCAGCGACGCGTCCGGCGCCGCTGCCAGTACGTCCCGTACGAGCGCGGGCGGCAGCGAACCGAACCCGCCCTCGAGGGTGGCGACGCTCACCGGCGGCGGCTTCTCCCCCTCCGCGAGCTGCGGCGTCAGCGAGCCCGCCGCGTCCGCGAGCGAGACGTGACTGCGGGCCGCCATGGCCAGCGGGGTCAGCGTGGCCTCGAACGACAGGTCCTCGGCACGGCCGGAGAACACACCGGCGAGGAACGGGTCGACGAGGCGGTCGACGACCTCCTGGCCGAGCCGCCCCCCGACGTACGACGCGACCGAGACGTCGCCGTCCCGGTCGAACGAGGGCAGTGCGAGATCCTGCCGCGCGCGGTCGAGGCCGGCGGCGGACAGCACGCCGGACCGGGCGAGGTCGTCCAGGTCACAGGGCACGCCCATGAACTGGCGGTCGGGCTGCTGCCGGATCTCGTCCCTGGTCCAGATCGCCGACGCGGTGACACCGGCCGACATGATGCGGTCGCCGAGCCCGGCTTCCTTGATCAGTCCGGTGGTCTTGCGGCGGTTGGCGTACAGCGACTCGGCGCCCTCGTCGACCGCGACGCCCGCCACCTCGGAGACCGACAGCTTCCCGCCGATCCGCGAGGACCCCTCCAAGAGCGTCACCCGGACCGGCTCGTTGCGCAGATGGAACGCCGCCGACAGTCCCGCGATACCACCCCCGACGATGACCACATGGGGCTTGCCGCTCGCCTGATCCCGTTCGCTCCCAGCCATTCCACCAGCTCCTTCATGGTTACGGTGTCGTAGAGCCGTCCCCGCGCCGACGGGCGGCGCTGGGACAGGTTTTGGCAGTCTTTCCGGGAACCCCCGAACCCCGGTCGAGGGCGGCTGGACCCTAAACGCCGGCCGTGCCGAACCAGCGGTGGAGGGCCTCGGTGAGGTCGTCGGTGGTGCCGGGGGAGGTCCAGGCGACGTAGCCGTCGGGGCGGATGAGGACGGTGTCGAGGGCGGGGTCGGGCCGGGTGGTCCAGGTGCCGGTGACTGTGTCGATCCGGTCGGCGAGGTCGTTCGCGAGCTGTCCGGTCGTGGCGTCGGTCGTGCTGCCGGTGGTGATGAGCAGGCCGCGTCCGGTGTGCAGGAGGTCGGCGATGCGGGTGCGGGTGCCGTCGGGGAGGGTGAGTTCGCGTTCCGGCGGCATGCGCAGGCCGAGCAGGGGGTGGTCGCCCTTGCCCAGGTCGTAGCGGACGCCGAGGTTGCTCAGCATGCCGGCCAGGTGCTCGGCGGCGTCGGCGTGGGAGACCAGCTCGGCCATGATGTCGCGGACCGGGTCCATGTCCTCTCCGGTGAGCCGCAGTTCGATCGCCGCGCGGGCGTTGCGCGCCAACTGCTCCCCGATGGGGTGGCGTTCGGCGTGGTAGGTGTCGAGCAGACCCTCCGGCGCCCAGCCCTTGACCGTCGCCGCCAGCTTCCAGCCGAGGTTCACCGCGTCCTGGACGCCCACGCTCAGGCCCTGCGCCATGGCCGGGGGCTGCACGTGCGCGGCGTCGCCCGCCAGGAACACCCGGCCGCGCCGGTACGCGGCGGCGGCCCGTGAGGCGTCGGTGAAGCAGCTGATCCAGCGGCACGTCCCGTGGTGGATGGACTCGCCGGTGAGCCGCTGCCAGGCATCGGCGAGGTCGGCGAAGGTGAGCGAGTCCCGATCGCGCGGCGGCGTGCCGGCCTCGTGGACCACGACCCGGGTGACGCCGTTCTCCAGGTCCATCGCCATGACCATGCTGCCGCCCGGCAGGTCCTCGCCGATCCGCCGCTTGCGGGTGTCGATGCCGGTGACGTCGGCGGTGAAGAAGCCGCGCCGGCCGTCGGTGCCGGGGAAGCCGATCCCGGCCAGCTTGCGGACCGAACTCCGCCCGCCGTCACAGCCGATCAGGTAGCGGGCCGATTCCTCCCGGTGGCCCTCGGGGCCGTCGACGGTCACCACGACGGCGCCGTCGGTCTCGTGGAAGCCGGTCACCTCGTAGCCGCGCAGGATCGGCACGCCGAGTTCGGTCACCCAGCCCTCCAGCATCCGCTCGGTGCGGAACTGGGAGATGCCCCGGTGCCCGTAGTGGTCCTGCGCCAGCCCGCCGAGGTCGATGCGGACCCCGCCGAAGTGGCTGTCGGCGGGCTCGGTCGCGCCGAGCCGGCCGAGCAGGCCCCGCTGGTCGAAACACTCGGCGGTGCGCTTGGTGAAGCTCGCGCCGCGCGACTCCCGCGGCGGGGCGGGCAGCCGTTCGTAGACGACGACGTCCACGCCGCGGAGCTTGAGCTCGCCTGCCGTCATCAGCCCGACCGGGCCCGCTCCGACGACGATTACATCCCTGGCCATGCGTACGCTCCTCTTCTGCTGGGGGTTCCGTCGATGCCGCCGGTCACGGTCACCGGTCGGCGGGCTGCGGGACGCCGGCTGTGCCGAACCAGCGGTGGAGGGTCTCGGTGAGGTCGTCGGTGGTGCCGGGGGAGGTCCAGGCGACGTAGCCGTCGGGGCGGATGAGGACGGTGTCGAGGGCGGGGTCGGGCGGGGTGGTCCAGGTGCCGGTGACGGTGTCGATCCGGTCGGCGAGGTCGTTCGCGAGCTGTCCGGCGGTGCTGTCCGCCGTGCTGCCGGTGGTGATGAGCAGGCCGCGTCCGGTGTGCAGGAGGTCGGCGATGCGGGTGCGGGTGCCGTCGGGGAGGGTGAGTTCGCGTTCCGGCGGCATGCGCAGGCCGAGGAGGGGGTGGTCGCCCTTGCCCAGGCCGTAGCGGATGCCGAGGCCGCTGACGATCCCGGCGACCTGCTCCGCCGCTCCCTTGTGGGCCAGCAGCTCGCCCATGACCTCGCGGACCGGGTTCATGGTGTCCTCGCCGAGGTAGACCTTCGCCGCGGCCCGGGCGTTGCGGATCAACTCCCGTCCGACCGGGTGGCGTTCGGCGTGGTAGGTGTCGAGCAGACCCTCGGGCGCCCAGCCCTTGACCGTCGCCGCCAGCTTCCAGCCGAGGTTCGCGGCGTCCTGCAGGCCGGCGCTGAGTCCCCACGCGGCCAGCGGCGGGATCTCGTGCGCGGCGTCGCCCGCCAGGAGCACCCGGCCGCGCCGGTACTCCTCGGCCAGCGCGGCGGAGTTGCCGCAGGCCCACAGCCACTGGGGTTCCGCGTGGTGGATGGACTCGCCGGTGAGCTTCTGCCACGCGTCGGCCACCTGCGCGAACGTCAGCGACTCCGGGTCCGGACGGGCCGGCAGCGCCAGGTCGTGGATGACGACGCGGAAGCGGCCCTCGCCCAGCGGTGTGCACACGACCATGCTGCCGCCGGGGAGGCGCTCGCCGATGGGACGCGGGCGCAGGGCGACGCCGGTGATCTCCGCGGTGTACATGCCCCGGGTGGCCTCCCAGCCGGGCGCCGGGATGCCGGCCAGCGCGCGGACGGTGCTTCCCGCGCCGTCGCAGCCGACCAGGTAGGCGGCGTGCTCCTCGCCGGGGCCGTCGGGGCCGGCGAAGGAGACCACGACGCCCTCGGGGGTCTCGCGCAGTGCGGTCACCTCGTGGCCGCGGCGCACCGGGACGCCGAGGTCGGCCAGCCAGCCGCTCAGTGCCTCCTCGGTCCTGGCCTGGGACAGACCGAGCACGCCGCTGTGGTCCTCGTCGAGCATGCCGAGGTCGAAGCGGACCCCGCCGAAGTGCCCCATGGGGCCCCAGCGGAACTCGCCCAGCCGGGGGAGCAGCCCGCGCTGGCCCAGGGATTCGGCGGCCCGCCGGTTGAAGCCGAGGGCGCGGGATTCCCCGCTCGGTGCGGGCAGTTTGTCGTAGACGACCACGTCCACTCCGCCGAGGCGGAGTTCCCCGGCCAGCATCAGGCCGACAGGCCCCGCGCCGACCACTATGACGTCAGTTGTTTTCATATTCAGGCCTTCTGCGCTGTGGCAATGGTTGGCCGTTGTGAAGCTACCCAGCGCCATGTTCGGCCGCAATGAGTCGAATGCGTGCGCCGGTGGAGCGTTCAACCGAGGAATTCTTGTGCTTGAACGCGGACATGAACGCTTGAACGCTGGGACCGAATGGCAATGTAGGAGGTGCCCCCGACTTTCACCTCTTACTAATCTGCGGGCATGAGAAATTCACGGGGCGCCTGAAGCAGAACGCCCCTCACGAAGGGAAAAGACGTGCCGGTCGAGAAGATCGCGCTCATCACGGGCGCCAACAAGGGCATCGGATTCGCCATCGCGCGGCAGCTCGGTGAGCAGGGGATCGTCGTCCTCGTCGGTGCGCGGGACGAGGTGCTCGGCAAGCAGGCAGCCGACACGCTGGCCGGCGACGGCATCACGGCGGTACCGCTCCGGCTCGACGTGACCGACCCGGCCTCCGTGGCCGAGGCCGCCCGCGAGATCGAACGGCGGTACCGACGCCTGGACATCCTGGTGAACAACGCCGGCGTCGCGGGCGGTTTCACCGGGGCGTCGGGCGAGGCGACCGCCGCCGACCTGCGGGAGGTCTACGAGACCAACGTCTTCGGCGTGGTCACCGTGACCCACGCCCTGCTGCCGCTGCTGCGCCTCTCCCCGGCCGGCCGCGTCGTCAACCTGTCCAGCCACGTGGGGTCGCTGACCCTGAACTCGGATCCGGGGTCCCCGCTGGCGGGCCTCGACATGATCGCCTACCAGTCCTCGAAGACCGCGCTGAACGCGGTCACGGTCGCGTACGCGAAAGAGCTGCGCGGGACCCCGATCAAGGTCAACGCCGCCCTCCCCGGAGTGGTGGCCACCGACATCAACCACCACCGCGGTCACCGGACACCAGCCGAAGGAGCGGTGATCGCGGTCCGGCTCGCCCTGCTGGACGAGGCCGGCCCGTCAGGCGCGTGCCTGGCGGACGACGGACCCGTTCCGTGGTAGCGCGGAACGGCATCAACAGAGAAGAGGAATGGCTGTGCTCCAGATCACGATCAGCGACCTCCAGACCATCCTGCACCAGTGCGCGGGCGAGGCCGAGGACGCGCTGCCGCTCGAGCAGGCGCCCGACCGCCCCTTCGACGAGCTGGGGTACGACTCCCTCGCGCTGCTGGAGACGCACAGCAGGATCGAGCGGGACTTCGGCGTCGAGCTCTCCGAGGACGAGGTCGGCCTGATGAACACCGCCCGGGAACTCGTCGAGTTCGTCAACTCGCTGCTGCAGCTGAAGGTGATGTCGGCGGTCTGATCCCGTGACGGACCGAGGCCGTTCGCGGCCATCACAACCGATCGTCGCGCCGGGCGGGGACCCGGCGGACAACAGACATGGAGAGAGACAGTGACGGTTGAGGGAACGATCCTGGTGCTGGGCGGTACCGGCCGGCAGGGCGGGGCGGTGGCCCGCGAACTGCTGCGGCGCGGGCGGACCGTGCACGCCCTGGTCCGCGACCCGGGCAAGGAGGAGGCGCGGGCGCTCGCCGAGGCGGGCGCCGTCCTGGTCCGCGGCGACCTGGACGACGAGGCGTCGCTGGCGGCGGCGATGGAGGGCGTCCACGGGGTGTTCAGCGTCCAGACGTTCCGGGGACCGGGCGGGGTCGAGGCGGAGGAGCGCCAGGGCAGGGCGGTGGCCGACGCCGCGGTCCGCGCCGGGGTGGGGCACTTCGTCTACAGCTCGGTCGGCGGCGCGGACCGGGACACCCGGGTCCCGCACTTCGAGAGCAAGCTGAAGATCGAGCAGTACCTGCAGACGCTGGACCTGCCGTTGACGGTGCTGCGGCCGGTCGCGTTCCACGACATCCTCCTCGACATAGCCCCGCGCGCGGTGGAGGGCGAGCTCGTCCTGTCCATGTGGCTGGACCCGGAGACCTCGGTGCAGCTCATCGCGCCGAGCGACATCGGCAAGTTCGCCGCGGACGCCTTCGAGGACCGGGACGGCTGGCTCGGCCGGGTGGTCGAGATCGCCGGCGACGACCTGACCGGACCCCAGATGGCCGCGGCGTTCGAGGCCGTGTCCGGTGTCCCGACCCGCTTCCGGCAGCTGCCCATCGAGCCGCTGCGCGCGGCCCGCGAGGACCTCGCCAACATGTTCGACTGGTTCGAGCGTGACGGCTACCACGCCGACCTGCCCGAACTGCGCCGGATCAGGCCGGACCTCGTCTCCCTGGAGACCTGGCTGAGCACCCACTGGACCGCTCCCCTGGTTGCGTCCGGACACTGACCGGTGGACCTCAGGTGAAGATCGGATCGCGGGTGCGGGTGCGCTTGAGTTCGAAGAACCCGTCGGTCGCGGCCACGGCGAGCACACCGTCCCAGAGCTTCACCGCGGCTTCGCCGCGCGGGGTCGGTGTCACCACGGGGCCGAAGAACGCGACGTCCCCCACCGCGATGACAGGGGTGCCCACATCGGTGCCGACGCGGCCGATGCCGTCGTGGTGCGAAGCGCGCACCGCGGCGTCGAACGCGTCGGACCCGGCCGCGTCGGCGAGGGCGGGGTCGAGGCCCGAGGCGGCCAGGGCCGCCTCGTACGTGGCCCGTTCCTTGGGCGCCTTCGCCAGGTGGAACCGGGTGCCGAGTTCGGCGTACAGCCGGCCCAGCACCTCGGATCCGTGACGGTCCTCGGCGGCGGCGCAGATCCGTACCGGCTCCATGCGCAGGGCCAGGTCGCGGTGCCAGCGCTCGGGCAGGTCGGCGCGCCCCTCGTTGAGCACGGTCAGGCTCATGATGTGCCAGCGCAGGTCGAGGGGCCGTTGCCGCGCGACCTCGAGGATCCAGCGGGAGGTCAGCCACGCCCAGGGACAGGTCGGGTCGAACCAGAAGTCCACCGGGGTCGGGGTGTCGTGCGGCAACGTCGTCCTCCTTGATGTGTTCTGCGGGCGGGGATCAGTAGTTTCCGAGGCCGCCGCAGACGTTGATCGCCTGCGCGGTCACGGGTGCCGCCGCGTCGGAGACCAGGTAGGAGACGAGGCCGGCCACCTCCTCGGGGGTGGAGTAGCGGCCGAGCGGGATCTTCGCCTCGAAGCGTTCGAGGATCGCCTCCTCGGTCGTCTCGAAGTGGGCGGCGTAACCCTGCCGCACCCGCTGCGCCATCGGGGTCTCCACGTAGCCGGGGCAGACGGCGTTGACCGTGACGCCCGTCTTCGCGAGTTCGAGCCCCAGGGCCTTCGTGAAGCCGATGACACCGTGCTTGGACGCCGAGTAGGGCGCGCCGAGCACGACGCCCTGCTTGCCGCCGGTCGAGGCGATGTTGATGATCCGGCCCCAGCCGCGCTCGACGGGGTTGCCCGCCTTGAGCACCGCGCGCGTCATCAGGAAGACGCTGTTCAGGTTGGTGTCGATCACGTCGTACCAGAGCTCGTCCGCGATCTCCGCGGTCGCGCCGCCACCGCTGCGGCCGGCGTTGTTGACGAGGACGTCCACCCGTCCGTACCGCTCCACGACCGTGTCGACGAGGCGGGCGACGTCCTCGGGCTTGCGCACGTCGGCGGCCAGGCCGTCGGCCGCGTGGCCGTCCGCCCGGAGCTTGTCGACCGTCTCCCGGACGGTCTCGGGGTTCCGCGCGCAGAGGAAGACCGTGAGCCCCTGGCCCGCGAGGTTCTCGGCGATGGCCAGGCCTATTCCGCTCGTCCCACCGGTGATCAGCGCCACCTGCTGGTCGTTGTCCGCCATTCCGCCTGCTCCTTCTCCGGGTGTATGTAGGGTCGGAACAAGCTGACAAAGAAGCCCGGATTACCGGTCGAGTGCCGGTGGAGGTAACTCCGTTCAACCGCCCACATTCTCCGGTTGAACGTTCGAGGAAAAAATTCAATAAAGGCCGGGAGTTGCGGGTCCGAGAAGCGTCGACCTAGTGTCTGGAATCCACGAATAAGGCGCTCTGGAAGGAAAGTCATGCCCGAATCGTCCGAGGTCCGCGACCAGTCGCTCTCGTACTCGCTGCTCGATCTCATTCAGGGGGCCGTCGTCACCCAGGCGATTTCCGTCGCGGCCAAGCTCGGCATCGCGGACGTCCTCGCCGACGGGCCGCTCTCCGTGGAGGACATCTCCAAGCGGGTCGGAGCCGACGCGAAGGCGACCCACCGGATCCTGCGCGCGCTCAGCGGCCACGGCCTGTTCGCGGTCCGTCCGGACGGCCGGTTCGAGCAGACGCCGCTTTCCGACAAGCTCCGTGACGACGTCCCGGACTCGATGCGCGGCTTCGCCCTGCTCATGAGCCACCCGCTGCTGTGGGAGGAGTGGGGCCACCTGTTCACCACCGTGGAGACCGGCGAGCCCAACCTGCCGAAGCTGCGCGGCATGGGCGCACTGGACTACTTCCAGGCGAACCCCGCGTACATGGGCGTCTTCTTCCAGGCGTTCGGTCAGCTCTCGGAGTCGGAGACCGACCCGATCCTGGCCGCCTACGACTTCTCCGGGTTCGGCACCGTGGTGGACGTCATCGCCGGGCGCGGCAGCCTGCTCGCGGGCATCCTCCAGCAGGCGCCGGACGTCAAGGGCGTGCTGTTCGACTCCGAGGTCGCGACCGCGGACTCGCCGGCGCTCTTCGAGGCGGCCGGCGTGGCGGACCGGCTCACGATCGAGCACGGCGGCCCCCTCGACAAGCTGCCGTCGGGCGCCGACGCCTACGTCTTCAAGCACATCATCCACGACTTCTCCGAGGAAGACGCCGTGACCGCGCTGCGCAACGCGCGCGAGGCGATCGGCCCCGACGGCAAGCTGCTGGTCATCGAGTACGTGCTCCCCGAGAACAACGAGCACCACCTCGGCCACACCATCGACCTCTGGCTGATGCTCATGCTCGGCGCCCAGGACCGCACGCTCGCGCAGTACACCGAGCTGTTCGCCAAGGCCGGCTTCAAGGTCACCAGGGCCGTCCCCACCACCGCGCCGATCTCGATCATCGAGGCGATCCCGGCCTGATCCCCGGCGGGCGCAGCCGGTCCCCCCATCGCAGAAGTCGAGCCTCAGGACAGGAAAACATGGAAACCGATGTCATCGTTATCGGTGCAGGTCCCGCGGGACTGACGCTCGCGGCCGAACTCCGCCTCGGCGGCGCCGGCGTCGTCGTCTTCGAGCAGCGGGCCGAGCGGAGCTGGGAGTCGCGCGGCATCGGCTTCACCGCCCGCGCCACCGAGATGTTCCACCAGCGCGGGATCCTCGAACGCCTGGAGAACATCGAGATCACCCGGCAGGGGCACTTCGGCGGCATCCCGATCGACTACGGGGTGCTGGAAGGCTCGCACTTCGGAGTGCGCGGCGCGCCCCAGTACAAGATCGAGGAAATGCTGGAGGACCGGGCGCTGGAGCTGGGCGTGACCCTGCGCCGCGGCTACGAGCTCACCGGCCTGACCGACACCGGTGACGGCGTCACCGCGGTCGTCGAGGGGCCCGACGGCCCCGAGGAGTGCTCCGCCCGCTACCTGGTGGGCTGTGACGGCGGGCGCAGCACCGTCCGCCGCCTGGTGGGCATCGAGTTCGCCGGCTCCGACGCCACCCGCGAGATGTACCTGGCGGACGTCAGCGGCTGCGACATCAAGCCGCGGATGATCGGCGAACTGCTGCCGAACGGCATGGTCATGGCGGCGCCGCTGGAGCAGGGCTACACCCGCATCATCGTCTGTGAGAACGGGACGCCGCCGGACCGGAGCCGCGAGGTGACCTTCACCCAGGTCGCCGACGCCTGGCAGCGGCTGACCGGCGACTCGATCCACCACGGCGAGACGCGCTGGGTGAGCAGCTTCACCGACGCCACCCGCCAGGCCACCGAGTACCGGCGCGGCCGCGTCCTGCTGGCCGGCGACTCCGCGCACATCCACCTGCCCGCCGGTGGGCAGGGGCTGAGCGTCGGCGTGCAGGACGCCTTCAACCTCGGCTGGAAGCTGGCGGCGACGGTCAAGGGGTGGGCCCCCGAAGGCCTGCTCGACACCTACCACGCCGAGCGCCATCCGGTGGGCGCGCGGGTCCTGCGCAACACGCTCGCCCAGGGGACGCTCAACCTCACCGGCAGGTCGGTCGAGCCGATGCGCAGCGTCATGGCGGAGCTCATCGCGATCCCGGCGGTGGCACGCCACCTGTCCGGCACGGTGAGCGGGTTCGACATCGCCTACAGGAGCGACGAAGCGGACGGCCCCGGCGCCGACCGGCCGGCGCACCCCCTGCTCGGCACCCGGATGGCCGACCGCGAGCTGGAGCTCGCCGACGGCGGCCAGGACCGGATCGCGCGGCTGCTGCACCCGGCCCGGGGCGTCCTGATCACCTCCGACGCCTCCGGCGACACGGGCCGGACCGCCGCCGGCTGGTCCGACCGCGTCGACGTGGTCCGGGTCAAGAGCTTCCCGGCCGGACCGGAGGAGGCCGGCGCCGCGACCGAGTCGGTGCTCCTCCGCCCCGACGGCTACATCGCCTGGACGGCGCCGGACGGAGGCGGTCTCGCGGCCGCGCTGCGGCGCTGGTTCGGCGAGGCCCGCTAGTGCTGTGACCGGCAAGGTTCACCGGGTCACGGCCCCCGGCACGGCACCTCGCCGCGTTGTCGGACCGCGCAGGTACGTCCAGTACGAGCTGCGGCCCTCCGCCTTGCGATGCACCGCACCGGACGCCGCGACCCGGCAAACCTTTCCGGCCACAGCACGAGAGGCCCCCCGCTACCGAGAGGAGAAGGAACGTGACCGAGAACGCGATACGCGAGACGGAACACGAGATCAACGTATCCGCCCCTGCCGAGCTGGTGTACGCGCTGGTCGCGGACGTCACCAGGTGGCCGGAGAGCTTCCCCCCGACCGTGCACGCCGAGGTCGTCGAGAAGGACGGCGACACGGAGCTGATCCGGCTCTGGGCGACCGCGAACGGATCCGCCAAGACCTGGACCTCCCGGCGCGTGCACGACCCGGAGGGCATGAGCGTGACGTTCCGTCAGGAGCGGTCGCAGCAACCGGTCGGCTCCATGGGGGGCGCGTGGGTGGTGGAGCCCGTCTCCGACACCTCGTGCCGCGTGCGCCTGCTGCACGACTTCCGGGCGGCGACCGACGACCCCGCCGACCTGGACTGGATCAGCGAGGCCGTCGACCGCAACAGCGCGTCGGAGCTCCAGGCGCTGAAGGCGAGCGCCGAGGCGACCGGCCCCGACGAGCTCATCACCTTCGACGACACCGTGACCGTCGACGGGAACGGCAAGGACGTCTACGACTTCCTCAACGAGGCGCAGCTCTGGCAGGAGCGGCTGCCGCACGTGGCCCGGGTGTCGCTGGAGGAAGACGAACCCGGCCTGCAGGTCCTGGAGATGGACACCCGCACGAAGGACGGCAGCACCCACACCACGCGGTCCGTGCGCGTGTGCCGGCCCGCGACCGCCATCGTGTACAAGCAGATCGTCCTGCCGGCGCTGATGACACTGCACACCGGGCGCTGGCTCATCGAGGAGCGCGACGGCGGCGGGGTCTCGGTGACGTCGCGCCACACGGTGCGCATCAACACCGCGAACATCGCCAAGGTCCTCGGCGAGGACGCGACCGTGCAGAGCGCGCAGCAGTTCGTCCGCACCGCCCTGAGCGGCAACAGCCTGGCCACCCTCGGCCTCGCGAAGGCCTACGCCGAGGGCCTCGGCGGCGGGCGCACGGCGCAGTGAGCCCGTCCCGGGCGGATGCGCAGGTCGTCATCGTCGGTGCGGGCCCCGTCGGGCTCCTGCTGGCCTGCGAGCTGAGGCGGGCCCGGGTCCAGGCGGTCGTCGTGGAGCGTCTGGCCGGCCCGATGACGGAGTCCCGGGCCAGCCAGCTCACCACGCTGACCGCCGAACTGCTGCACGAGCGCGGGTTCGACGCACTGCTCGCCGAGGCCGCGCACGAGCCGCGGACGCACTTCGGCGGACTGGGCTTCGCGCTCTCCGCCGTCGACAGCGCGTACGCGGGCAACTGGAAGGTGCCCCAGTACCGCACCGAGGCCGCCCTGGGCGAACGCGCCGTGCGGCTGGGCGCGACCGTGCTGCGCGCACACGAACTGACCGGGCTCACCCAGCGGCCGGACCACGTCCTGTGCCGGATCCAGGGCCCCGACGGCCCGGCAAGGATCAGGGCGCAGTACGTCGTGGGCTGCGACGGCGCCCACAGCACGGTGCGCCGGCTCGCCGGGTTCCCCGTGACGGCGAAGGCCGCGACGAAGGAACTGCTGCGGGCCGACCTCACGGGACTGCGGATCCGCGACCGCCGGTTCGAACGGCTCGCCGGCGGCTTCGCGGTCGCCGCGACCCGTGACGGCGTCACCCGGGTGATGGTGCACGCGTTCGGCGCGGGCGTGGCCGAACGCACCGCGCCGCCCGCCTTCGGGGAGGTCGTGCAGGCCTGGGAGCGGGTCACCGGGGAGGACGTCTCCGGCGCGGCCCCCCTCTGGCTGGACGCCTTCGACAACGCCAAGGGACAGGCCGACGCCTACCGGGTCGGCCGGATCCTGCTGGCCGGCGACGCCGCCCACTGGCATCCGCCGGTCGGCGGCCAGGCGCTCAACACCGGGCTCCAGGACGCGGTCGACCTGGGCCGCGCCCTCGCCGAGGCCGTGCACGGCGGCGCCGCGCCCGGATCCCTCGACACCTACCACGACCGACGGCATCCCGTCGCGGCCCGGGTGCTCGACCACGTCGCGGCCCAGGAACAGCTCATGCTCGGCGGCCCCGAGGCCGAGCCGCTGCGCGCGGTCCTCTCCGAGCTGATCGGCCTCGACCGGGTCCGCGCCCATCTGACGGCGATGGCGAGCAACCTCGACCACCGGCTCTGACCAAACGACACGTAGGGAAGGCAGGAAGACAGTGCAGGATTTCGACACAGACGTGATCATCGTGGGGGCGGGCCCCACGGGGCTGACGCTCGCGGGGGAACTGCGCCTCGCGGGCGTCCAGGCCGTCGTACTGGAGCGGCTGACCGAGCCGATGCGGCAGTCGCGCGCCCTCGGCTTCTCGGCCAGGACGATGGAGGAGTTCGGCCAGCGCGGACTGCTGGAGCAGTTCGGCGACATGGGCGTCATTCCGTTCGGCCACTTCGGCGGCATGCCCCTCGACTACACCGTCATACCGGGCGGCAACTTCGGCGTGCGCGGGGTGCCGCAGGCGTTCACCGAGGCCATCCTGAACAAGTGGGCGACCGGCCTCGGCGCCGAGGTCCGCCGCGGCTGGGCGCTCAGCGGGCTGACCGAGGGTGACGACGGCGTCGTGGTGACGGCGGAGACCCCCGAGGGCCCGCGCACCCTGCGCGCCCGTTACGTGGTCGGTGCGGACGGCGCGCGCAGTGTCGTCCGCAAGCTGTCCGGCATCGACTTCCCCGGCTACGAGGCCACCCTCGAGATGCTGATGGCCGACGTCACCGACGTCCAGGTGCGGCTGCGTCCCACCGGCGAGCTCGGCGAAGCGGGCATGGTCGTCGTACTCCCCGTCGGCCCGAACACCACGCGCGTCGTCGTCTTCGAGCGCGGCGCGGGTGTGCGGCCGACCTCGGAGCCGCCGTCCTTCCAGGAGGTGGCCGACTCCTTCAAGCGCGTGACCGGCGAGGACATCAGCAGCGGCACCCCGGTGTGGCTCAGCTACTTCACCGACTCCAGCCGCCAGGCCGCCGAGTACCGCAAGGGCCGGGTCTTCCTGGCGGGCGACGCGGCGCACATCCACATGCCGATCGGCGCGCAGGGCATCAGCGCCGGCGTGGGCGACGCCGTCAACCTCGGCTGGAAGCTCGCCGCGGTGATCCAGGGCCACGCCCCGGACGGCCTGCTCGACACCTACCACGCCGAGCGCCACCCGGTCGGGGCCCGCATCCTGGCCAACACGCTCACCCAGCGCAGCCTGTACCTCGGCGGCCCCGAGCTGGACCCGATGCGGGCGGTCTTCGCCGAGCTGCTGGCGTACGACGACGTCCGCAAGCTCCTGGTCGGCATGGTCACCGGCCTCGACATCGCCTACGACGGCGCGGCGGGCGAGCACCCGCTGCACGGCCGCCGGCTGCCGAACTTCGGCCTCACCGCCGGCGCGGACGGCGAGACGACCGCGTACGAACTCCTGCACGGCGGCCGCGGCTTCGTCCTCGACCTGCGCGGCGGCACCGAGCTGAGCGCCGCCGCCGAGCCGTGGACCGACCGGATCGACGTCGTCACCGCGGACTCCCGGCCCGAGGGCGCGCTCGCCGACGTCGAGGCGCTGCTGGTCCGTCCGGACGGCTACATCGCCTGGATCGCCTCCGGCGGCTCCGGCGCGGCCGGCCTGACGGACGCCCTGAACCGCTGGTTCGGCGCTCCCCGCGACTCCCACTGACACCGACACGACGAACGCCCCGCCGTCGCGGGCGCCCTACCGTTACCGAGGAGACACCATGCCGTTCATCAACCCCGAAGACGGGCACCTGACCGTCCTCAACCTCTTCAAGACCGATACCCGCGCCCGCGTGGACACGCTCGTCACGGAGATGAAGAAGATCGTCGACGTGGCGGCGTACCCGGGCTGGATCTCCAGCACGGTGCACCGCGGCGAGCACACGCCGGGCACCTTGAACTTCATCCAGTGGCGCGGCATGCAGGACCTGGAATCGCGTTACAACGACAGCGAGTTCAAGCACCACACCGTGCCGGTCTTCCGTGAGATCACCAACTACGTCCGCCTGATGCAGACCGAGGTGGAGCTGAGCCAGCGCCACCCCGGCGTCGACGTCACCGAGGTCTCGCCCGACCGCGACGACTACACGGTCGTCGAGATCCTCGGCGTGACCCCCGGCGAGCAGGGCGCCCTGGTCGCCGCGCAGGGCACCGCCCACTCCTGGCTGGTCGACGTCCCCGGCTACCGCTCGCAGAGCGTGATGCGCGGCATCCGCTCCCGCAACCTGGAGGGCGGCGAGGGCACCCTGGCGACCGTGGGCACGGACAACGACTTCGTCGTCGTCTACTCCCAGTGGGACGGCAAGGAGTCCTACGACGCCTTCCGCGCGCTGGCCGAGTCCGAGTGGTCGTCCGCCCGGCGCGGGTTCCAGGACAAGCGGAACTCGCTGACGAAGAGCGCCGACTGGAACGGCTACCGCGCCGTCCACACCCGGTCCGCCGAGCAGCCCGTGAAGGTCTGACCCCCCGGACACCGACCACGCGTAGGGCCCCTGGCTTCCAGCCAGGGGCCCTACGCGTGGTCGCGCTCCTACGCGGCGATCTCGTCCCAGTGCCACTGGGAGTCGAACGAGGCGATCTCGATCTCCGCCCCGCCGGCCACCAGGGTGGCGGCCAGGCTCGTCGCCTTCGCGATGAACCCGGAGGTCCGGTGCGCCGCCAGCAGGTCCTGCTCGTCGAAGGGCAGCCCCTCGCAGCGCAGCAGGCGCAGGTCCATGAACCCGTTGAACCTGCGGCCCAGCACCTCCACCGCCTGCGGACTGCGGACGGTGAAGCGCACGCGGGCCGCGACGTGGCCGTTGTGGTGCTGGTCGGAGTAGTACGCGATGTCCGGGATCACCGGCGGCACGAAGTGGTCCCGTGCCGCGATCTCGGGAACCTTCGGGAGGTTCCCGACCAGGAAGTGCCACGAGTTGTACTGCATCCGCGAGGAGATGGCCCACGCGGTGTCGGCCAGGTGCGAGGCGGAACCGCCGAAGAACCGGCGGGCCTCCCGCGACGGGACGACACAGCAGAAGAAGTGCGGGATGTCCCAGGCGGCGATCCTGGGGAGCTCCTCCGCGCGCAGCGCCGCGATCAGTGCGGGCAGCGACCGCATGCCGCGGCTCATCGCGAAGTCGGCGTCGAACACCTCCGTCGCCGCGCGCACGGTCTCGTACACCAGGGACTCCAGGCCGGAGCCGAACCCGCCGTGCGGTTCGGCCAGCCAGCCCGGCGACGCCTCCAGGTCCGCGGCCAGCTCGGCGAGGGTGTCGCCGGTGAGCGGGAGCCGCTCGCGCACGCGTGCGCACAGCGCGGCCTCCAGCTGCCGCGCGTCGTCCTTGACGGGGCCGGCGACCCGCTCGATCTTGTGCATCAGCGGGCCGTAGATCTCGCGGTAGAGCTGCACGCTCCCCATGAGTTCCCGGCGCCGTCCGGCCAGTGCCTCCGCGAGCTCGCCGAGCGCCGCCACCCCGTGCGAGGCCGGAGCCGGCACGGGGGGCAGCGTTTCGCAGGCCGCGTTGTAGGCCGTGCGCGTCCGCTCGAAGAGGAGGGCCACGTGGTCCAGCGTGAGCTGGGTCCCGTTGGCCTCCTCGATGCGGGCGTACCCGGCCGACCGCACCAGCAGCGTCAGGCAGACGACCAGGAGCACGTCGCTGTCCGACCACAGCTCCAGCGGCACCGAAGCCAGGCTGCTCAGCGCGCAGTCGGGGTGGCCCGGCCGCAGCGTCTTGCCCGTCAGCGTGTTCTGGTCGCGGAAGTTGGTGTACTGGCGTCCACCCGCGTAGAGGATGAACGGGGCGGTTCTGATCGCCGCCTCCGTCAGGTCCTCCAGCAGGCCGCGCCGGCCGTCGGCGCCGGCCGCCATCAGCCACTGACGGCAGTCGGCGACCGACGTGTCCCACCGCTCGGCGGCCAGGGCCAGCTCGACCTGGTAGTCCGCCAGGTCCTCGGCGGACCACGGAACCCGCAGCACGCCGTCGACCAGGTCGGCCTCGCCGCTGAGCGGGCCCTTCGAGGGGACCCGCACGACGACCCGGCCGCTCTTGTCCAGCCCGATCTCGCCGAGGAACGCCGTGGCGGCGCCGGCGGCCCGGTCGGTGGGCCGGTCGCCCCGCCAGGAGCGGCCGACCAGGACCTTCAGCGCGGTCTCGTCCTCGACGGCCAGCGCCCGCAGCTGGATGTCCGCCGGGACGTGCCCGGCGAGCGTGAGCAGCGTGTCGACGGCCGTGGCCAGGTCCGGTGCGGCGGTCGCCCGCCGCCAGGTCTGCTTGAGCAGCGCCGGGAACCCGGCGTCCTCGGCGGTCAGGTAGTCGGGTTCGCCCGCGGCTCCGGCCGGCCGGCCGAGCCGGCTGGGCCGGCGGCTCTGCCGCGCCTTGGCCAGGGCGGCCCTGCGGGGGAGCCTGTCGTCCCGCTCGGTCGGGAGAGTCATGCAGATCCCCTGACCGTCAGGTCGACGTGGTCCCACATCCGGGCCTCGGTGGCGGTCCAGTCCTCGTCCACGTAGATGCAGTCGACGGGGCAGACCATCACGCACACCGGGCAGCCGGAGCAGAGCTCGGGGACGATGACGACGTTGAGGCCGTCGTCGAAGATCGCCCCGAACTCGGGCGGGCAGCTGCGCACGCACGTGTCGCACGTGATGCACTCCGACGTCTCGATGCGGCGCGGCGGCTTGCGCCAGTTCTCATCGCGGGACTGGCGGGCGATCCGTTCGGTACGTGCGGTGGTGGCTACGGAAGGAGTGTCTTTTACCCACGGCATGGTGTCTCACCTTCACAAGTCGGGGGCCCGTCAGCGGGAGTGCTCGGTGATCGCGTCCGAGATGCCGTCCCACAGCCGCGTCCGGGCCGCGAGGGCGCGGTCGATGGTGTCCTGGCACTCGGCCCACTTGACCTCGTCGTCGCCGCACAGGTCGGCGAGCATCTGCATCGCCATCGGGGTGTGCTCCTCGGCGTCCACCTGGATGTGGCGCCGCAGGTAGTCGACGAAGGTCGACAGCGTGCCGTGGCCGGCGTTGAGGGCGGCGACCTGGTCGAACATGTCGGGGATCAGGTCCTCGCGGCCGAAGGCGAAGGCCGCGGCCTGGCAGTGCACGGGGGAGTGGTCGATGAAGTCCCAGGTCGTGCCCACGAATTCGGACACCGACTGCGGGACGCCCGCCTCCTGGAGCGCGTCCGGGACCGAACGCCCGTCGCGCAGCAGGGCGATGAAGGCGTCGATGCGCGTGGTGTCGGCCCCCGACTGGCGCATGCCGTCGAGGTACAGCTCGAAGTGGCTGATGAAGCCCTCGCCGAGCTCGTCGCTCTCCTCGACGAGGACGATGTCGTTGATGAGCCGGCGGCTGCCGGTGAGGGCGGACGGCACCCACGGCACCTCGACGCAGGTCAGCCGGCGCTGGAGGGACTTGAGCAGCGACATGAAGTCCCACACCGCGAAGACGTGGTGCTCCATGAACGTGACGACCGCGTCCACGCTGGTCAGCTGGTGGTAGATCGGGTGGCTGAGGACCTTCTGACGGGACGGCTGGATGGCGTCCTTGAGGGTCTCGATGGCCGGGTTGGTCCCATCCCATTCGTACCGCGACATAGTGGTGTGCTCCTTATTTCTGGGTGTGAGCCGGCTGCGGGAAAGCAGCGGGTGCATGAGTGACAAGGGGGTGCGGGGGGTGCGGAGGGTGCAGGGGGGAACGGGGGAACAGGAGGGTGCGCGGGAGGGCGCGGGGGAGGGTCAGAAGGCACCGAAGTACTCGCGGTGCTCCCACTCGGTGACGCCGCCGGCGGCGCTCTCGGGAGGCTCGGCCGCGGACCAGGCGTCGAACCTGGCCGCCTCGCTCTCCTTCAGCTTCGCCAGGCAGGACTTGAGCGGCGCGCCGAGCAGCCGCTCGGCGCTGTCGCTCGCGCGGAACGCCTCCAGCGCCTCGGGCAGGGAACGCGGCAGCGGCGGGTGGGGGCTACGGTCGGCCGGAACGCCGGAGAGCAGCCCTTCGAGGCCCGCGTGCAGCTGGGAGGCGATGGCCAGGTAGGGGTTGGCGCACGGCTCCCCGATCCGGTTCTCGACGTGGGTCGAGCTGCCACCGCTGAGTACCCGGACCATAGCGCTGCGGTCCTCGAACCTCCAGTCGACCGAGGTCGGGGCGAGCGTGAACTCCGGGGCCAGCCGGCGGTAGCCGTTCACGGTCGGAACGGACAGCAGGCAGAACTCCCGCGCGCGGGACAGCAGGCCGCCGATGTAGGCCTCGCCCCCGGCGGAGATGGCGTCCTGCAGGCCGTCGCCCTCGGCGAACAGGTTCACGCCGGTCTTCGTGCTGCTGACGGACTGGTGGAGGTGCCAGCCGCTGGGGTCGAAGCTCTCCAGGCGCGGCAGCGTCATGAACGACGCGTGGTAGCCGCGCCGCCGGCACTCCTGCTTGAGCTGGGTGCGGAGCAGGAGCATCGCGTCGGCGGCGTCCAGTGCCGACATCGGGTTGAAGGTCGTCTCCAGCTGTCCGGGACCCGACTCGTGCTCGAACGAGCGCAGGGGCAGGCCGAGTTGCATGAGCATCGCGGCCAGCGGGTCGGCGACGTCGGCCACCGAGTCGTAGGAGCTGTCGAGGTTGAACTGGTACCCGGGGTTCACCGCCTCCACCTCGGGGGCGGCGCCCTGCAGGCCGAAGCCGTTGCCGGCGTTGCCCACCGGGCCGCCGGTCAGCCGGGTCAGGTACCACTCGACCTCCAGGCCGATGACCGGCGACAGGTCGTGCCGGGCGTACTCGGCGAGGACCCGGTGCAGGACGCCCCGGGCGGAGAGCGGGTGCGGCGTGCCGTCGCGCAGGTACTCGTTGCCGAGCACCCAGGCGGTCCTCGGCCCGCTCCTGGGCAGCACTTGGAACGTGCGCGGGTCGGGGACGAGCACGAAGTCGCCCGCGCCGAGCAGCTCGCCGACCCCCACGCCGGCGTCGGCGAGGAAGTCGACGGCGACGGCGTGGCCGGTGTCGAACAGGAACGGCCCGGCGCTGAAGTCCATGCCGTTGCGCAGCACCGAGCGGAACACGTTCGCGGGCACCGTCTTGGACCGGGCGAGGCCGTGCGGGTCACAGAACACGACCCGGACGAGATCGACCTCGTCCAGCTGCAGTTCGACCTGCTCGGCCGCGGCGGCCTGCCGGTCGTCCCAGAGCCCGAACTCGGCGACGAACGAGGGGCGTCCGACGCCACCGCCGACTTCGCCGTACTGGGACCACGACCTGGAAACCATGATCATTTACCTTCCGTTGGCACGCCGCGGCGCGTCAGGGTGAGGCCGAGTGCGGCCTGGAGGAGTTCGGCGGCCGAAAACACGAGATCGTCGATGTCGACCCGGCTCACCACGGGCTCGGCGGCGAGCGAGGGGCGGGCGGCGCCGCTGTCGTCGCTGTACGGGGACCACGACCTGGAAACCATGATCATTTTCCTTCCGTTGTGATGCCGGGGGGCGTGAGGGTGAGGCCGAGTGCCGTCTCGAGGCGTTCGGCTGCCGAGAGCACGAGGTCGTCGTCGCCGACCCGGCCCACGAGTTGGAGCCCGACCGGGAGCCCGGCCGGCGTGAGGCCGACGGGCAGCGACAGGGCGGGCTGGCCGGTGAGGTTGAAGGGGTGGGCCGCGGGGGACCACGCGAGCCAGCGCAGGTCCCCGGGGTCGGCGGCCCAGGGCGGGGCGATCGCGTCGGCGGCGAACGGCTCGATCGGGACGGTCGCCATGACCAGCAGGTCGTAGGTCTCCATCACCGAGGCGAGCCGCGTCCGCAGGGCGAGCCGCGCGGCCTCGGCGCGGGCCACCGCGGCGCCGCTCAGGGAGCGCCCGTACCGCACGATCGCGAGCCGGCCCTCGTCGCACCACGGATCGTCCTGCGGCGCCGTGCCGTGCGCGTCGGCGGCGGCGAGGATGTCCACCAGGGCGCCGTACGGGTCGGGGAACGGGACCTCGATGCGGTCGACGCGGTGTCCGAGCGAGGTCAGCACCGGCAGGACGCCCTCGGTGACGTCGCGGACCGCTCCGGACGTCCCCGGGAACTCGATCCAGCCGACGCGCAGCGCGGTGAGCGCCGCCGGGGGCGCGGGCGCCGCGGTCACCGAGTCGGGGTCGCGGTGGTCGGGGCCGCTCAGCACCGCCATGAGCTCGGCGACGTCCGCCACGCTCCGTGCGAGCGGCCCGACATGGGACAGCCGCTCGGCGCACGGCGGCACGTACGGGATCCGCCCGTAGGAGGGCTTGAACCCGACCACGCCGCAGAACGCCGCGGGGATGCGCACCGACCCGGCCCCGTCGGTGCCGAGCGAGGCGGTGCAGAGGCCGGCCGCCACCGCGGCCGCCGACCCGCCGCTGGAGCCGCCGGCGGTCCGGTCGAGCGCCCAGGGGTTGCGGGTGGGGGCGGACACCCGGCTGACGGTGCTCGCGCTCCATCCGTACTCCGAGGTCGTCGTCTTGCCCACGACGATCGCGCCCGCGGCCCGGATCCGGGCCACGGACGGCGCGTCGGCGGCGGCGCGGCCGTTCGGCAGCAGAGACCCCCGCCGGGTGGGGATCTCCCGTGTCTGGATGAGGTCCTTCACCGACACCGTCACGCCGAGCAGCGGCCGGTCGCGGAAGGCGGCCGCGCCGAGGCCGGCGATGAGGCGGTCGGCCGCCTCGGCCTCCCGCAGCGCACGGGCCTGCGCGACCTCGACGTACGCCCCGAGCTCCGGGTCCGTCTCACGGATGGCGGTGAGCACGTCGAGGACGTGCCCGGCGACCGTGGAATGACCCTCGAGAAGGAATTGCCGCGTCTCGTGAATGCCGCGGCAGATCGGCTGTCTACTCTTCGTTGCGGTGGACTCTGACACGAGACCACTACAAGTCATCGTCTGAATTTCTGGCAACTTACGGATTGTGTGGTGTTGCATCTGCGTGCAATCCGCACTTGAACAAGATTTCTTGCGAATGGGGCGGGCGGCGAGCAGCATGTTTCCGAGGTAAATCCCACGTACTTAATCGCACAGGAGAAGACCCGATGACTCCACGGATGGAAAACCCCTCCCTGGTCGTTCCCGGCGCCCTGCAGCCCCTGCTCGACCTGACCGAGGTCATCGGCAAGGTCGGCGTGCCGCAGACGACCCTCGACCTGGTCCGGCTGCGCGTCAGCCAGATCAACGGCCGCGTCTACACGCTCGCGGACGAGGCCGAGCAGGCGGACGCGCGCCTTCCGCAGGTGGCGACCTGGCAGACCGAGTCCTGCTTCACCGACGCGGAGCGCTCCGCCCTGACGATGGCCGAGGCCGTCACCCTGATGACCGACCCCCAGGACATGGCGTCGGACGAGGTCTGGGAGGACTCCGCCAAGTACTACACCGACGAGCAGCTCGGCGCGCTGGTCATGCACATCGGCCTGGTCAACTTCTGGAACCGCGTGAACGTGGCCAGCAGCCAGGAACCCGCGGCCTGGCGCTGAGGAAGGGGACACGGCACCGTGCTGAAGCTGATCAACGCCGGTCTGGGCAGGACCGGCACCACATCACTGCAGGTGGCCCTGGACCGGCTCGGTCTCGGCCCCTGCTTTCACATGTTCGACATCGTCGGGGACGAGCAGCGCCTCGAGCAGTGGGCGAGGATCGTCTGCGACGGGGAGCGCCCCGACTGGCCGGCGCTGTTCGGCGGTTACACCGCCGCGGTGGACGGCCCCTGCGCGGTCCATTACCAGCAGATCAGCGAGGCGTTCCCCGAGGCCAAGGTGATCCTCACGGTGCGCGATGCCGAGGGCTGGTACCGGAGCACCTACGACACGCTGTACCAGTTCGTCCTGCGCAGCCAGGAGAACCCGCCGGCGCCCGGTTCGCGGCAGGCCCGGCTGCTCGACTTCACCAACACCATGGTCTGGGACGGTCTCTTCGACGGCGGGTTCGCCGACAAGGACCACGCCATCGAGGTCTACCACCGGCACAACGAGGACGTGGTGCGCACCCTCGGCCCGGACAACGTCCTCGTCTACGACGTGAAGCAGGGGTGGGAGCCGCTGTGCGCCTTCCTCGGCGTCGAGGTTCCCGAGGAGGACTTCCCGCACGCCAACGACTCCGCGGCCATGCGCCGGCGGATCGCCGAGGCGGCCGGAGCCGGCCCGGTCACCGCCGGATGAGTCAGTGAGGAGCATGCGGTGTTGATCACGGAAATGGCGGTCCCCGGCGCGTACCGCGTCGAACCCGAGCCGCTGAGCGACCGGCGGGGGTACTTCTTCGAGTCGGTGAAGACCAGCGCCCTGCTCGCGGACAGCGGCTGGGACTTCGCGGTCCGCCAGGTCAACTACTCGGTGTCCAAGCGGAACACCCTCCGGGGCATCCACGGCACCAAGGTCCCGCCCGGCCAGGCGAAGTTCGTCACGTGTGTGCGGGGCAGCGCGCTCGACATCGCCGTCGACCTGCGCGTGGGCTCGCCGACCTTCGGGCACTACGACGTCACCTATCAGAGCCCGGAGACGGGGACGGCCGTGTACCTGCCCGACGGGGTCGGGCACGCGTTCCTCGCCCTGACCGACGACACGTGCATGAGCTACCTCTGCTCGCAGGAGTACGTGCCGGGCACGATGATCGACGTCGACGCGCTCGACCCGGAGCTGGCCCTTCCGTGGGACCTGAAGGAGCCGCCGATCCGTTCGGACAAGGACGCCGTGGCCCCCACCCTGGCCGAGGCGGCGGCCGCCGGCCTCCTGCCGACCTGGGAACAGTGCCTCCCGCGTCCTTTCCTGGCCGTCTGAACGGATTCGGGTGGCGGGCACGGCGAATGACGACAACAATTCCGACGTGATATCGCGCCGTGAGGCGCGGGAAATGACTGGAGGTGGGCGATGGCGGACACCAAGCGCAAGCCGGGTACGCCCGGGGCGTTCTCCCGGTGGATGCAGAAGAAAATGAACGACCGGATGATTCGCAAGGTCCGGAATGGAAAGGCCCAGTTCATGGGCATGGAGGTGCTGCTCCTCAACACGGTGGGCAAGCGCAGCGGCCAGCCGCGGGTGACCCCCGTGGCCTGGTTCGGTGACGGCAACGACGCCTGGCTGAGCATCGCCTCGGGCGGCGGGACCCAGCACCCGGACTGGTACACGAACCTGATGGCCAACCCGGAGCGGGCGACGGTCGAGCTGCCCGGCCGCGGTGCGGTCAAGATCAAGCCGCACCGGCTCGACGGCGCCGAGCGCGAGGAGGCGTGGAAGCTCATCTCCACCCTCCAGCCGCGCATCGCCAAGTACCAGAGCAAGTCCGAGCGGGAGTACCCGATCGTCAAGCTCACCCCGCAGTAGTACGACGAGAACGGCAGCCGGTGTCCTCGGACACCGGCTGCCGTTTTCCGCTGTCGCGAGGCGCTCACGCGTGTGCGCCCACCGAGTCTCCTTGGCCGGCGGCGTGCGCGCGGATCCGGGCCATCAACTCGGCCTGCCGCACCAGGTCGTGGTGGTGGGCCGGCCGCGCGGCCGGGTCGCGCACGGCGTCGTGGAAGGCGTTGAACACGCCGAGGAACTGGTCCGAGGCCGGGGCGGCGATCCTGGTCTCGCGGTCCTTCTGCTGGAGCCACAGCACGGGACGGGCCTCCCGCGCGGGGGTGAAGGCCCACTCCAGGGTCAGGCGCCCCTCGGTCCCCCAGAGGTCGTAGGTCGACCGGTAGCTGTGGGACAGGCCGAAGGAGCAGTTCGCCGTGACGCCGTCGTCGCTCCGCAGCAGCGCCACTCCGGAGACGTCCACGCCCAGCTCCGCGTCGAACTCCAGGCCCGCTCCCAGGACCTGCGGCGACCCCCCGAGGTACGCCTGCGCCGCGCGCACCGGATAACAGCCGACCTCCCACAGCGCCCCGCCGCCGAGCTCCGCCTGGTACTTGATCCCCTGCGGGTCGGTCGGCGGAATGCCGAACACGCCGTTGAAGGCGCGCAGCTGCCCGATGGCCCCGTCGGCCAGCAGGGTCTGCGCGAGCGCGTGCTGGGGGTGGCGGAGGAACGCGAAGTTCTCCATGACGAGCAGTCCGCGCTCCTCGGCGAGCGCGACGAGCTCCCGCGCGGTCTCCGCACTGGGCACCGCCGGCTTCTCGATCAGGACGTGCTTGCCCGCGTCCAGTGCCCGGCGCGCCCACTCGGCGTGCTCGCTGTTCGGCAGCGGGATGTACACCGCGTCGATGTCGGGCAGTTCGAGGAGCCTCTCGTAGCCCTCGACGGCCTTGCAGTCGAACGAGGCCGCGACGCCCGCGGCCTTCTCCCGGGAACGGCTCGCGACCGCCACCAGGTGGAACGGCGACTGCCGGATCGCCGGGAGGGCCCGCCGTACGGCGATGTCGGCGCACCCGATGACGCCGATGCGGGCCGTCCGCTCGGATTCGTGAAGGGGGGTCAGATCTTCCATTTTCACAGGTCCACCTAAAGGGCATAGGAATTCGCGTGCCTGAACCGGCGTGTACGCCAGCATGGAGAGGTAGCGCTTTGTTCGTCAATGCCCGCCGATATTCGGAACCTTGTGGCATCGAAGCGACTTCCGGCCGTGCGTTCCGCCGATATAAAGTGCGGGGCATCCGCCTTATTGGCACGAATACTGAGGAGGCGCCACGGTGAAGGGCATCATCCTGGCCGGCGGCAATGGTACGAGGCTTCATCCGATCACGCTCGGTGTATCAAAGCAAATGCTCCCGGTCTACGACAAGCCGATGATTTATTACCCGCTGTCGGCCCTGATGCTGGCGGGGATCACCGAGATCGCGATCATCACCACCCCCGAGGACCAGGAGATGTTCCGCCGGCTCCTGGGCGACGGCTCCTGGCTCGGCATCTCCCTGACCTACGTGGAGCAGGACAAGCCCCGTGGGCTCGCCGACGCGTTCCTGCTCTGCGCGGACCACATCGGTGACGACTCCGTCGCCCTGGTGCTGGGCGACAACATCTTCCACGGCTACGAGTTCGGCCCCATGCTCCAGCGGGCCTCCCAGGACATCGAGGGCTGCGTCCTCTTCGGGTACCCGGTGCGCGACCCCGAACGCTACGGGGTCGGAACGCTCGACGGGGAGGGCCGGCTCGTCGCGCTGGAGGAGAAGCCCGCCAAGCCGCAGACGAACCTGGCGATCACCGGCCTGTACCTCTACGACAACCAGGTCGTGGACATCGCGCGGGAGCTGGAGCCGTCGGAGCGCGGGGAACTGGAGATCACCGACCTCAACCGCGTCTACCTGGAGCGGGGCCAGGCCACGCTGATCCCGCTGGGCCGCGGTTTCGTCTGGCTGGACACCGGAACCCATGACGCGCTCATGGAGGCGGGGAATTACGTCCAGGTCCTCGAACACCGTCAGGGAGTGCGCATCGCCTGCATCGAGGAGATCGCCTGGCGCATGGGCTACATAGACCGCGAGTCCTGTTACCGGCTCGGCAGCCGCCTCGCGAAATCCGGGTACGGCCAATACGTCATGGAGGTGGCCCAGGCGGGCTGATTCCCGAAGGAAGCCCCAAGCCCCAGAACGCCAAAACGTCGTATCCGCCTTCTCACCGGAAGAAGTCCCATCGCCATGAAAATACTGTTCACCGTCGGTGGCAGCCAGGCGGCCGTCTTCGGCGTCGCCCCCCTCGCCGCGGCCGCGCGGAACGCGGGCCACGAGATCCTGCTGGCCGCCGACGAGCCGCTGATGGCGGCCGCGGCGTCCGTCGGGCTCCCCGCGGTCTGCATCACCCCCGAACGCATGCGGTACGGCCAGGAGTCCATGACGGCCACCGTCCGGCTCGACGCCCTGCTGGAGCTGACGCGGGCGTGGACCCCCGACCTGGTCGTCGGCGGCCTGTCCCACGTCCCGAGGGTGCTCGCCGCCCTCCTCAAGGTCCCCTACGTCCGCCACATCTGGCACATCGCCCCGATGGCGCACCGCGACCGCAAGGCGGTCCAGGAGCTCCAGCCGGAGCTGGAACGCCTGGGGCTGACCGAACTGCCGGCGCCCGACCTCTTCATCGACCTCTGCCCGCCGTCCATCCGCCCGGAGGGCGCCCCGGCCGCGCGGTCGATGCGCTGGGTCCCCCGGGTGAGCCAGAGCCGGCTCGAACCCTGGATGTACACCCGCCCCGAGGGGCGCCGGCGGGTGCTGATCACCGCCGGAACCCGCAATCTCATGCTCGACACCCCCGGCAGCTCGCTGCGGAAGCTGGTGGACGAACTGACCGGGGCGGGTGCCGAGGTGCTGATCGCCGCGCTGCCCGAGGCGGCCGAGCGGTTCGGCGCGGAACTGGGCGACGTGCGCATCGGCTGGCTCCCCCTGGACGTGGTCGCCCCCACCTGTGACCTGGCGGTCCACCACGGCGGCGCGACCACCGCCATGACCCTGGTCAACGCGGGCGTCCCGCAGCTGATCATCCCCGACAACGGCTACGGCAAGGCCGTCGCGGAAGCCGTGGCCGGCTTCGGCGCCGCCCTGGTGGTGGACCGGAACCGGCCGCAGGCGGGGCGCAGCCCCGACGAGGTGATCTCCGCGGGCTGCCGGGAGATCCTGTCGGACCCCCGGTACGCCGAGCGGACGCGCGCCCTCGCCGCGCAGGCCGCGACGCTGCCGACCCCCGCCGAGGTACTGCTCGAACTGGAAGCCCTCGCCGCTGCCTGACCGTCGACGTGCCGGCCGGCAGCCCCGCCGGCCGGCCGTCGGCGCGCGGCCCCGCCGCCACGCGGCAACGCGAATCGCCCTGAGACCGATGGAGAGGATCTCCGTGGTCTCAGGGCGATTCGCGTTGCGGGGGCCGGACTTACCGGGAAGCCAGCGCCTCCAGCATGGGCACGATCTCGGCGGGGGTGGGGAGCGTCGAGATCTCCTTGGCGATGAACTGCGTCCGCTCGGTGTAGCTCGGGTTCTCCAGCAGTTCCTTGCAAGCGGCGGCGATCACTTCGCCCGGCGCCTTGTCGGGCTGCTCCGCCTGCGGCCACAGGGTCTTGCCGGCGCCGAAGTCGGTGATGGCCTTGGCGATGGCCTCCCGGTGGTAGTTCGGGGGGAACTCCGGCGGGTTCTCGGGGATGATCAGCTGCGGCACGCCGTTGGCCATGAGGGTCGTGGCGGTGGTCGCGCCGCCGTGGTGGACCGCCAGGTCACAGGTACCGGCGGCGACGTCCATCGGGATCCAGCCGACGCGCGCGTCGCCCAGCCGCGAGCCGAACCGCTCGGCGGCGCCGGGGGACGCCGCGATCAGCACCTCGGCCCCCAGGTCGTTGAGCTCGCTCACCAGCAGCGGCATGGACCAGCCCGGGTCGCGGAACATCAGGCTGCGGAAGCCCGAGGTGATCAGCACGCGGCGACGGCCCTCGGGGCGCGTGTACATCCAGCGCTCCAGCCGGCGCTGCGGGTTGCTCGGGATCCAGCGGATCGGCTGGGCGGTCGGGTCGTGGTTCGGCCGGAGCGACGGCGGGGTCGAGTCGAGCAGCAGGTCGGGCTTGAGCAGCCCGTCCAGGCCCAGGCGCTCCAGCTCGGGCCGGAGCTCCTCCTCGGCGCCCGGGTCGATGCCGGTGAGCGGGATCCCCAGGTACTCGACCTGGCGCACGTACGGGACCTTGAGGTGGGCGGCGAGCAGCATCGCCGCGTAGCTCTGCGAGCTGCCGACGACCACGTCGGGGGTCCAGTCCTTCGCCAGGTCCAGGAGGGACTCCACGCCGGCCAGACCCATCCGGGCGAAGCCGCGGCCCTGGCCGAACATCTCCTCGTCGCCCAGCTCCCGGGGGAACCGCAGGCCCTTGCCCGGGTTGGTGATCCGCATGAAATGCCGGATCGGGTCGACCGTGTAGCAGAACGTGGGAATTCCGATGGCCTCCGCGGTTTCCACCCACGGTTCGTGGCCCGCCAGGATGACCTGGTGACCGGCGTTCCGTGCGGCCGTTGCCAGCGGTGCGGCGGCATAGAAGGTGGCCTGGCTGCCCGTGGTGATGAACAGGATTTTCATGGCACTCCGGATGCTTTTCGTGAGACGCGGCCTGACGCATTTGTGAACACACCGATGTTCCACAGCGGGCGCTTTTTCTGTCAAACACTCTCAAAGAACGGTGCCCCGTTCGATTGCGGATTTCACGCACTTGAACAAGTGAACGCCGGGCACCGTTCCGGGGTGGCGGTCCACCATGGCAAGGTCGGAGATGCCGCCGCCCCGGCGGCTGACCACGATGGGTCAGGACCTGCGGCGAGTAAGCCTCAGACTGTGTTTGTCTCAAAAATCGGATATCGAAAGTCGGTGGCTCACATGAATACTCTGATCTACAACGCCCGAATGGCTCTCCGGGACATCATGGAAGTCAACATCTACACGCAGGGCAACGACAAGGTCTATCTGACCGTTTTCCCGGACCTGATCTGGGAGGGCACCGAGGAGACGCACACCGAAAAGGTCGTGCTGTCCATCGTCGACCGCCTCCACGACATGGACCTGGCCCTCGCCGGCGGCGAGGCGGACATCCGGACCCTCGTGGACTCCGGAGCCGTCGAGATCGTCCGCAAGGTCGCCTGAAAGCCGCCGCGCCGCGCCTTCGCTCCCGCGGGCCGGTGGTCATTCCTGAGGAGGTACGACGCTCGTGATAGCCCGTTATTCGCTGCCCGAGATGGCGGAGCTCTGGTCCGACCAGGCCCGCTACACCACCTGGGCCGAGGTGGAGGTCCTGGCCTCCGAGGCGCAGGTGCTGCTCGGCCGGGTTCCCGCGAGCGCCCTGGAGGACATCCGGCGGGCCCGGGTGCCCTCGGTGGCGCGCGTCGCGGAGCTCGAACGGGAGCGGGACCACGAGATCCTCTCGTTCCTCGCCGCCTTCTGCGAGGACATGCCGGACGACTCCGCCCGCTGGGTGCACCTCGGCATGACGAGCTACGACCTCGTGGACACCGCCCTCGGGTACACCCTCGCCCGGTCCTGCGACCTCCTGATCGGCGCGGTGGAGCGGCTGCGCGGCGTGCTGGTGGCCAAGGCGGTCGAGCACTGGGACACGGCGTGCATCGGGCGCACGCACGGCATGCACGCCGAGCCCACGACGTTCGGCCACAAGCTCGCCGGATTCGCCTTCGCGATCGACCGCTCGGTCCGGCGGCTGAGGGACGCGCGTGAGCAGGTCGCCGTGGGCACGATCTCCGGCTCGGTCGGGACGTACGCGCTGATCGACCCCTTCGTCGAGAAGCACGTGTGCGAGGCGCTCGGCCTCGGCGTGGAGCCGGCGCCGAGCCAGGTCGTGGCCCGCGACCGGCACGTCCAGCTCGTCCAGGCGATCGCGACGCTCGGCGCGTGCGTCGAGCAGATCGCCGTCGAGGTCCGGCTGCTGTCCCGCAGCGAGGTCCGCGAGGTGGAGGAGCCCCGGACGGCCGGCTACCAGGGGTCGAGCGCCATGCCGCACAAGCGCAACCCGACGACCAGCGAGCGCCTGACCGGGCTGGCCAGGCTGCTGCGCGGGTACGCCGGGATGATGCTGGAGAACGTGGCGCTGTGGCACGAGCGGGACCTGTCCCACTCGTCCGTCGAACGGGTCGCCCTGCCCGACGCGCTGACGGTCGCGCACTACCAGGTGACCGCGGCGGCCGACCTCGTACGGGGACTCGAGGTCTTCCCCGACCGGATGCGCGCCGCGATCGACCAGACCAACGGGCTGGCCTACAGCTCGGCCGTGCTCGCCGACCTGCTGGAGGGCGGCAGCGAGCGCGAGCGGACGTACCGGATGATCCAGGACGCCGCGAACGGAGAGGACTTCTTCACGCTGCTCAGGACCGGGGGGATCGAGGCCGAACTGCCGGGCCCCGAGCGTTTCCTGGTCAACCACGACGTCATTCACAAGCGATTGGAAAACCTTCGTGAGCTGGAGCATTGAGCGGGAGAGCGGTCCCGGCCTCGACCTCGGGGAGGTGCTGCGGGTCTACCGGGAGTCGGGCCTCGGCGAACGCCGGCCGATCGGGGAGACCGAGCGCATGGCGGCGATGGTGCGGGGCGCCAACCTGGTCGTCACCTGCCGCGTCGACGGCGAGCTCGTGGGCATCGCGCGCAGCATCTCGGACTTCTCCTACGTGACCTACCTGTCCGACATCGCCGTCGTCCGCGCCCACCAGCGCTCGGGCATCGGCCGGGAACTCATCGAGGCGACCCGCAAGGAGGCGCCGCAGGCCAAGATCGTCCTGCTGTCGGCGCCCGCCGCGGCGGACTACTACCCGCACATCGGCTTCACCGCGCACCACTCCGCCTGGGTGCTGAATCCCTGAGCGGTCCCCCCAGCAGTGCCCGCGCCGGCCCCTCCGGCGCGGGCACTCGGCGTTGCGTCAGTGGTGGCCGCCGGCGCCGCCCCGGTGCAGATGGGCGGCCGGGCTCACCACGAGGGGGCGCATCATGTGCTGCTCGTGCTCCAGCATGTGGCAGTGGTGGACGCCCCTGCCGACGACGGGGAACCGGACGGCCACGGTGACCAGCTCGCCCGGGGTGCCGTTCGGCCCGGGGACGATCTGGCCGGCGGTCCCCACGCGGATCACGTCCTTCTCCCCGAGCTCGTGCGCTTCGAGCACCGACGCGGCCTTGAACGCGATCGGCCGGGCCGACCCGCGGGTGACCCGGTCGAACCCGGTGACTTCGTAGTTCTCCCGGGACAGCACCTGGAAGTGGGCCAGGTGGATGTGCATGGGGTGCGGGGCGGCGGCGAGGTTGAGGTACTTCCAGGTCTCCACGCCGTCGTGCGCCGCGGTGAACGCCCTGCCCTCGTCGTAGGACATCGCCGTCCTGCGCAGCGTCTTCACCGCGCCCTGGGCGTCCTGGACCTGGACGATCCCGGCGGACGGGAAGGTGATCCCCGCCGCGTCGATCTCCTCCATCTCCCAGAGTTCGGGAAGGTTCGCCGCGCCGGGACCGACCAGCACCACCCACCGGTGGGGGTGGTCGTGCGGAAGGTCCCCGGGGGTGACCCGCTTGAAGGTGGGCGAGATGACCGGGGGCAGCGCGAAGCGCGTGACCGGATTGCGGTCCGCGACGCGGAACTGCATCACGTCGGGCTCCGCCAGGTCGTTGCGCTGGTTGGAGGCGCCGGGCGTGACGCCCTGGAACGTGTTGACCAGCTTCAGGGCCTGCCCGCGGAACGCGGCGAAGTTGACCAGCACCTCGGCGCGCTCGCCGGGGGAGAGGTTGAGGGCCCCGTCGACCGCGACCGGCTTGTCGATGAGGCCCTGGTCGGTCCCGATCACCTGGAACGCCCCCGGGACGGGCCGGCCGTCCGCCAGCAGCATCAGCCGGTAGAGCCGGGAGTTCGCGGTGTTGGCGATGCGGAACCGGTACCAGCGCGGCTCGACCTCCAGATACGGCCAGACCACCCCGTTGACCAGGGTGTACGGGCCGTGGTGCGGGCGCATGAGCCGCTGCGCGCCGACCATCTCCACCTTGTGGACCGACCGGCCGGTGAGGGCGCCCGACGCGTCCAGCCCGAAGTTGCGGTCGCTGAGGATCAGCGGCACCTCGTGGGCGCCCTTGGGCAGGTTCAGCGCGCGCTCCTCCGCGTTGCGCGAGATGAACAGGCCCGCCAGCCCGGCGTACACGCTGAAGCGGCTCACGTGGTGGGTGTGGTCGTGGTACCAGAGCGTCGTCGCGGCCTGCTTGTTCGGGTAGGCCGACAACTGCACGTCGCCGGGCCCGATCAGGTTCTCCATCCAGCCGTCGTTGCCGCCGCCGGTCAGCATGCCGTGCAGGTGCACCGCGGCCCACGGCGGCAGGCCGGCCACGCCGGGGACCTCCTGGCAGCCGTCCGTGCCGGGGTAGTTGGAGAGCGGGTCGGGGGAGGGGCCGGTGGCCAGGCCGAAGTCGACGGCGGTGACCGGTATGTTCCCCGTCAGGTGGTTCTCCCAGGCGACCCGGAGCGGACGGCCGCTGACCGTCTCGATCGTCGGACCGGGATAGACGCCCTCGTAGGTCCACATGGTCACCGGCGGCAGTTCCGAGTGCAGGGTGACGTCGGCGGTGCGCAGGCGCACGGTCAGCTCGTCGTGACCGCCCTGGCCGCGGGGGCGGAGCACCGGCGGGATCCGCAGCGGATCCTTGAACTTGGTCAGCTTCAGCCCGGCCGCCGACGGCTCGGGCCCGCCGGGCGTCGCGGCGGCCGCGGCCGGCGAATCGGCGAAGAGCGGGGCGGTGGCCACCAGGGCGCCCAGGCCGGCGAAGATGCCGCCTTGGAGGAGCGCACGACGGTTCAGCCCGGTCGGGTCGGGTCTTCTCGCAACGGTCGGTTCCATTCGCCAGACGCTAGGGACGGCCGCTCTCGCCGGGCTCGAGCCCGGCTCCAGCCCCGCCGCAGCGGTGCCGCGGCGGTTCGGGCGGCCGTCCCCCACCGGCTCAGGCGGTCACCATCTCCGTGTCCCGGTTGACGAGCGTCGCGTAGTGGCCGCCGAGTCCGAGCAGCTCGTCGTGGGTGCCGCGCTCGGCGATCCTGCCCCGTTCCAGCACGATGATCTCGTCGGCGTCGCGGATGGTCGACAGCCGGTGGGCGACCGTGATGGTGGTGCGGCCCGCGCTCGCCGCGTCGATGGCCTCCTGGACGGCCTGCTCGGTCTGGGTGTCCAAGGCGCTCGTGGCCTCGTCGAGCACCAGGATCGGCGGGTCGCGCAGGATGGCGCGGGCGATCGCGAGGCGCTGCTTCTCCCCGCCGGAGAACCGGTATCCGCGCTCCCCGACCACCGTGTCGTAGCCGTCGGGCAAGGACATCAGATAGTCGTGGATGTGCGCGATCCGCGCCGCCGCGACCAGCTCCTCGTCGGTCGCGTCGGGCTTGGCGAACCGGAGGTTGTCGGCGACCGTGGAGTGGAACAGGTAGGTCTCCTGGGAGACGACGCCGACCGCTGCGGCGAGCGTGGCGAAGGACAGGTCGCGCACGTCGACCCCGTCGATCGTGACGCTGCCGGACGTCGGGTCGTACAGGCGCGGGATGAGATAGCTGAGGGTGGTCTTGCCCGAACCGGTCTCGCCGACGATCGCCAGGCTGCGCCCGGCGGGGACGGTCACGTCGACGCCGTCCAGCGTGGGCCGCTCCGCCCCCAGGTAGGAGAAGCCGACTCCCCGCAGGCACACCTCGCCGCGCAGGTGCGCCGGCACGACGGGCCGCTCCGGCTCGGCGACGTCGACGGGCAGGTCGAGGTACTCGAAGATGCGGCCGAACAGTTCGAGGGAGGCCTGGATGTCGATCCCGATGGTCAGGAGCCGCTGCGCCGGCCGGAACAGGGCCTGCTGGAGCGTGGTGAAGGCGACCAGGGAGCCGATGGAGATGGCCATGTGGCCGCCGCGCCCGGTCAGTCCCGCCACCCAGTAGATCACCGCGGGCATGGAGGCCATGACGATCCAGATCGTGGACTGGTACCAGAGGCCCGCCGTGCTCGCGCGCACCTCGATGTCGGTGAGCTTGCGGGACTGCAGGGCGAAGGTGTCGGTCAGCGAGCGGGACCGGCCCATGGTGTGGCCGAGCATGATCCCGCTGACCGACAGCGACTCCTGCACCATCGAGGAGAGGTCGGCGAACTGCCGCTGCCGGTCACGGGTGATGACGCGGCGTTCGTCCCCGACGTGCCGGCTCACCCAGACGAAGGCCGGGAGGATGATCATCGACGCGATCGTGAGCCGCCAGTCGAGCACGGCCATGGCGGTGGTCGTGGCGATGACGATCGTCACGTCCGAGACCAGCGCCGTGGCGGTGGTCGTCACCGTGACCTGCATCCCGCCGATGTCGTGGGCGATGCGCGACTGCACCTCGCCGGTACGGGTCCGGGTGAAGAAGGCCAGCGACATGCGCTGGAGGTGGCCGTACACGGAGGTGCGCAGGTCGTGCATGACGAGCTGGCCGACCTTGGCGGAAACGTGGGTCTGCCAGACGTTGAACGAGCTCGTGGAGATCGAGACGACGATCATGCCGAGGGCGAGCAGCGACAGCAGCCCCGTCCTGCCCTGCGGCAGTGCCACGTCCATGATCTCGCGGATCAGGAACGGGTTGACGAGGGAGACCAGGGACGAGCCCGCGACCAGGAACGCGACGAACAGCAGGCTCCTGCGATACGGGCGGAACAGTCCGAGGATGCGTCGCTTCTGTACGGGGAGATGAGCGGTGGCGGACCCGGTGGTGCTCACCCTGGTCTCCTTCACTTTTTCGGTCAGTTCCAGTCGACGGAACGCAGGACGAGGGCGGAGTTGAAGCCGCCGCGGCCCCGGGCCAGGACGAGAGCCGTGGTCACGGGGGTGTGCCGCGGCGTGGTGACCAGATCCAGGTCGTAGTCGGGGGAGAGGGTGACGTTCGCCGTCGGCGGGATCACCCCGTCCCGGATGGCCAGCAGGGCGGTGGCGACGTCCAGGGGGGCGGCCCCCGAACCGAGCCGGCCCGTCATGGTCTTGGGCGCGGTGACGGGGACCGCCCGGGGCCCGAAGACCTCGGTGATCGTCGCCGCCTCGATCCGGTCGAGCTCCGGGGTGGCCGCCGCGTCCGCGAAGACGACGTCGATGTCACCCGGTGACAGGCCCGCGTCGTCCAGTGCGATCTCGATCGCCTTGCGCAGCGTCGGCTCCCGACCGCTGTCCGGAGCCGGGTCGAAGGTGGACCCGTAGCCGCTGATCTCGCCGTAGACCTGGGTCGCGCCGCGCCGGCGCGCGGCCTCGGCGTCCTCCAGGATCAGCAGGGCCCCGCCCTCACCGGGCACGTACCCGGCCGCGTCCGCGTCGAAGGGGAGGTACGCCCGGTCGGGGCGCTCGTCGGTGCTCAGCTCTCCGGTGGTGAGCTGGGCCACCCATCCCCAGGGGCAGATGGCGGCGTCCACGCCGCCGGACAGGATCAGATCGCTGCCCTTGCGGACCAGACGGCGCGCGTGCGCGAGGGCGTCGAGGCCGCCCGCCTGGTCGCTGACCACCACGCCGCTGGGACCGCGCAGACCGTGCCGGATGGAGATCTGGCCGGTGTTGACCGCGTAGAACCAGGCGAACGACTGGTAGGCGCTGACGTACTGGCTGCCCTGGCTCCAGAGGTTCTGGAGCTGGCCCTGGCCGAACTCGAAGCCGCCGGAGCTGCTGGCGGTCATCACGCCCATGCCGTACTCGTCCGCGTCCTGCGTGCTCACGCCGGCGTCGGTCAGGGCGTGATCGGCGCCCACGAGGGCGAGCTGGGTCATCCGGTCGGTCTGCGGGATGAGCCGGCTCGGGAGGTGCTCCGAGGCGGTGAACCCGTCGACCTCCCCGGCCAGCTTCGACGGGTAGCGCTCCGGATCGAAGCGCGTGATGCGGCCGATGCCGCTCCTGGACGCGCGGGTGGCGTCCCAGTAGTCCTCCACGCCGAAGCCGTTGGGGGAGACGATGCCGATGCCGGTCACCACGACCTGGGAGCTCATGCCGTCGTGTTCCTGTCAGGTCGGGCGAGGATCATCGCGCTTTGGAAGCCGCCGAACCCGCTGCCGACCGTCAGCACTGTGTCGGTGCGCCAGTCGCGCGCGGTCAACGGCACGTAGTCGAGGTCGCATTCGGGGTCGGGCCTGTGCAGGTTCGCTGTTGGGGGCACCACGTTGTTCTCCATGGCCAGGACGGAGGCGGCGATCTCGATCGAGCCGATCGCGCCGAGCGAGTGGCCGACCATCGACTTGATCGAGCTCACGGGGGTACGGCGGGCGTGCTCGCCGAGGCTGTGCTTGAAGGCGCTGGTCTCGTGCCGGTCGTTCTGCTTGGTCCCCGAGCCGTGCGCGTTGATGTAGTCGACGGCCTCGGGGTTGATCCGCGCCTCGCCCAGCGCCGAGCGGATGGCCTCGGCCATCTCCCGGCCGTCGGGACGCAGCCCGGTCATGTGGAACGCGTTGCACCGGCTGGCGTACCCGGCGATCTCGGCGTACACGTGGGCACCGCGCCGGCGTGCGGACTCCAGCTCCTCCAGGACGAAGATCGCTGCGCCCTCGCCCAGCACGAAGCCGTTGCGGGTGATGTCGAACGGCCGGGAGGCGTGCTCGGGGTCGTCGTTGCGCGGGGTGGTCGCCTTGATCGCGTCGAAGCACGCCACGCTGATCGGGGAGATCGGCGCGTCCGTGGCACCGGTGATCATCACGTCGGCCGAGCCGTCGCGGATCAGTTCGGCCGCGTAGCCGACCGAGTCGATGCCCGAGGTGCAGCCGGTGGAGACGACGGTCGAGGGACCCTCGGCACCGACCGCCCAGGCCACCTCGGCGGCGAAGGAGCTCGGCACGAAGTAGTTGTAGAGGTGGGGGACGGCGTACTCGTGGTCGACGAGGTCGAGCCGGCCGCCGTCGCTGACCACCCGGTACTCCTCGTCGAGGCCCATGGTGGCGCCCACGGCGCTGCCGACCGCCACACCGACCCGGTGGGGCGCGACGCCCTGCAGGTCCAGTCCGCTGTCCGCCATGGCCTCACGTGCCGTGACGAGGGCGAACTGCGCGGCCCGGTCGGTGCGCCGGATCTCCTGCGGAGTGAGACCGTGCTCCGACGGGTCGAAGTCGATCTCGGCCGCGATCCGGGAGCGGAACGGCGTGGGATCGAAGAAGGTGATCCCCCTGGTCGCCGTCCGTCCGTCGCTGAGCAGGCTCCAGAAGTTCTTGACCCCGATGCCTCCCGGAGCCGTCACCCCGATGCCGGTGATGACCACACGGCGGCCGCTCACGCCGACTCCCAGGTGTAGAACCGCTGCGCCATGGCGTCCGCGGGCGAGCGCCAGGTGGCCGGGTCGTAGGCCTCGATGAACGGCTTGAGGTCCTGGCTGATCTGCATGAAGCGCGGATCGGCCTTCGCCTGCTCGATGAGTTCTCCGCCGTTGTCGCCGTCGAAGTCCTGCAGGTGAAAGTACAGGCCGTTGAACATGAAGAGCTGACGTCGCCGAGTCCCCATGCGGTGCGGCATGTCCGTCTCGTCGAAAGCCTGGAAGAGCCGTGCCACGTCGGCACTCGAACGAGAATCCATTTTGGCCACTATCAGATTGCTGTGCATTCGACCGCCTCCTCGAGGGTTTGCTGCGCCTATCGCAGATGCTTGACCAGTGCCGCCCATGTGGCGTTTTCCTCTTCCGACAACGGCGGCAGGCAGGGCTGGTCGGCGGGCAGGATGCTGGATTCCTCCCATTTTTCGATGGGGGGATATGTTCCGCTCCACGCAAGTCCCATCCACATAAGGCCCTCGTCGAGGTTCTTCCATATGGATCGCATGGCGGACCTGAGCCTCGCGCCCATGTCAATCTCCATTCGCCGGGGAACCGCCCATCGCCACCTTGTGCGACGTGCCTCAAGAGGGGGTCGGGACGGCGTCGAATGCCGCTGGAGACGAGCGGACTTCGGGGATCCGTGAAGCGGGCGGCGGCGCTCCGGGGCGGCGCGGAACGCGAAAGGGCGGTTCCTGGAAGGAACCGCCCTTTCAGCTGGTCGTGCGGGGTCGGGCGTTTCAACGAGCGTGGGCGACGCCGCCGGCGGGGACCGGATCCAGCGCCTCGCGCGGGCCGGCCACGGTGCCCAGCCGCCGGCGGTCCAGCGGCGAGGGGCGACGGTCCAGCCGGGCCGCGAGCAGTTCCGCGGCCCGGTCGTGCTCGCCCCCCGCGACGAGGGCGTGCAGCAGGGTCTCCTCCAGCACCTCGTGCTGCGCCTTGCTGCCGCCCACCCGGGCGATCGCGGGCAGCAACGGCCGCAGCCGCAGCGCCGCCTGCCGCCAGTGCTGCCGCACCACCGCCGACAGGGCGTCGCACAGCGGGGCGATCGGCAGGAAGTCCGCATGCCCGTGCGTCAGGGCATGGGCCTCCAGCCGCCCCAGCCCGTCGAGGTCGCCGCACGCGGCGAGGGCCAGCGCGCCGTGCAGGGCGGTGAAGGCCGTGGGAGGCGCGGTCAGCCAGCGCTCGGGAGCCGTGTCCAGCAGATCGGGGAGGGGCAGCTCGCCGCTCCAGCTGCCCGTCATGCGCGCGCGCCAGAGCAGCGAGGCCGAATCGACCAGCACCCGGCCCCGGCTCACCCGGGACGCGGTGAGTTCGCGATGGTAGCGGCGGTGCAGCGCGGGCCGGTCGTCGAGCATCAGCTCGTGCAGGGCGGCGTGCCAGGAGAAATGGGAGCGGTGCGGGGATCCGGCCCCGTGGCGGCGCATCCACTCGTCCAGCCATGCCAGCCCGGCTCGGTGCTCGCCGGTCTCGTAGAAGACGTGCGTCCGGGCGTGGACGGCGTGGCCGGCCGTGGGATGGTCGGCGAGCGCGCGCACGGCCAGGTCCTCGGCCTCCTCCCAGCGCTCCTGCTCCTGCCGGACGAAGGCGAGCTGTCCGAGGTACCACCAGTCGGTGCCGTAGGTGCCGGACAGGCCCTCGACCAGGGTCCAGGCCTCCTTGCCGCTGGTGACACCGTTGAACGAGACGGTCGGCACGGCGACGCTCACCATCAGTGCGTCACGGGGGTGCGCGGCGATGTGGCCCAGTAACGCCGCCTTGCCGCTCTCCTCGCTGCCGGTCAGGCGGGCGGTCACCGCGGCGACCAGGCCGCGTTCGCGGTCGTCCGCCCGGTGCGCCGCGGCCCGGCGGGCGGCCGCGAGCGCGGCGGCCGTGTTCACGGGGGCCTCGCACTCGTGGCCGAGCAGCGCCAGGGCCGCATGGCCGGCGGCGAAATCCGGGTCCGCGCCCACCGCTTCGGTCAGCAGCGCCTCGGCACCGAACCGGCCCGCCAGGATCCGTTCCAGCGCCCGGTCGTAGAGCCCGGCCGCCTCACGGGTCGTGCTCAGGCTCAGGCCGTAGCGGTCGGTCGGCCTGGACGTGCGGCGTTCGGCGAGCGTGGTCAGGATGCCGGCCGCGACCTCCGCGGCCTGCGTGCGGATCTCCGGAAGCGCCGTGCTCTCCAGCAGGTTGCCCCGCCTCAGGACCCCGATCGTCCACAGGGGCGCGGCCGAGGTGGTGGCCGCCGGCACCACGCGCCCGTCGCTCCCCGTGTCGAACCCGAGGCCGGCGGGGCCGGTCCGGGCGTGGCCCCCGTCCAGCAGACAGCGCACCAGGGGGTCGGCCGTGCGGCCGAGGTCGGTCTGCACTCCGGTGCAGTTGACCACCGCGGCGACGCGCAGCTCCCTCCCGTCGCTCAGCCGAACCGAGACCGCCTCTTCGCCGGGCACGGCCCCGACCAGCTGCGCGGCGCCGGTCCGCAGCCGGCCCGCGGCCCGCAGCTCCCGGACCCGCGCGGCCGTCCCGGGCGCCATGCGGTGACGGTGCACCTCCCACGTCCGCAGATCCTCCCGGAGGAAACGGGTCCGGTCGACCGGGGACAACTGCTGCCACAGGGCCGCCGTCACCGGCCGCAGCCCGTCCATCCCGGGGCGCCAGTCGCCGTGGGCACGGCGGCTCGCGGCGAGGTGGCGCCGGACGTCCCGGCGCAGCGCGTCCAGACCGTGCGAACCGTCGAGACCCGGTGGCTCGGCCGCCGGGGCCGCAGCCGCCAGGTGCTCCCCGGGGAGGAGCCCGTGGCGGGACACCGCGTGCACGACGCGGCCCGGGCGGGCCAGGGTGATCGCCACGTCCGCCATGGTCAGACCGGTGCCGACCAGCAGCAGGTCCCCGTCCTCGGGTACGGCGTCCAGGGCGCCGGGCGCCCACGGATCGGCGACGTAGCGGTCGGACCGCCGCAGGTCCGCCCCGGCCCAGTCCTGGCCGGGGGCGAAGTTGCCGAGCGCGAGCACCGCCGCGGCCGTCCGCAGCTCACTGCCGTCGGCGAGCCGCAGCGCCAGCCCGGATCCCTGCCGGCGTACGGAGACCACCCGGTCGCGGACCCGGTGCAGACGGGCCCGTTCGCACCGGGCGGTGGTGTCCCGCAGCACCTCGGTCAGGTACCGGCCGTACTCCTGACGGGAGACGAAGTCCCCGGGTGCGCAGGACGGGCGTTCCGCGGCGAGCCACCGCAGGAAGTGCCCGGGGTCGTCGGGGAAGGCGCTCATCCGGCCGGCGGCCACGTTGAGCAGGTGGCGCGGGTCGGACGTCCCGTAGGCGGTGCCCGGGCCGGCTTGTTCGGCGGGGTCGATCAGCCAGACTTCCAGCGCCCGGCCGAGTCGCTCGGCCTGGCGCATCAACTGCACCGCCGTCAGGGTCCCTGCCGCGCCGGCCCCGACAACGGCGATATGACGCGAGGACAAATTCCAGCTCACCATTCCACTCCCTGCTTCACTTGACTTCGACTCGTCGCTGGTGGACTCCGAACGGGTCGGGCGGCCGGGCGGAAGGCGCCGGCCGGCGCGGTGCCCGAGGCGGCAGCGTCGTGCTCGTCCGAAAGGGGTTCGAAGAGTGCGGTTCCGCTACGAGGCGGTGGCCTGGCGACCATGACGACACGACCGGTGCGCAACGGGCGCGGTGGCGCCGCGTCTTCGCGGGTGCACGGGGTGCACGGGGGCCACGGGGTGCACGGGGTGCACGGGGGCCACGGGGCGCACGGGGTGCACGGGGGCCACGGGGCGCACGGGGTGCACGGGGTCCGTCGGGTCCATGGGGTGCGACGCCTTGCCGGGCATCAGACCCAGCCGTTCTCTTCGGACGAGGGGGACGCGTCATACGAGTCGGATGCGTCGGGAGTGGCGTGGGCGCTGACGGTGGCGCTGGTGGAGAAGGCCTCGCCCGCCATGCCGGCGGTGAGGGTGGCGCCGTCGGCCGGGTCGATCAGCAGGAACGAGCCCGTCCGGCGGTTGCCGGTGTAGCGGTCGAGCGCCACCGGCTCGGCGGTGCGCAGCACCACGCGTCCGATGTCGTTGCTCTTCAACCCCTGCGCCCCGGAGCGCTGTTCGAGCGTGCCGATGTCGATCCGGTACGCGATGTCCGTGACCAGCGCGCGCACGGTGCGGGTGGTGTGCTTGAGCAGCACCTTGGCGCCGATGTGCAGCGGGCGGTCGTTGAGGTGGCAGACGTCGGCCTCGATGTCCCTCGTGGGCACCGGGGCCGGGCCGCCGCCCGCGATCAGGTCGCCGCGGGATATGTCGATGTCGTCGGCGAGCCGGAGCGTGACCGACTGCGGCGCCCAGGCGACGTCGCTCTCCCGGCCGAGCGCGTCGATGGCCGCGACGGTGGTGGTGTGGCCGGAGGGCAGGACGGTGACGGCGTCCCCGACCCGCAGCACGCCGGAGGCCAGCTGGCCAGCGTAGCCGCGGTAGTCGCGGTACTCCGGGCTCTGCGGGCGGATCACGTACTGGACCGGGAAGCGCGCGGGCTGCCCGCCCGGGTCGCTGCCGACGGGGACGGTCTCCAGGTGCTCCAGCAGGGTCGGGCCGCCGTACCAGTCCATGCGGGCCGAGGGCTCGACGACGTTGTCACCGGCCAGCGCGGAGATCGGGATCGCGACGACGCCCGTGATCCCGAGGGAGGCCGCGTAGGCGGTGAACTCCTCGGCGATGGCCGCGAAGACGGACTCCTGGTAGCCCACGAGGTCCATCTTGTTGACGGCGAGGACGACGTGGGGGACGCGCAGGAGGGCGGCGACGGCGGCGTGGCGGCGGGTCTGTTCGATGACGCCGTTGCGGGCGTCGACCAGGACCACGGCGAGGTCGGCGGTGGAGGCGCCGGTGACCATGTTGCGGGTGTACTGCACGTGCCCGGGGGTGTCCGCGAGGATGAACCGGCGGCGCGCGGTGGCGAAGTAGCGGTAGGCGACGTCGATGGTGATGCCCTGCTCGCGTTCGGCGCGCAGGCCGTCGGTGAGCAGTGCGAGGTCGGGGGCGTCCTGGCCGCGCTGGGCGGAGACGGCCTCGACGGCCTCCATCTGGTCGGTCAGGACCGACTTGGAGTCGTGCAGCAGCCGGCCGACCAGGGTGGACTTGCCGTCGTCGACGGATCCGGCGGTCGCGAAGCGCAGCAGGGTGGTCGCCGAGGCGTCGGCCAGGCCGGCGACCTGCTCGGTGAGAGAGGCCATGTCTAGAAGTACCCTTCGCGCTTGCGGTCTTCCATCGCGGCCTCGGACATCTTGTCGTCGGCGCGGGTCGCTCCCCGCTCGGTGAGGCGGGAGACGGCGATCTCGGCGATCACGGCGTCGAGCGTGGCGGCGTCGGAGTCGACGGCGCCGGTGCAGGACATGTCGCCGACGGTGCGGTAGCGGATCAGGCGCGTCTCGGGCGTCTCGCCCTCCTTCGCACCGCCCCACTCGCCGGCCGTGAGCCACATGCCGTTGCGGAGGAACACCTCGCGCTTGTGGGCGAAGTAGATCTCCGGGAGCTCGATGCCCTCGCGGGCGATGTACTGCCAGACGTCCAGCTCGGTCCAGTTGGAGAGCGGGAAGACGCGCACGTGCTCGCCGGGCGCGTGGCGGCCGTTGTAGAGCTGCCACAACTCGGGCCGCTGACGCCGTGGATCCCAGGCACCGAACTCGTCGCGCAGCGAGAAGACGCGCTCCTTGGCGCGGGCCTTCTCCTCGTCGCGGCGGCCGCCGCCGAAGACCGCGTCGAAGCGGTGGGAGCCGATGGCGTCCAGCAACGGCACCGTCTGCAGCGGGTTGCGGGTGCCGTCGGGGCGCTCTCGCAGCCGGCCGTCGTCGATGAAGTCCTGGACGCGGGCGACGTGCAGGCGCAGGTGGTGCCGCGCCACCACGCGGTCGCGGTACTCGATGACCTCGGGGAAGTTGTGCCCGGTGTCGACGTGCAGCAGGGAGAAGGGCGCCGGCGCCGGCGCGAACGCCTTCAGCGCCAGGTGCAGCATGACGATGGAGTCCTTGCCGCCGGAGAACAGGATCACCGGCCGCTCGAACTCACCGGCCACCTCGCGGAAGATGTGCACCGACTCCGCCTCGAGGGCGTCCAGGTGCGACAGCGCGAAGGGGTTCTCCGACGCCTCGATCGGACTCCGGGTCGCGGTCGTCATACCAGGTCCCTCTCGGTCAGGAAGGTGTACAGCTCGGCGGCGGACTCGGCCACCGAGCGGCCCTGTGTCTGGATACGCAGCTCCGGGTTCTCCGGGGCTTCGTACGGGTCGTCCACACCGGTGAGACCGGACATCTCACCGGCGGCCTGCTTGGCGTACAGGCCCTTCACGTCGCGCGCGGAGCAGAGCGCGACGGGGGTGGCCACGTGGATCTCCAGGAACTCCGTGCCGTGGGCGGCGTGCCGCTCGCGGACGGCGGCGCGGGATTCGGCGTACGGGGCGATGACCGGGGCCAGCACCTTGACGCCGTGGGAGGCCAGCCGCTGCGCCACGAAGCCGATCCGGGTCACGTTGGTGTGCCGGTCCTCCTTGCCGAACCCCAGTCCCCCGGAGAGGAAGGCACGGATCTCGTCCCCGTCGAGCACCTCGACCTCGTGGCCCTCGGCGCGCAGGCGCTCGGCGAGGGCGAAGGCGAGGGTGGTCTTGCCCGAGCTGGGCAGCCCGGTCAGCCACACGGTGGCGCCGCGCTCGCGGGGGTCGCGGGCGGGTGGCGCCTGCGCGGTGTCCCCGGCGGCCAGGGCGTGAGCTGTGGTCACGGCGGTGTTCTCCTGAAAGTGGGATGGCGGGCTGTCAGGGGCGGTTGCCGCGCGCGGCCCTGCCCGATCCGGCCGTCCCGCGAGAACCACGCCCTCCCGCCGGCCGCCGGCTGAACGGAGCGGCGCGCACCCCCCGGCGGACGGCAGGAACCGTCCGCCGGGGTGGCGGGATCTCTCAGGTGGTGGCGAACTCGGCCAGGACCCGGCCGAGGACGTCCATGTCGATCCGGTGCCAGGCACCGGGCAGCTCGATCCCCCGGCCGTTGGGCAGGGCGGCGGCGGTCGCCTGCGCCGCCGCGCGCAGCCAGCCGCTGGTGCCCTCGCTGTTGAGGACCAGGGTCTCGGTGCGGTACCCGGCGAGCCGATCGACCGGGACGGTGTAGTCGCCGCAGATCTCGGTGTCGTAGGCGAGGGTGTGGGCGTTCGCCTCGTTCATCGCCCAGATGGGGCCCTTGCGCCACTCCGCGATGGTGTCGGGCGTGAAGCCCAGGAAGCCGCCGAGGAAGTGCTCGACCGCCTCGTCGCGCCGGTCCTCCGCCAGGATGACCCGCAGCGTCTTCGCGAAGTTCCACACGGGCTTCGGGTATCCGTCGACCCGGAAGAACGGCTCGTGCAGCGCGAGCTTGGTGATGGGGGCGCCGGCGAGCGCCGCCTCGATCGCCAGGTTCGCGCCCGTGGACCCGGCGAACACGACGGCCGAGCCGCCGGCCTCCTGGATCACCGCCTCGAGGTCCTCGATCTCCCGCTCGACGGCGTACTCGGGGGCGTCGCCGCTCTGGCCGCGCCCCCGGCGGTCGTAGACGTAGGTGGTGCAGTGCGGTGCCAACTCGGGCACCAGGGCGTCGAAGATGGTGTGATCGCGGAACGAACCGTTGAGAAGCACGATCGGCGGGCCTTCGCCCGCCTTCTCATAGGCGATCGTCGTGCCGTCCCGGGAAACGACCTTGCGCATCACGCACTCCTCATGCCGCGGAGGTGCTCTCACCTCGCCGTATGTCGGCATCTTCGAGCGCGTCGGTGGATCACCGGTCGAGGACCGGTCGCGGGTGGCGGCCCGCGCCCCTCACGAGAGCCAGCCGGCCTCGGTGGCGATGCGGACGGCATCGATCCGGTTGCGGGCGTTGAGCTTCACCACGGTCGTCGTCAGGTAGTTGCGCACCGTGCCGATCGACAGGTGCAGCTTCGCGGCGATCTCCCGGGGCTCGTCGCCCTGGGCGGCCATGCCCAGTACCTCGATCTCGCGCTCGGACAGGGGGTTCTCCCCGATGTCCCAGGCGCTCATGGCGATCTGAGGGTTGATCACCCGGCGGCCGGCGGCGACCTCCCTGACGGCCTGCGCGAGCCCTTCGGCCGGGGAGTCCTTGAGCAGGAAGCCCGAGACGCGCGCGGCCATCGCGCGGCGCAGCAGGCCGGGACGTCCCAGTCCGGTCATGATCAGCGTGCGGCAGGCCGGCAGCTGGTCGTGCAGCATCTCGGCCGCGGTGAGGCCGTCCATGTTCGGCAGGTCGACGTCCATGATCGCCACGTCCGGCCGGCACTCCAGTGCGGTCGGGACGATCAGGTCACCTCTGTCCACGACGGCGACGACTTCCAGGTCCGGCTCCAGTTCGAGCAACGCGACCAGTGCTCCCCGCACCATGTGCATGTCCTCGGCGAGGAGAATTCTGATCCCCCGATTGTCCACCTATCCCCCTTTTACCATCCCCCGAATGGTGTGCAATTCTTCAGAATTATCCATGAAATATCAGACCGCTGCGTCCGCCTCTCGGAGTGTGGACGGCGGATCCTCCGTGGGGGAGGAGAATTCCGGCCGTGCCCCTCGGCTTTCGGACGGGTCGTGTGCGCCCAGCTGCCCGCGGTACCCGCGCGCCACGAGCCGGACGTCGGCGAGCGCCTGGCGGGAGATGCAGAGCACGGTGGTCAGCTCGTCCCGCGCGGCCTCCGGTGCCTGCGGGAGCAGCCGGTGGATGAGCGCGCACTTCATCGTGACCGTGGACAGGCTCGATCCGAGCACCTCGTGCAGCTCGCGCTCCACGATCAGGCGCTCGCGGGCGACGGCCAGCCGCGCCAGCGCGCCCCGGGCTTCGTGCAGCTCGGTGACCAGCCGGTACAGCGCGGTGAAGCCGGAGATGACCAGGCCCGCCACCAGTGAGGAGTCGGCCAGGTAGACGATGTCGGACAGCGGTGTGCCGCCGGCCGCCGCCAGCGGCACGATCACCGCGACCGAGGCCGTACTGAGTGCCAGCCGGAGCTTGCCCGGCACGGTGATCAGGAGCGATGCGGCGAGGAAGCCGGCCATGGAGCCCCAGGGTCCGCCGAGCCACAGCAGGGGGGCGTAGGTGGCCGCGGCCTGGAGCCCGAGGGTGAGCGCCCGCACGTGCGGGGGCCAGGTGCGCGCGCGGCGCAGCGAGTGCAGCACCTGCAGCGCCACGACGACGGCGAAGCAGCCGAGGAAGGCGAGCGCGGCGGCCCCGGACCCGGCGATCTGCGCGGCGTTGATCACGGTGATGAGGCTGTAGCCGGCCAGCACGGCCACGAGCATGCTCCGTGCCATCCGGGGCGCCCAGTTCCGGGCGTCCCGCCCGTGGTCCTCGGGTTCGGGCTCGGCGCCCCGGTCGTCTCCCGGGCCCGTGGCGGTGGCCGGGGCGTGGGCGACGACCTCGAACCAGCCGTCGCCGGTCGGCCCGCTGCTCAGATCGCCGCCGACGCCGCGCAGCCGGGTCGCCAGGTTGCCGAGCCCGCTGCCGCCGCCCGCGATGGTGTCCGTACTGGCGTCCCCGACGCCGTCGTTGCGGATCCGCAGGGTCGCCGTCCCGCCGTCCAGGGAGGCGGTGATCGTGCAGTGCTGCGCCTTGCTGTGCCGCAGCGCGTTGGTGACGCTCTCGCGCAGCACGATCGCCAGTACGGTGTCCACCTCCCGCGGGAGCGGGCTGCAGCTCAGGTCGGCCCCGGCCTCGATCTGTGCGGCGGACAGCACCGAGAGCGCGGACTCGGTCTCGGCGGCCAGCGACATGTCGCGGTAGCCGGTCGCGACCAGGCGTACGTCGGCCAGCGCCTCGCTGGCGATGCCGAGCACCTCGGCGACCTCGGCCCCGGCCCGGTCGGGCGCGGACGGGAGCAGCCGGTAACCGAGTTCGGTCTTCAGTGCGATGGCCGACAGGCTGTAGCCGAGCAGGTCGTGCAGGTCGCCGGCGACGCGGAGGCGCTCCTGGACGACGGCCATTCCGGCCAGCGCGCGCCGGGTCTCGCGGATCTCGGCGACCAGACCGGACAGGGAGCTGACCCCGTAGATGATGAGGCTGGCGAGCAGCGTGGCGCCGATGCTGTAGACCGCGACGCCCGGACCGGCGATCGCGACGACGGCGGGGACGATGCCCGCGGTGACCGCGGCGTACAGGGGCCAGCGGAGCCGGCCGGGCACGGCCAGCAGCACCGAGCCGGCGAGGAGTCCGGCCATCGCGCCCCACGGCAGTCCGAGCCAGGGGAGCGGCAGGTAGGTGACCAGGGCCTGGGCGGTGAGGGTCGACGCGCGGACGCGGACGGGCCAGGTGCGGGGTCGCCGGGTGGAGTGTGCGAACTGCAGGGCGAGGACGGCCGCCAGGCACAGCCCCAATAAGATCAGCCGTGCGGGACCGGGATGCTCGTCGAGCACGCCGAGCACGGTGACGAGCGTGTGGCCGCCGAGGACTCCCAGCGTGACCAGGAGGGCCATGCGCGGCGCCTGCAGCCCGGACTCGTCCTCCTGGCCGTGCCCGTGGAGTGCGTCGAGCATCGGCGCGTGCCTCCTGGTCCGACCTGCGGTGACTGGGAGCGCGGGCAAGCGCCCGTCTACCCGCCCCTTGAATACCGCGGTGATCTTACCTGCGAAGCATCAGCTTGTCATGACCACAATCTTCAATTTTTCCGGCTTCTTTTTCCGCGTCAGATCGCCGCCATTGGTGGCCTTTCGGGTTCTAGAGGAAAAGTGGAATCGGGTTGAGATCCTCGTAACGGGTGGGTGAGTCGAGCCTGCCCAGCCGCACCGGTACGTCGAACAGACGGCCGGGCGCGAACCTGGCCCAGAAGTGCCGCAGACCCGGGACGATCACCTTCACCACCGGCAGCCCGAGGTCGGGCCGGGTCTGGTCGAGCACGAGCACCTCCAGACCGTGGCTCCGGGCCAGCGCGCAGAGGTGGTCCAGGTCGTCGCGCAGGTTGGCGCGCGGGACGTGGGCGTAGTCGGCTCGGGTGCGCGCGGGACGCTCGGGGTCGGGCACGAGGTAGGGCTGCGAGGCGACCGTCGCCCCGCGCAGCCAGTCGAGCAGGTGCCCGGGCAGCCCCGACGCGTAGCCGCCGGTCACGGCGGGCAGCATCTGGCCCAGCTCGGTGACGGCACGGCTCAGCGCGACGGCGGGATCGAGGTGCGCGCCGAAGCCGAGCATGATGTCCTCGGCCGGTGCGCCGACGCGGTGGGAGACCGCGGCCATGACCGGGATGCCCAGGTCGGCCGTCAGGTCGAGGACCCAGATCGTGCGGTCCAGTTCGCGGAACCGGTCGGGCAGGGCGGAGATCCACGGGTCGCCGAACGAGTCGAGGTCCACGCCGGCGTGGCGGGTCCGGTTGTACCACCACAGGGCGACGGCGTCCCGCTCGACCAGTTCGAGGAAGCCCTGCAGGATGGCGTCCTCGACGGTGCCGCCCGCGGCGTTGCCGTTGGAGTCGGCGACGATCGAGGCGGTCCCGTCGCCGCCGAAGTACAGCAGGTCGGTCGGCAGGAGCCGGTGCGTACCCCCGGTGAGCGACCAGACCGGCGTCCACTCGGTCTTGACGTCCTCGTCGAAAGGCTCGGGCACGTGCTGGAAGGGAATGCCCGGGGCATTCCACCGCTCGCGCTCCTGGTATTGGCGTGCGTCGAACTGCATGCATTCACCCGGATGGACGGCATCGGGCGCGAGGTCGCGGTAACTGCCGAGCACCGTGGCCTCGTCACCGAAGCGCGTCGCGCTGTACCGCTCGACCGCCTCGCACAGCGCGCTGACCCTGGCGTCCAGGTCGGTGCGCCCCTTGCCGCCGCTCTGCATGCGCAGTCCGGCACGGTACGAGCGCAGGTCGCAGTCGCTCAGGGCCAGGTTGGGCCCGGCCTTGTAGCAGTGCAGGAACGAGGGGCTGCGCGGGTCGCGGACCACCCGCTCGACGATGCCCGTGACGGGATCGGCGAGGTGGCCGTGGCGCTCCCACATCTGCTCGGCGGAGAGCGCGCGGTGCCCGTTGCCGGCTGCCACGCCCTTCGGCCGGGAGACCGGGCGGACCGGCCGCAGGGCGCGGTCGGAGACCAGGCCGGGGTCGCCGCAGTCCGGGCACTGGGGCCGCAGGGAGACCGGGTGGTGGGTGGCGCTGAGCGTCAGGGTGTCCAGTGTCCAGACGGCGTTCTGATTGTCGTCGCGCAGGCCGGCGAGCCATTTGGCGGCCTCGAGCGCCGCCGTCTGGAGCCCGAGTTCGCGGGTCGCCGTCAGCGAGGCCTCCGGAACCCGCACCGGGCCGGCCAGGCCGAGCGCGCGCCGTACGTGGGTCTCGCCGCGCCGGTGGGAGCGCAGCCGCACGGCCATGCAGGACCAACAGGGCCCGGTGCCCGGCCGGAAGACCGGGCCGATCCACAGCTGCGCCCCGTACGGCTTGGCCGGCAGCCACGGCCGGCCGTCCGCGAGCCGGGCGGCGTTGAACTCGCCCAGCGCCGGGTCGAGGTAGTCGTCGCAGACCACCAGGGTGAAGGGCGCCTCGGGGCCGCAGGACAGGCCCGCCGCGCGGCAGGCCCGTTCGGCCGCGGCCGCGTCGGCCCCGCCGAAGGCGACGACGTTCACCGCGGCGTCGGACGGGCAGCCGACTCCGGCCAGGTCCCAGTACGCTCCGGCCGCCGCGTCCTGCGGGCCCGTGCGGAAGCCGACGAGGCCTGCCGCGGCGAGCCGGTCGAGCATGCCGTCCAGTTCCTTCGCCGGCATCTGCGCGGTCGCCCGCAGCTCGGCGAGGGTCAGGGAACCGTCGAGCAGGGGGGCCACCCGCTGGATGGCGGTTCCCGAGAGGGCCGTCGTGCCGCGGGGCGAGACGAGGTAGACCGCCTCGCCCGGGACGATCTCGGCCCGAAGGTGCCGCCGGAATCCGATCTGCCGTTCGTCCGCCAGCATCATCGCCGCTCTACCGTGCTGCCTCGGAAATCAGGACGAAGCACCATCCGGTGGGGTCGTCCGTGCCGAGGGCGGAGCCGTCGAGGTTCTCTATGATCAGGTCGTCGGTGCCGGAGTTGATCTGCATTGCCGCCTCCTCTGATCCGCAGCCGGTCGTCGCTGCGGTGCCCGAAGTCTCCAGCGCGTCAACTGCGCTACGCCATACGCTGATTCACGTTCCCCGTGTGAATTCTTCACATGGGAGAGATGTGCAGCTCAGTGGGCAACTCCGGGCCGTCTCGGCATGCTGGGAGTCGAGATCGATAGGTGCGATGCCTGGAGGAATGCAATGTCCGAAGGCCCCAAAGGATTCGACCCCGTCAACGCCGGGCAGCGCCCCGGACCGCTGAGCATCGGGCTGCTCGGCTCGCTGTCCCTGCATCTCGACCGGACGCCGGTGACGGCCAGCGCGCCCAAGCAGCGGCAGGTGCTGGCTCTGCTCGCGCTGAACGCGGGCAGGGTCGTCACGGTGCCGGCGCTCATCGAGGAGCTGTGGGGCGACCGGCCCCCGCGCAGCCACGCCACCACCCTGCAGACGTACGTCCTGCAGCTGCGCAACGCGCTGGCGGCCGCCGACTCGGGCCGTCCGGGCGTCCGGCAGATACTCAGCACCTGCCACAACGGCTACCTCCTCGAGGACGGCGCCTGTACGACGGACGTCGAGGTGTTCGAGTACCGGGTGCGCGCCGGACGCGCCGCCTCCGAGGCGGGCGACCACCGCCGCGCCTCCGAGGAGCTGCGCCAGGCGCTGCAGTTGTGGCGGGGGCCCGCGCTGGTGGACGTCCGCAAGGGCACGGTCCTGGAGATCGAGGCGGTGTCGCTGGAGGAGAGCCGGCTCGGCGCGCTGGAGCGGCGCATCGAGTCGGACCTGGCCCTCGGGCGCCACGCCGACCTGCTCGGCGAGCTGACGCGGGTGGTGGCGAGGAACCCGATGAACGAGAACCTCTGCGCCTACCTGATGATCGCGCTCTACCGGGCGGGCCGGGTCGGACGCTCGCTGGAGGCGTTCCACCACCTCAGGGCCGTGCTCAACCACGAGCTGGGCGTCGAGCCCTGCCCGCGCCTGCAGAACCTGCAGACGGCGATCCTGTCGGGGGCGCCGGCGCTGGACGTCTGGTCCGTGTCGTGGTCCCCCGAGGAGTTCGCCGCGAGCCGCCTCGCACGGGTCTAGCCGGCCTCGGCGGACGGGAGCCGCGTGCCGGTCACCTGCCGGCCGTCGCCCAGAAGGGAAAAAAGAAGGGTGGGCTGCTCGCCGGACGGGTCTTCCGGCGCGTATGGAGCAAGGTCCGCGAGGCTGTGCTCGACGAGCGCGAGCACAGCACGAGGAGGGCTTACGCCGCCGCTACGGTACGCGCATTACATTGCGGCAGACGGCGGACCTGCAGGAAAGCCCTCCGCGAGGGAGGGCTTGAGGGTGGGACGTGAGAGTGCCCCCGGCAGGACTCGAACCTGCGGCCAAGTGCTTAGAAGGCACCTGCTCTATCCACTGAGCTACGGGGGCCGGAAGGTGGCCTTGGTGGGCCTGGAGCCCCTGGTGGGGGTGGGACTTCGATCCGTACCGGGTCAAGGATAGGGCTCCGGTTGCCTTGTCCCGGTTGCTTCACTCGCGGGCCACGATGTGGAGGTTCGGTGAAGCGGTCCCGATAATCGCAGGCAGGTGCGATTCTCGCATCGCTTTTGCGCCGCGGCGCCCCTGGTGTTGTGCACTCGTTATGCCTGCGCCCCACTCGTCCGTCGTGCCCAGATTGTCCCACTGGAGTCGCGGTCGGCGCGCAGAGGACTTATAAGCTTCAAAAATGGTCCCAAATTGGGCATTCTTCGCATGTGGTGACCTTGGATGTTCGGCCTCAGCTGCTCGATGCCCTGTCCGCCCTGCGCGACCGGGTCGCGTCCGTGCGTCTGCCGCTGCCCCTGCCCGGCGCTCCGCGCGCCCGCCAGACCAGAGCCGAGCTGCTCGCGCAGCTCGACGACTACCTCGTACCCCGGCTGAAGGCGCCCGAGGCGCCCATGCTCGCCGTCGTGGGCGGGTCCACCGGGGCCGGTAAGTCCACCCTCGTCAACTCCCTCGTCGGACGACAGGTCAGCGAAGCCGGGGTGCTGCGTCCGACCACGCGCACACCGGTGCTCGTCTGCCACCCGGATGACCACCACTGGTTCGCCGGAATGCGCGTCCTGCCCGATCTGATGCGGGTGTGGGTGCCGCACGAAGAGGAGGACAGGCCCCCCGCCGCCAAGTCCCCGGCCCGCGACCGCGGCCACGGCGCCGGCGCCGGCCACGCGACCCGCGAGATGCGGATCGAGACCGTCTCCACCCTGCCGCGCGGCCTGGCCATCCTCGACGCCCCCGACATCGACTCCCTCGTGGTCGAGAACCGGACACTCGCCGCCGAACTCATCTGCGCCGCCGACGTCTGGGTGATGGTCACCACCGCCTCGCGGTACGCCGACGCCGTCCCCTGGCACCTGCTGCGCACCGCCAAGCAGTACAAGGCCACCCTGATCACCGTCCTCGACCGCGTCCCGCACCAGGTCCTCGCCGAGGTCTCAAGGCAGTACGGGGCCCTGCTCACCAAGGCCGGGCTGGGCGACGTACCGCGCTTCACCGTCCCGGAGCTGCCCGAGTCGGCCGGAGGGGGCGGGCTGTTGCCGGCCAGCGCCGTCGCCCCGCTCTTCGCCTGGCTCGCCCACCACGCGCAGGACCCGGCCGCCCGGCAGTACGCCGTCGGGCGCACCGCGCTGGGCGCGCTGGACTCCCTCGGGCGCCGGATGCCCGAACTCGCCTCCGCCGTCGCCGCCCAGCACGCCGCCGCCGTACGGCTGACGTCGGCCGTCGAGGACGCGTACAAACGCGAGGGCAAGCGGGTCCGGGGCCGCCTCGACCACGGCGCCGTACTGGCCGGGGACGCGCTGACCCGGTGGCGCGGCTACCCGCTCGACACCAGCGCCGACGAACTCCTGGACTCGCTCGCCGAGTCCCTCGCCGCACTGCTCCAGTGCGCCGTCGCCGCCGCCGACGAACGGATCGCCGAGGCCTGGCGGCGCGAGCCGGCCGCCGGGGCCGTGCCGCTGCCCGCGCCCGACCGGGAGGCGGGGGAACGCATCGGCATGGCCGTACGCCACTGGCGGCGCGTGCTGGAGGAACTCGCCGAGGAGGAGGTCGCCAAGCTGGACCGGCAGCCCGCGCCCGACCCCGACGGCGTCGCGGCCCTCCTCGTCGCCGCCCTCCTAGGCGGCAAGCGGGCCCGGCCCGCGGGCGAACGGCTCGCCGAACGGATCGGCGCCCAGGCCGCCCTGCGGCTGCGCGACCGGGGCGGGGAGCTGGTCGGCGACCACCTCGACCAGGTGCTGCGCGGCGAACGCGACCGCCGCCTCGCCCCGTTGGAAGCGCTCGAAGTGTCCCCGGAACCACAGGCCGAGCTGATTGCCGCGCTGTCCGTACTGCAGAAGGAGAGGTGACGCGGTGACCGCCCTGACCGACCGCACCGACGACCGCTGGGACGACGGACTCATCGCGCGCTCGCGCCCCCGGACCGCCGGCGGGGGCGAGGAGGACGGGGCCGACGGGGGCGACGAGGGCGACGAGGCCCTCGTACGGGCCGTCTCCGGCGCGGGCAGCGACGGCGGCAAGTCGACCGCGCCGCCGCTCAGCCCCGAGGGGCAGGCGCTGCGCCTGCGCCTCGACGCGCTGCGCCAGCTGGTCGGGCTGTCCCGGACCCGGCTCGACGGCAAGACCCTCGCCGAGGCCGGGCGGGTCCTGGACGAGGCGGCGGCGCGGCGCGGACTCTCCCCCCAGCACACGGTCGTCGCGATCGCCGGAGCCACCGGAAGCGGCAAGTCCACGCTCTTCAATTCACTCGCCGGGGTGCAGATCTCCGAGACCGGGCTGCGTCGCCCGACCACCGCGGCGCCCATCGCGTGCAGCTGGTCGGACGGGGCCGCCGGACTCCTGGACCGGCTGGAGATCCCGGGGCGGCTGCGGCGCCGGCCCCGCGAGACCTCGGAGGCAGAGGCGCTGCGCGGGATGGTCCTCGTCGACCTGCCGGACCTGGACTCGGCGGTCGGCGCGCACCGCGACCACGTGGACCGCGTCCTGGCGCTCGTCGACGCCGTGGTGTGGGTGGTGGACCCGGAGAAGTACGCCGACGCGGTGCTGCACGAGCGCTACCTGCGGCCGCTGGCCGGGCACGCGGAGGTGACCTTCGTCGTGCTGAACCAGGTCGACCGGCTGCCCGGCGAGGCCGCCGACCTCGTAATGGACGACCTGCGCCGGCTCCTCGACGAGGACGGCATCGCGCTCGGCGAACACGGCGAGCCCGGCGCCACGGTCCTCGGGCTGTCCGCGCTGACCGGAGAGGGCGTCGGGGAACTGCGCGAACTCCTCGGACAGTTCACCCAGGAGAAGGGCGCCGCGACCCGGCGCATCTGCGCCGACGTCGACCGCGCGGCCGTGCGCCTGCGGCCGCTCTACGTCGCCGACCGGCACTCCGCGCCGGAGATCGGCGAGGCCGCGCGCGCCGAGTTCGAGGACCGGCTCGCCGAGGCGGTCGGGGCCTACGCGGCCGGGCTCGCCGCCGAGCGCGCCTGGCGGCGCAACGCGGGGAAGGCGTGCGGGACGCCGTGGCTGCGGCTGTGGCGGTGGTACGAGGGCCGCCGCGCGCCGCGCACCCTCGCGGGACTGGCCGCCCTGGCGGCGATCGGCGGCCGGGGCCGGCCCGTCGCGGAGGCACCGGTCGAGGAGGAGGTGACCGCGCGTCAGCGCGTGGAGCAGGCCGTCCGGGCGGTCGCCGACGAGGCGGTCGCCGGCCTGCCCGAACCGTGGGCGCAGGCGGTCCGGGAGACCGCGGTGCGCGGCGCCGACCGGCTTCCGGAGGCTTTGGACGAGATCGCGGTGACCCTCGGCGCGGCGGTCGCGGTGCCGAGCGTCAAACCGCCCCGGCCGGCCTGGTGGCCGGCGGCGGTCCTGGCGCAGGCGGCCATGACCCTGCTGCAGATCTACGGCGGCCTGTGGCTGGTCGGGCAGATCGTCGGGGTCCTGGAGCCGAAACTGCTGCCGCCGGTGCTGCTGATGGTGGCGGGCATCATCGGCGGGCCGCTCGTGGAATGGGCCTGCTCGATCGCGGCCCGGGGCCCGGCGCGGCGGTTCGGGCAGGACGCGGACCGCAGGCTGCGGGAGGCGGCGGCCGGCTGCGGGCGGGCCCGGGTGCTGGAGCCGGTCGCGGCGGAGCTGCTGCGCTACCGGGAGGTGCGGGAGCAGTACGCCGCGGTGGCCGCAGGGGGGAGCAGGTTGTCCACAACCCGCCAGTAATCCACAGGCCGGAGCCGGGATCGGCGGCCTGCCCCAGCATGGGTCGTAGCTCGTACGGATGGCCCGTGCGGGCCCGATCGACGGGGGAGGGCGGCCGGGATGAACGACACCCAGGTGACGCTGGTGGGCTGCGTGGCGACACAGATCGACTACAAGGAGACGGTGAACGGTCCGTCGGCGCGGTTCCGCTTCGCGGTGACGCCGCGGTACTTCGACCGCCGCAAGGAGGTCTGGACCGACGGGGCCACCAGCTTCTACACCGTGTGGGCGCGGCGCACCCTCGCCGTGAACCTCGCCGGTTCCGTGTCGGTCGGCGAACCGCTGGTGGTGCACGGCCGGCTGCGCGTGCGGGAGGACCCGCCCGACGGCGAGGGCAGGCGGTGGGTGAGCGCGGAGATCGACGCGAGCGCCATCGGACACGACCTGACCCGCGGCACCGCGGCCTTCCGGCGCGTGGTGAAGACGGACACGCCGCTGATGGCTACTCAGAAGGCGGCGGTGGTCTGAGTGTTCGAGACGGTTAGGATTCCCCGGTACTCACGGGCACCTGGGTCTTTGGCCCGAAGGGGAAGACTGTGTCGATTGCCGTTCCCGCATCCTCCGCTCCTGATTCCACTCCCGCGCCTGCCTCTCTCGAACCTCCCGCCGCGGTACGGGGCTCCGCGCGCCGGCCGCTCGCGGTCGCCCTGCTGGCCGCGGCCCTCGCCGCCGCGCCCGGCGCCCGGGCGGCCGCCGACTCCGGCCCGGTCGCCTCCCGGTCACCGGAGGGCGCGAGCGCCGTGCTCGACGGGCTGAAGACGTACGGGCAGGCGGTCCTCCACTCCGGGGACGGCTCGGTCCGGCACATCCCCGCCGGTCTCTACGAGATGCGGGTCGACGGCGGCGGGATGCTCCAGACGTACGGGGTCGGCGTGGCGGGCAACGCCCAGCCGCAGGCCCGGTACACCGAGAGCGGCTGGGGCGGCAGCCCGCTCGCCGGGAACCGGGAGGCGGGCCGGATCCGCTGGGTCCTGGAGCACTCCTACCCGCAGCTGAACGACCTGGCCGGGCTCGCCAAGGCGGCCGGCGCCGTCTCGCTCACCGCGGAGAGCGCGGCCGCAGGGACCCAGGTGGCGATCTGGCGGCTGTCGGACGGCGTGCGGGTCGAGGCCGCGGACCCGGCCGCGGAGAAGCTGGCCGACTACCTGCAGCGGGCGGCGCGGCAGCTGCCGGAGCCGCCGGCCTCGCTGGGGCTGGACCCGGGCGACGTGTCGGGCGCGGTGGGCACCCGGCTCGGCCCGGTGACCGTGCGGACCGGGGCGCGGAGCGTGTCGGTCATCCCGGACGCGGCGGCCGTCGCGATGGGGGTGCGGGTGGTCGACGCCGAGGGGCGGCCGCTGGACACCGCCGTCAACGGGAGCCGGCTGTACTTCGAGGTGCCCGAGGGCACCCCCGACGGGACGGCCTCGGTCACCGTCCAGGGCGCGACCAAGGTGCCGGTCGGCCGGGTCTTCACCAGCGGGGTGCCGGCCCAGGCGCAGATCGTGGCCGGCTCCAGCGAGTCCGCGGCCGCCGCCACGGCCCGCGCCCTGTGGCCGCAGCCCCCGGTGGCCCAGGCCGGGACGGACCCGGGCACGACCGCCGGTTCGGCGGTGGAGGCGCTGGGCGCGCCGTCCGCGGCCGTCCCGACCTCCCCGGAAGAGGAGCGCCTGGCGACCAGCGGCAGCTCGGCGGCCACCCCGGTCATCGCCTCCCTCGCGGTGGGCCTGGTGGTCCTGGGCGGCCTGGTGGTCCTGCTGCTCCGCAAGCGACCGCTGGACGAGGAGGACTGAGGGCCCGGCGGGTGGGACCCGGTGGGCCCGGGTGGGTCCGCGTGGGCCGGGTGGCCGCGGGTTCGATTTCGGACCCGCTGCCCGGGGTAGGGGCAGGAGATGGCTGATCAAGAACTGACCTGGCCGCGCCTCCTCGCACGAGGGGACCGACGGCTGTTCGACGCGGTGGCCCGGCGGCACTGGCCGGGGGCCGACCGGGTGCTGCCGCGGCTCGGGAGGGCCGCGAACCACGGCGTGCTGTGGGGCGGGGCCGCCGCGGCGATCGCCGTCTTCGGCTCGGCCGGGGCCCGCAAGGCCGCCGTGCGCGGCGTCGCCTCGCTGGCGCTGGCCTCCGCGACCATCAACACCGTCGGCAAATGGTCCGTACGTCGGCCGCGGCCGCTGCTGCACGGCGTGCCGCCGGTGCGGCAGCTGGCCACGCAGCCGCAGACCACCTCCTTCCCGTCCGGGCACTCGGCGTCGGCCTTCGCCTTCGCCGCCGGGGTGGCCCTGGAGTCCCCGGGCTGGGGGGCCGCGGTCGCTCCCGTGGCCGCGTCCGTGGCGTTCTCCCGGGTCTACACCGGCGTGCACTACCCCTCCGACGTGCTCGCGGGCGCGGCACTGGGGGTGGCCGCGGCCTTCGTCGTACGCCGCCTCGCGCGGGACGCGCAGGAGGCCCGGGTCGTGCCGGGCGACGAGCGGACGGCCACCGGCGTCCCCGCCCTGCCCGACGGGGCCGGGCTCACGGTGGTGGTCAACAACGGGTCGGGGACGGCCGCGACCGCGGGGCTCGACGTACTGCGCCGGCGGCTCCCCAAGGCCGAGGTGATCGCGTGCCAGGCCTCGGAGCTGCCCGCCGAACTGGCGTCGGCGGCCTCGCGGGCCACCGTCCTCGGCGTCTGCGGCGGCGACGGCACCGTCAACGCGGCCGCCACCGCGGCACTGCGGGCCGGGGTGCCGCTGGCCGTGTTCCCCGGCGGCACCCTCAACCACTTCGCGATGGACCTCGGCCTCGCCGGCGCCGAGGACACCTGCCTGGCCCTGGTCCGGGGCGAGGCCGTCAGCGTCGGCGTGGGCCGCTTCTCCCCGGGGCCCGGGGGAGAGCACGGCTACTTCCTGAACAACTTCAGCATCGGCGCCTACCCCGAGCTGCTCGGCCACCGGCTGCGCTGGGGCCCGCGCATCGGCGGCGGCCCGGCCGCGCTGCTGGCGGCCTGGCGGGTGCTGCGCTCCCAGCGGCCCGTACGGCTGCGGCTGGCCGGGCGGCCCCGGTCCGTGTGGCTGCTCTTCGCCGGCAACGGCACCTACCACGGCACCGGCCCCACCCCCCGCCGCCGCGACAGCCTCGGCGAGGGCCTGCTCGACCTCCGGCTCGTCTACGGCGGCGGCCGCCCCGGCCCCCGGCTGCTGGCCGCGGCCCTCGCGGGCCCCCTGAGCCGCTCCCCGGTCCACACCGCCACCCGCCTGCGCAGCCTGCGCATCGGGGACATCCCGGAGGGCACCCCGCTCGCCTACGACGGCGAGTACGCCGAGGCGCCGGCCGCACTCGTCCTCGACGAGATCCCGGACGCCCTCACGGTCTACCGCCCCCGCTGACCCCGGCCGCCGCCCGTCAGGACTCGACCGCCGCGGGCCCGGCCGGCCCCGGATCCACCCCCGGACCCACCCCCGGATCCACCCCGAGGTCGTCCCGCATGGCCCCGCGCATCGCCTGCCACTGCTCCTCGATGCCCGCCAGGAGGGCGTGTATCTCCTCGAACGACTGGCCGGGCCGCGGGCTGCCCTCCTCCAGGCGCATGGTCCGGTTGTACGCGCTGGACAGGATCCGGGTCATGGCGTCCAGCTGCGCCAGCACCGCCTCGGAAGCGATCATCTGGGCCTCCGCGAACGAGGCGTGCATGGCGTGCCGGGCCTCCTCCAGGCCGGCCCGCCCCTGCGCCGTGACCGCATCCTTGTGGACGAGCCACAGGTAGTTCATGAGCTCCACGCGGTAGCGGCGGTAGCCCGCGTTGGCCGTCACGTAGCACGCGCGCCGGGTCTCCAGCTCGACGACCTGCCGCTCGCGCAGCCACTGGGCACGGGCCACGCGCTCCTCACGGGAGAACTGCTCCGCCTGCACGCGGCCCAGCACCCGCTGCGACAGGATCGGCGCGAGCAGCGTGCCCGTCACCGCGACGACCGCGCCGGCGAGCGCGAGCAGTGCGTTGTCCACCGTGCCTCCGAGCGGTTCCCGAGTGGTCGTGACCATGCCACCCGCGTCATCCTGCCGTGCGCCCGGGCGGTCCGGGGCGATCTTGCGAGCATTGACCGTTGCCCCGTCCGGCCCGGGGCGGCCGGAACGTGAGTGGCCGGCGTCACCATGCAGGCAGGTTGAGGCGGTACTCGGTGCGGGAGTCACCGCGCATGGAATCCGCCAGCTCGGCGACGTGTTGCGCCTGGGTCGCGGACAGGCACCGGACCTCCCACAGCAGCGCCGCGGCGTCCACGGCCTCCGGGGCCGCAGGCTCCGGCGTCTCCGGCAGGAAGACGCCGGTCAGCGCGGCCAGTTCGCGGGCCTCGATCCCCAGGATGGCCGCGAAGTCCGTCACCAGGCGGGGCGTCAGCTCCTTGTGGCCGTCGCTGATCACGCCGTAGGTGGATGTCGACAGGTACGTGGGCGTCACGACCGCCAGGATGTGCGCCAGGCCGCTCCACTTCAGGTTGCGGTACCGGCACATGCGGATCAGCCGACCACCCGGACTGTCGGCGAGCGGTGCCGGCTTCTCCGGGGCGAAGCGCGAACGGCGCTCCTCCCGAGGCAGCGAGCGGATGATCTGCAGGAGCTCGCGTCGTCCCGCCGAGGGGAGGTGGACCGCATCCATCACGATGTTCGGAACCCATGAGGCGGCCGCGGCGTCCAGCGGCGCCAAGTCCGCCGGAACCTCCACTCCTGCGAGGACGAACAGATCGACGGCGTGGAAACCCAGCGCGGTCGCGAGCCGTCGGAGCAGCCCCTCTCCGGGCGTCTCCCGGGCGAGCACGGCCCGGATCTCGTCCGCGGTCACCCCGGCGAGGTCGGCCAGGTGCTGCACGCCGACCCCCCTACCGTCCAGTAACCGCCCCAGCGCCATGCCGAAATCGGGGGAGTTTGTCATGTTCACAGCCTAGTCGGGAGCGCGCGTCCTGGGCCGTCCGCGGGCCGCGCAGGGCTCGGTCTCCACCGGTGATGACCGGTGGTGACCGGAGCGTGGGACCCGCCCCGGGCCGTGCCCCGGCTGAAGGCTTCTGACCTACCCATTCGCCCGCGGGTATGGACGTACGACAAGATGGGGTGTTACTGGCTGCTGGATCACGGAAAACCGCCCTCCACCTGCGGCGGAACCGCAAGCGGGGGGCCGTCTCATGCCGCCTGGGCCGTCTGTGGGCCGCCGTCGGCGGGGGAGAGGTTGCTAGGAAGCGATTTCCTTCCAGCGCCCAAGGTCACGGTCTTACCTCTGGGCTGGGGGTTGCAGGCGGGCTGTTCGGACCCTGAACAGCGTCCACCATGGCTTGTCCGTGTGCGTCGACGAACTTCGTGAACAGCTGCTGGGAGTACCCGAAGATGATGGCCCACGCGATGATTTGGGCCGAAGAGTCGAGAGCGCTAAGGCCCGGGACGAAGCCGCCACCCATGAGCAGCAATCCGAGTACGGCTGTCAGTGCCCCGGTGGGTAGCTTCAAGAGGGCGAGGGCGACAGGCACGTTGTACGGCAGTGCTGTTCCCCTAATCCGTCTCAGCGATGCTGCAGAAGCAATGGCAGCGGCTACGACACCGACGAACTCGATAACGATGTAGTCCTGGGGTCGCGTGGTGCTGGCGATTTCGCGGACGCTCGGCGGAGACTCCCCGACGTCTCGGCTGTTCGTTGGGCAGACAACCGCATACTCCCCCATGTTCTCTGGGGTGAAGCACAGTGGAATCGTGTCTTCCCAGCCGACAGAGAAAAATGCGACAGCGGCCGCAATGGTACCCAAGCCCACTGTCACGAATGTAACGATTCGCACGAAGCTGCGGACGCGAAGTGTTTCTTTCCGCAGGAGGCGTCGAGCGAGACTGGCTGTCTCGGCAAGAAATGCGCGTTCGCTGGGGGTGATCTCGCGATCGCTGTTCTGCTTGAGCTCGTTTGCGATCTCTGTGACCCGCATCCGGCGGAGATCGCTGGCGGCGAAATGTTCGTCGACAAGAGCCGAAATTTGAGGCAGCAGAGCCTTGACGTCATCACCGGAAGCCATCCAGACGATGAGGTTCAGGGCGGTATCGACACGCGACTGCGCGACACCCAAGTGCGCCGCACGCCTCATGGTCGGATGAGATTTATGCGCGAGCGCATCCTTTGCCACCTTTAGCTCCGCGCGAGCCTGATCTGTGTACGCTTTCGCCAAACCGCGCCGTTCGGGATCAGCCAGCGCGCGTTTCTCGGCAGCCACAAGAATCGGCTCTAGTTCGGCAATCCTTCCCAGCAGCCCCTCTTTCTGTTCCCACGGCCCCATTTCCCCGCGAGAGGCCCAGAACGGAATTCTTTTTCCTACCAGGCCTAGCGCCCTGCTAAACCGGCCTTCTGGGCGTGCTCCGTCCTCGGGTGGCGGTGCGTCCTTATTTCGGGCTGCTCGGCCCTTTGATGCATCCACTGTCCACTTAGCCATGTTGACTCCGCTGGATCTCGGCAGCTCCCGGTTGGGGGGATGGATGAATCGGCCGAAATGTGGCAGGTCCTGATGGAGGTACACCCGACTGGGTTAGGAAATTCACTGCAGAAACGATCGCCTTACGTGTCGGATTGTTGGGCCAGTGGTCGCAAGCCCGTTCGCTTGTGTGGGCATGGTTTGCGACCACTGGAGGTGAGGACAGGGCGAGGATGTCCCTTCAGGTCAACGGTGGGCGCCGCCTGAGCCCGAACGTCCATGCACCCGCCAGATGCGGGGGATAGGGGCTCTGACCTGCGTGGCGACAAGCGACAAGACAAGCGACAAGACAAGCGACAAGACAAGTGACAAGCGACAAGGGCGGCACGCCGTAGCCGCATGTGGCTGAGGGCGAAGAGACCACCGCCTCCTGCGCGCCCGGATGCTCCAGGTCCCGCGCGGGCCGTGGACTCTTCCCCGAGTGCTTTCCGCGCCCGGATCGGCGAGAGCGGGCGGGATCCGAGCGGCTCAGCGTCCGCAGGCCAGAACCCTCTAAGAGGACATCTCATTTGGGGGCCTAAGTAGGCTGCACGTGTGACGATCGTGGAGCGTCTCGTCCCGGACGAGTTGTGGGAGTTGTTCCAGTTGGTGGTGCCGGATGCGCCGACGCGCCCGCAGGGCGGCGGTCGGCGTCGGTACGGGGACCGGGAGGTGTTGGCGGCGATCGTGTTCGTGGCGACGTCGGGGTGTACGTGGGCTCAGCTGCCGCCCTGTTTCGGCCCGTCCGGGCCTACCGCCCATCGGCGCTTCACCGAGTGGAGCAGGGCCCGGGTGTGGGCCAAGCTCCACCGGGTCGTCCTGGACGAACTCGGCGCGCATGGCGAGCTGGACTGGTCGAGGTGCGCGGTCGATTCGGTGAACATGCGGGCCCTGAAAAGGGGGAGCTGACGGGTCCGAATCCTGTGGATCGGGGCAAGTACGGGTCGAAGATCCACCTGCTCAACGAACGCACCGGTTTACCCCTGTCGCTCGCGATCTCCGGGGCGAATGTCCACGACAGCCAGGCCCTGATCCCGCTCGTCGACGCGATCCCGCCAATCCGCTCGCGACGCGGCCCGAGACGGCGCAGACCCGGCAAGCTGCACGGCGACAAAGCCTATGACCACCGCTTCGTCCGCGCCTTCCTGCGCCGTCGGCGGATACCAGCCCGCATCGCCCGCCGCGGGATCGAGACCTCCAACCGCCACGGCCGGCACCGCTGGGTGATCGAGCGCACTGTCGCCTGGCTCGGCGGCTTCCGCCGGCTCCACCGCCGCTACGAACGCAAGGCCGACCACTTCGCCGCCTTCGCCAGCATCGCAGCAGCCATCATCTGCACCCGCAGACTCTCCGAATGAGATGTTCTCTTAGCCCCAGTTCTGCAGCTGCTGGAGCAGGTCGGCATCGCCCTCCATCCGCAGCGAGCCGGCCGGGATGCGCATGTACATGAGCAGGGCCATCTCACTCGCCGTGCCGTAGATGGCGGCGGTGGGCTTGCTCTCGGCGGCCTCCGCCGCGGTGAGGCGGGTGAAGCGGGAACCGGCGGCGTCCACCGTCTGGCGCCAGGAGCCAGCCTCGGCTGCGTGGTAGTCCATGGTCGCGGGCTCGCCCGGCCACGGGACCGTGACGGTGCAGACGGTGGCGAGGAACTCCTCGATGGCGTCGACCGCCTCGGTCGTCGGCAGCTCCTGCGGGTTATCGGAGGCCAGCTGGGCGTCGTAGGTGTGGATCAGCGACTCCGGGACGCGGCGGCGGGCCACGGCGGCCACCGTGTGCGGCGAGGCCAGCGGCTCCCACCAGGCCCAGCAGCCCCGGTCCGGGCCGGCCTCGCGCAGAGTAGTAAGCAGCTGCTCCGTCGAGTCGGCCAGCCAGGTTATGAGGGCCTCGCGCTCCTTGGGCGCCGCCAGCCCGTCCTTGCTCGGCCGCTCGTCGCCCGGCGCGGTGTTCCGCACGATGTAGGCCCAGAAGCGGTCCCCCTCACTGAGGTGGTTCGCCAGGTCGTACAGCGTCCAGCCCGGGCAGGACGGGACGTCGGCGTCGAGGCTGGGGGCCGCGGCGACGGCGTCGCGGAACGCGGCGGACCGCTCGTCAATCATCCGCAGCAGGGTGGGGAAGTAGAGATGCTCAGTCACGCAGACCTTGTACCACCCGGACCGGAGCTCTCGCACTCGATTTAGGCCCCCAAATGAGATGTCCTCTAAGAACGTTCTGACCTGCGGCGACGCCTTTGGTGGAGTGTGGATCTTGCGGACGCTGCGGACGCTGGCGGACGCTATACATTTTGTTTAGCGTCCGCACGGAAAGTGCAGGTCAGCGGGAGTGTGGAGAGGACGGCGGACGCTGCGGACGCTATCTTCTCTCAACTCTCTAGGACGGCAGCAGGACGGCCTTCCAAGGGGGCTGCTCTTCTTGAAAGGCCCGAAGAGGAGCACGCAGCAGCAGAGGCCCGACGGGCTTCCGCTACTGAGGCATCCCGCCCTCCCACGTGGCTGAGGCCAGAGCGGCCACGTGGGAGCGGCAGCCGCCCGGGGTGGTTCCTCTGCGCGGCCGGTAGGCGCCGAGAGGTCGTCCGCCCGGAGGGTGGTCCTTCTTGCCTTCGTTGTGACGGCCACACGCCGGCCGGACTGCCGATAGCGACCGGGGAGAGTCCCGAAAACCGCGCCTGAGGCCGGATCTTCGTGTTCCTGCTGCTCGGTCGCTATCTGCTAACGACCTGATCAACGGCGGTTTTGGTCGCTAGCAGGGTTGCTAGCGCTAGCGAGGCTGGTCGCTACCGGTAGCGCCCCCTGCGGCCCCGTCCCGGGCCGTCTGTGGGCCGTCGAAGGGTCTCCAACGTCCACCAATGACGACCAACGGTGACCAGGGCGTGAGGTCGGCCTCCGGCCGCGCCCCAGCTCAGGGGCCCTGACCATACGCGTTTCCCCCAAGGGATGGACGCCTGGCAAGATGGGGTGTATCTGCCCACCATCGATCTGCCGGACGGTTTCTCTTGGCTGAGTTCATCTACACCATGCGCAAGACGCGCAAGGCGCACGGCGACAAGGTGATCCTCGATGACGTCTTCCTGAACTTCCTGCCCGGAGCCAAGATCGGTGTGGTCGGCCCGAACGGTGCCGGTAAGTCCACCGTTCTGAAGATCATGGCGGGCATCGAGCAGCCCTCCAACGGCGACGCGTTCCTGTCGCCCGGGTACACCGTCGGGATCCTGATGCAGGAGCCCAAGCTCGACGAGTCGAAGACCGTCCTGGAGAACGTCCAGGACGGCGCGGCCGAGATCATGGGCAAGCTGAAGCGCTTCAACGAGGTCGCCGAGGAAATGGCGACCGACTACACCGACGCGCTGATGGACGAAATGGGCAAGCTCCAGGAAGACCTGGACCACGCCAACGCCTGGGACCTCGACGCTCAGCTGGAGCAGGCCATGGACGCCCTGGGCTGCCCGCCCGGCGACTGGCCCGTCACCAACCTCTCCGGCGGCGAGAAGCGCCGTGTCGCGCTCTGCAAGCTGCTGATCGAGGCCCCGGACCTGCTCCTCCTCGACGAGCCCACCAACCACCTCGACGCCGAGTCGGTGAACTGGCTGGAGCAGCACCTTTCGCAGTACAAGGGTGCCGTCGTGGCCGTCACCCACGACCGGTACTTCCTGAACAACGTCGCCGAGTGGATCCTCGAGCTCGACCGCGGCCGCGCCCACCCGTACGAGGGCAACTACTCCACCTACCTGGAGAAGAAGGCCACCCGTCTCAAGGTCGAGGGCCGCAAGGACGAGAAGCGCCAGAAGCGCCTCAAGGAAGAGCTCGAGTGGGTGCGGTCCAACGCCAAGGGGCGTCAGACCAAGTCCAAGGCCCGTCTGGCCCGCTACGAGGAGATGGCAGCCGAAGCGGACAAGATGCGGAAGCTGGACTTCGAGGAGATCCAGATCCCGCCGGGCCCGCGCCTCGGTTCCATCGTCGTCGAGGTCAACAACCTCTCGAAGGCCTTCGGCGACAAGGTCCTCATCGACGACCTGTCCTTCACGCTGCCGCGCAACGGCATCGTGGGCATCATCGGCCCGAACGGCGCCGGCAAGACCACGCTCTTCAAGATGATCCAGGGCCTGGAGACGCCGGACTCCGGCGCCATCAAGGTCGGCGAGACCGTCAAGATCAGCTACGTCGACCAGAGCCGCGCCAACATCGACCCCAAGAAGACCCTCTGGGCGGTCGTGTCGGACGAGCTGGACTACATCAACGTGGGCCAGGTCGAGATGCCGTCCCGCGCGTACGTCAGCGCCTTCGGCTTCAAGGGCCCGGACCAGCAGAAGCCGGCCGGCGTCCTCTCCGGCGGTGAGCGCAACCGCTTGAACCTGGCCCTGACGCTCAAGGAGGGCGGCAACCTGCTGCTCCTCGACGAGCCCACCAACGACCTCGACGTCGAGACGCTCTCCTCGCTGGAGAACGCCCTGCTCGAGTTCCCCGGTGCGGCCGTGGTCATCTCCCACGACCGCTGGTTCCTCGACCGGGTCGCCACGCACATCCTCGCGTACGAGGGTGACTCCAAGTGGTACTGGTTCGAGGGCAACTTCGAGTCGTACGAGAAGAACAAGATCGAGCGGCTCGGCCCGGACGCCACCCGTCCGCACCGCGCCACCTACAAGAAGCTCACCCGGGGCTAGGTCGGAGACCATGGCCAGACACCACTACCGGTGCCCACTGCGCTGGGCGGACATGGATGCCTTCGGGCACGTCAACAACGTCGTCTTCCTCCGCTATCTGGAGGAGGCGCGGATCGACTTCATGTTCCGCCTCGCGCCGGGGGAGGGCAGCGCGTCGTTCACGGGCGGATCCGTCGTGGCCCGCCACGAGATCGACTACAAGCTGCCCCTCGTGCACCGTCACGAGCCGGTCCTCATCGAGTCCTGGGTGACCCGGATAGGCGCCGCGTCCCTGACCATCCGCTACGAGGTCAAGGACGAGGCGACCGCGGATTCGCCCGAGACGGTCTACGTGCGCGCCGAGACGGTGGTCGTGCCCTACGACCTCGCCGCGGGGCGGCCCCGCCGCATCACGGCCGAGGAGAAGCGCTTCCTGGAGGAGTACCTCGACGAGCCCGCGTCCGTCTCCGGCACGCGCCGGGAAGGACGCCTCGCGGCATGACCGATCAGCTGCGCTTCGCCGATTCCGGGGAGGCGGCGGACCTCGCCGCCTTCCTGGGCCGGCTGGTGCACTACGACCGCGCCGCCGCGGTCCGCCTCCAGGCGGGCGGCGGCGCGCTCGCCGTTTTCGGGCGCCCGCCGTCCTTCGAGGTCCTGGCCATCCGCACGGTGCGGCTCGCCGTGCCCGTCGCGGCGCCGCTGGACCTGACGGTGTCCGCCGGTGAGCTCCTGGAGTCGGTGGACGAGGCCTCGGCCGCGGCCACCGTGCCCGGGGCCGTCACCGGACCGCCCTGGACCGGGGTGCTCCCGCCCCGCGGCGGCTGGCGCCGCCTGCCGGGGCTGCCCGGCCCCGAGGCGATCGGGGAGGCCGTCGCGGCCGCCGTCGCCGAGTTCCGGGCCCGCGACGAGGCCCTGCCCGTGCAGCACCGGACCCGTTCCGAGCGCGACCGCATCGGCCGCGAGATCTGGTCCCGCACCCTGGGCGACACCGAACTCCCGCTGCGCGCCGTGCACGCCTCGCAGTCCCTGGGCTTCCTGCGGCCGGTACGGGCCGCCGTGCCCGCCCCCGCGGCCGCCCCCGGCTCCGCCGCCCCCGCTCCCGCCTCCGCCCCCGTGGCGCTGCTCTCCGCCGGGAGCTGGCTGCGGCTGCGCACCCCGTACGGCTCCGTCGCCACCCGCCGCCCCGGCGCCACCGGCGGCCTGGGCGCCCTCCAGGTCCGGCCGGTCTGACCCCGGGCCCGACGAGGGGCCCTGAGGGTGTGCGGCCAGGCCTTTGATGGGCCGGCAGAGGGAAACCGAATCCATGTCGGACGTTCGAGAGCGCTTTGTGCTCACAGCCGTCCGTAGGTTTGCAGCGCGGCCGGGCCTCCGGCAGGCGGGTCCCGGGGCCCCCGGATCCACGGTGTGAGTACCGCACAAGGACGGAATCGGCATGGCAATCCCACTGATCAGGACGGTCGCCCGGCTGGGCCTCTGCGTCGTCACGGCAATCGCCGTCTGTCCGCTGGTGCCGACGACGACGGCGGCGGCCGACGGGTCACGCGCCCTCGTGGTCCCCAAGGACTATCCGACCATCCAGGCAGCGGTCGACGCCGCCCGCCCCGGTGACCGGATCGCCGTCCGGCCGGGTGTCTACCGCGAGCAAGTGGTGATCGGCAAGGATGTGTCGATCACGGGCTGGGGCGACCAGAAGACGACGATTCAGGCTCCGCCGAAGCTCATCCCCGGCGACGACGGCGGCAACTCGATCGTCGAGATCCACAACGGCGCGTCCGTCTCGCTGTCTCGGCTCGCCGTCAGCGGGCCGGGCTCCGGCACGTGCGACAGCGGCGCACTCCGCTCCGGCATTCGCGTGCTCGGGGGTGCCCGTCTCGACCTCGCCCACGCTGCCGTCACCCACATCACCGACACCCCCGCCGCACCCTGCTTCCGCAGTGCGACCGCCGTTTTCATCGGAGAGATGCCGACCGGTAGGGGCTCGGCGACGATCCGTGACACCAAGATCACGGGCTACCAGGGCGCAGGCGTGGTCGTCCTCAACCAAGGGTCCACCGCCACCGTCGAGCACAGCACCGTCACCGGGCACCGGACGCTGTCCACCGACGGCATCGAGTTCGCGGCCGGCGCGGTCGGCCGCGTCACCCGGAGCACCATCAGCGACAACGGGTGCCGGGAGCCCGACCCGGGCTGCGGCCCCGACTTCTTCAACGAGTTCCAGCACGCGGGCATCGCCGCCGACACGCCGGGCACCGTCCTGCAGCACAACTGGATCGTCGGCAACCAGGTCGGGATCTACGTGGCCGGCGTGGGGATCGACATCGCCCACAACGCCATCCAACGCAGCTCGTACGTCGGAATCGCCCTCCAGGACGGTTCGTTCACAGTCCGCAGGGACCGGATCCAGGGCGGGGTGCACGGCGTCGCGGTCATCGCAACCGAGGTCGACACGAACGCGGTGCTCGAAGGTGTGAAGATCACACGGACGTCGGGCGCGCCGGTACAGACCTTCGAGTGTTGCGGGTTCACCGCCACGGCGACGGTGAAGCCGTAATCGGCCGACCTGGGTGAAAACGGGTGCGTCCCCGGCCTGCCCGGGGGCGAGGACCGAAGACGCGCTCCCACATCACCAGACCAACGCTCCGATGATCTGTGAGGAACGGCCTAGCCCGCCGTGTTGATCATCGACGCGGCGGCGTACGTCAGGTACTTCCACAGCTGGGCCTCGTGCTCCGGCGCCAGGCCCAGCTCGTCCAATGCGACCCGCATGTGCTTCAGCCAGGCGTCGTGGGCCGCCGCGTCCACCTGGAACGGGGCGTGCCGCATCCGCAGGCGCGGGTGGCCGCGGTGCTGGCTGTAGGTGGTCGGACCGCCCCAGTACTGGATCAGGAACAGCGTGAAGCGCTCCTCGGCGGGGCCCAGGTCCTCCTCCGGGTACATCGGGCGCAGCAGCGGGTCCTGCGCGACCCCCTGGTAGAAGCGCCGGACGAGGCGGCGGAAGGTCTCCTCGCCGCCCACCTGCTCGTAGAAGGTCTGCTCCTGAAGCGTGCCGTGCGGAATGTCATTCACCCGACCATCGTCTCAGACGCCCGGACGGAGGACCGGGGTCCCAGGACTTCGCGGGGGCCCGCGCTCGCACCCGGCGGCCGCGCGCAGGACAGTGGAGGCATGGGTGCACACACGGCACACACCCCACGCTCCGCACGCACCGAGCAGACCGGGACACGCGACCTGCGGGAGACCGCGCACGCCGCCCAGGTGCGCGAGCTGGCCGCCGCCGGCGTGCTGGACGACCCGCGCTGGCTGGCGGCGTTCGCCGCCGTGCCCCGGCACGTCTTCGTCCCCTACTTCTGGACCGGCCGCGGCGCCGGTCACGAACGGCTCTGGGCCGAGGACCCCGACCCCGAGCGCCGTGCCCGCTGGCTGCGCGGGGTCTACGTGGACACCCCGCTGGCGACCCGGCTGCGCGACGGCCGGCTGGTCTCCTCCAGCAGCCAGCCCTCCCTGATGGCGAAGATGCTGGCCGCCCTCGACGTGCGCGACGGCGACGACGTGCTGGAGATCGGGGCGGGCACCGGCTACAACGCGGCCCTGCTCTGCCACCGGCTCGGCGAGGAGCACGTGACCACCGTGGACCTGGACGAGGAGATCACCGAGTCCGCGCGGGCGCACCTGGCCCAGCTCGGCTACCATCCGGCCGTGGTCACCGGGGACGGCGCGCGCGGCTGCCCCGCCCGGGGCCCCTTCGACCGGATCATGGTGACCTGCACGCTGCCGCTGATCCCGCACGCCTGGCTCGGCCAGTGCCGGCCGGGGGCGCGGATCCTGGCCCCGCTGTCGACCGGCCTGATCGCGCTCACGGTGCGGGACCCCGACTTCGCCGAGGGCAACTTCCTGCACACCTCGGCCTACTTCGTCCCGCTGCGCGGGGCCACGGCGGCGCCGCCGCCCGACCCGGACGGCGTGTCGTACGGGATCCCGTACGAGCTGGTCGAGAACGAGCGCTTCCAGTTCATGCTCGTGCTGACCGCGGGCGTACTGCACCCCCGCGAGGCCCTGGACCTGTGGCGCCGCGAGGGCCGGCCGGCCCGTGAGCGCTTCGGGGTCTCGGTCAGCGCGGAGGGCCAGTGGTCATGGCTCGACGATCCCCAGGGACCGTACGTATGGCCCCTGGGGGAGGGATGAATCGGCCGGAGCGGATCAGCCGCGGCGGATGGTGATGGTGGTCCAGGCACCCACGTGGACGCGGTCGCCGTCGGAGAGCGGCACCGGGACGTAGGGCTGGATCGGCTCCTCGCCGCCGTTGATCGTGGTGCCGTTGGTGGAGTTCTGGTCCACCACCGCCCAGCTGAGGTCGGGCTGCTGGACGAGGACCGCGTGCTGGTGGGAGACGCCCGGGTCCTCCGGGGGCACCGACAGGTCGATGTCGGGGGACTCGCCCGTGGAGGCGCGGCGGCGGCCGATGGTGATCTGGCCGCCGGACAGCGGGAGGTGCTGCTCCGGGGAGTAGGCGGGCAGGTTGAGCCCGGCCGCCTCGGGGCCGCTGCGCTGCATCATCGCCATGAAGTACGAGCGGTCGGGGCCGATCGTCGCGGTCCAGGCCCCGCCCTGCATCGGGAAGGACTGGTGCTGCGGCGGAGGCTGCTGCTGGTACTGCTGCTGCGGAGGCGCCTGGTACTGCTGCTGCTGCGGGGGCTGCTGCTGGTACTGGGGCTGCGGGGTCTGCTGGTACTCCCGCTGCGGCTCGTGCGCGGGCGGCGGCAGCAGCCAGTCGTCCTCGCGCTGGAGCGGCTCGGCCGGCCGGTTGACCCGGGACGGCCGCGAGCCCTGGTACTCGAAGTGGTCCTGCGTGTAGGTCCCGGGAGCGGGCACGGGCGGCGGCGGGGGCGGGGCACCGGGACCCGAGCCGACGCCCGTCGCCTGGGGCCCCGGGTCCGGGGCCGGCGGCGCGTACGAGGTCGCCGAACGGGTCAGGAAGTTGTACCGGCACTCCTCGCAGAACGGGGCCATGGCCTCGCGCGGGGTGCGGCACTGCGGGCAGAGCTCGGCCTGGGCGGTCGGGGCACCGGCGGACGGGGGGAAGCCGTAGCCGTAGGAGGGCACCGCGGGCGGGCCCTCCGAGGCAGCCATGCGGTGGCCGCAGACCTCGCACCAGTCGTCGGAGGCGGACTGGTGCCCGTTCGGGCAGGTCGGCATGGCGGCGCTTCCCCCTTCTTCTCCCTGCGTCATCACGTCAGGTCTTCTCAGGTCTTCTTCACTCGGACGGTCTGTGTCGAACGCGTTTCAAGAGTCATCTCGTCGGCATCGGCGACCTTCGCTTTCAGCCGCACAGTACCCGCCACCGCGTCCACGACATCCACCACCTTCGCAAGGAGTCTTGCTGTGTCGGCGTTCCCGGAGACACTCGCCAGCTGTACCGCGCGCCCCAGTTTGGCCGTGGCGCCGTCGACATCGCCCAGTTTGCGGGCTTCGAGGCCCTGCTGGATAGCCTGCGCCAGCTCCGCCTGCCCCGTGTAGTGGGCGACCTGCGGGTTGATGGCGGTGGACGCGGCCAGATCGGTCGTCCACACCGCGCGCACCAGGCCCTGGGACAGGACGGTCGCGGCCCCGCCGGCCGTTCCCGGCAGGACGAGCGTGGCGCGGGCCGCGAGCATCTCCTGGCCGACGGCCGCCCCCGGGACGCGGACGCACACGTGGTACTCGCGGGACTCGTCGCCCCACGACCCGGTCGGGTAGTCCCCGGCGCGCGGGCCCGCCTCGGTGCGGCGGGGTGTCAGGTCCTGGACGGTGGGCGCGACCTGCTTGACGTACTGGATCTCCACGCCCACCGGCGTCCACAGCCGCAGCGAGACGTCCGCGACCTCCTTGCCCATGACGTTCTCCATCATGAGCGTGAAGTCCTCGGCGAGGTGGGCCGGGTCGGCCACGATGTCGGCGGAGCCGAGCAGCGCGCTCGCGATCCCGGTGACCTCCTTGACCTCCCAGTCCGTGCCCACCCCGCGGGCGTCGCAGGTGAAGCGCCCGGCGCAGGCGTCGAGAGTGGCGCGGAGCACGGCCGGCTCCTCGTGCTCGTTGCGTCCGTCGGTGAGCAGGATGCCGTGCCGGATGGCGGCGGTGGACTGGCGCAGCAGGCCGTCGGCCAGGCGCAGCCAGGTGCCGATGGCGGTGCCGCCGCCGGCGGTGAGCCCGCGCAGGGCCTCCTTGGCCTGGGCGCGGGTGGCCGGGTCGGCCACGGCGAGGCGGCCCTGGCCCGGGTAGACCTCCTTGGCCACGTGCGTACCGGCGATCACCGCGAAGCAGGTCCCGTCGCGCAGGGTGTCGACGGCGGCCGCCGTGGCCTCGCGGGCGCCGCGCATCTTCTCCGGCGGGTACTCCATGGAGCCCGAGCAGTCGACCATGATCACAACGGCTGCCGTGCCCTCGGCGGCCGCCGCGCGGGTGGCGGTGGCCCCGCCGGTGGCGGTCACGGTGACGATCGCGTGGACGTCCCGCCCGCCCTCCGGGAGGAACTCGTTCTGGTACACCTCCACGCTGAAGCGCGGGGCGCTCGGCTTGGCGAAATTCGCCATCGATGGGACTCCTAGGGGGCTCGGGCAGGCGGGTCAGACCTGCGGGCGCGCTTCCACTTCCGGTTCCGGTCGTGCCGCCGGGCCCGGCTCCGCCGCGGGTCCCGGTTCCTGCGTGGCGAACGGCACGACGGCCACGGTGACGTTGTCGTGGCCGCCGCCGTCGAGCGCGTGTCCCACCAGCACCTGCGCGCTGTGCAGCGGGCGGACCGCGGCGTCGGCGGGCAGCACCTGGGCCATCTCCCGCGCGGACTCCGCGTAGTTCCACAGTCCGTCGGTGCAGACCACCACCACACCGGGGTGGTCCGGCTTGAAGGTCGCGGTGTGCGGTTCGAGTTCGTACGCGTCGGCGCCCAGCCACCCGGTGATGGCGTGCGCGCGGACGTCGGCGTAGGCCTCGGCCTCGCCCATCAGGCCCGCGGCGACCATCTGGGCGGCCCAGGAGTCGTCCTCGGTGAGGCGGCGGGGCAGGGCGGCCCGGTCGTCGGGCACCCAGTACGCCCGGCTGTCGCCCACCCAGCCGATGGTGAGCAGGCCGCCGCTGACGACCGCGCCCACCAGGGTGCAGGCGGGGGCGTTCTGCGCGCCGGGGACCTCCGGGGCCAGCGCGTTCACCGCGGCCGCGGCGGCCAGGATCGCCTCGTGCATGGCCTCCTGGGGGTGGGTGCCGCGGGGCAGCGCTTCGAGCAGCGCCTCGTTGGCGGCGCCGGCCGCGGCGGCCGAGGCCTCGTCGGGGCGGCTCGCGGAGGAGACGCCGTCGCACACGATGGCCACGGTGGCGGCGGAGCCGTCGGGCAGGGCGGTGGCGGCCACCGCGAACGAGTCCTCGTTGCGGTGGTGGCGCAGCCCCCGGTCGCTGACGGCGGCGACGCTCCCGAGCTCCTCTTCGAGGTGGTCGCGCTCCCGGGGCTGTGCGTGCCCGCAGTGCTCGCAGTACCCGTCGGTGTCGACGTGTCCGGCCCGGCAGGCGACGCACGTCTTCCCGCCCTCCGCCGCGCCGGGCTGGGGCGGGGTGCCGTACGCCGGCTCGGGGGCGGGCTCGGCGGCGTACGGGTCGCCCGCGGGCTGCGCGGGATACGCGGTGCCCTCCGGGGGAGTGGCGTCGCCGGGCAGGTCGTACCGGGCGGCCTGGGGCGCCTGCGCCCCGGCGCCGTACGCATGCTCCGCGGCGCCCCACGGCGTCCCGTCCGGCGGCGTGGCGGTGTCGTACGGGTCCTCGTGGCCGGCCGCCGCGTACGGGGCTCCGGCCGGGCCCGGTGCGGATTCCGCCGCCGGTTCCGCCGGGGCCAGCGCCCAGTCGGCGGGGTCGCCCACCAGCGTCGGCGCGGCCGCGGCCACGCTGCCCCAGCCGGGGGCGGGTTCGGCGGCGCCGTGGGAGACGCCGGGGGAGGCACTGGGGGCCGGGACCCCGTAGCCGCCCGCGGCGGGGCCCGCACCCGGTCCGGCGGCGACCGGCGGCGCCGGGGGAGCCGGTGGCGCCTGCGGGATCGGGAGGGTCGGGTGGTCCCTGGACGCAGCCGGGGGAGGAGCGGTCACGGCGTAGCCGCAGACGCCGCAGAAACGGTCACCCTCCTCCAGGGGTTCCGCGCAGCTGGGGCAGCCCGACAGCCGATGCATCGACATCACTCACACCCACGTCCGGGGACGGAAACGGTTTGCCCGCTCCACCAGTTCGATCCTCTCCTCGCCGCGCCGCGCCAGCCGTGCGAGAACGCGGTACGAGCGCTCCAGTCCGAAGCGCAGGCCCTGCTCGTCCAGTTGGCTGCCGAGCAGCGAGGTCCGGCCGGGGTCGGAACCCCGGCTACCCGACAGTACCCAGTCCAGGGCCGAGCCCAGAACCTCCGTCGCGAGCCGTTCCTGCCGTTCCGGGTCCAGCCCGAACCGCCGCAGGGCCTCCACCTGGTCGGCTGCGGCCCCCAGATCGGCCAGCAGCGGCTCCTGCGGGGACCGGTCGCGCAGACGTGCGCGTACGGCCGCCACCCGGGCGGCGGTGTAGTGGATCGACGCCTCCGGTACGGACTCCAGCGTGCGCACGGCTCCGTCCCGGTCGCCCGCGGCCAGCTGGACCCGGGCGAGCCCGAAGGCCGCGCTCACGAATCCGGGGTCGGTGATCCACACGAGGCGGTAGTACTCGGCGGCGTTGTCCAGCTGGCCCAGCACCTCCGCGCACAGCCCGAGGGCCAGCTTCGGTGCGGGCTCGCCGGGGAAGGCGTCGTAGATCGCGTCGAAGGACAGGGCCGCTATCTCGTTGTCGCCGGTGGCCAGCGAGGCGATGCCGCGGGCCCACACCACCCGCCAGTCGTCCGGGTGCAGGGCCTCCAGCTCGGCCAGGGTGCGCCCGGCCGAGGGCAGCTCGCCCAGCTCCAGCCGGGCCCGCAGCTCCCGCAGCCGCAGCTCGGCCGAGTCGGACGGCGCCGCGCCCAGGGCGCCCAGCAGGTCGCCCGGCGCGGAGGCCAGCAGTCCGGTCAGGAAACCGGCGTTCGGGTCGCCCGCGTCCACGAGCGGCACGGGCAGGGCCAGCGCGGTGTCGCGTGCGGTGGCCGCTCCCGCGAGTGCCGGCGGAGACACGGGGGCGAGCACCGCACCCGCACCCGCACCCGTGGCCGCACCCGCACCCGCACCCGCACCCGTGGCCGGAGCCGACGGCGTCCCCGTGGTCGCGGGCCCCTGCCGGGGGCCCGGTACCGGTGCGGCCGCCACGTGCGTGGCCGTGCTCCCGAGCGCGGGCAACGGCGCACCCCAGGCCGACGCGGCGCCACCGGCCACCAGCGGGCCGGCGCCTCCCGGCGCCCCGGACACGGGCGTGCCGCCCGGAGGCGTGGTGCCGAGGTGCGTGGGCGCCCACGGTCCGGAGCCTCCGACGGGAGGCGTCGAGGCCGAGCCCCCGGCCGCCCCGGGCGCCTGCGCCCACGGACCGGGCGCCCCGCCCGGTCCTGCGGCCGGAGCCGCCCCGGGCAGAGCCGTGCCACCAGGCGCGTGTGCCCCGGTCCGGCCTGCCGGCCTGGTCTTTCTGCCCGGCGGGGTACCGCCGGGCTGTCCGCCCGGGCCGGGCTGCCCGGCCGCGGCGGAGGCCCGGACGGACGCGCCGCGGCCGCGCGCGAACAGCCCGCCACCCCGCCGGGAGGCGAACGGCCGGGAAGCGACCGGCCGGTAGCCCAGGAGGGACACGGCCGTCCCCGGCGCGTCGGCGAAGAGCCGGGTGTCCGGAACCCGCAGCTCCGGGCCGAAGAGGGTCGACAGCTGCGGCCGCGGCCGGCCCGTCTGCAGCGCGACCACCTCCCGCAGCACGCCCGTCAGCTGGTCCGCCATCTCCTGCGCGGACGCGAACCGCCGCCCCGGGTCCGGGTCGGTCGCCCGGACCAGCAGCCGGTAGAAGGACTCGTACCGCCGGAACACCTCGATGTGCTCGGGGTCCGGCAGCGAATCCACGAACACGTTGGTGTAGCCCTGGAAGTCGAAGGTCAGGACGGCCAGCGTCCGCGCCACCGTGTAGAGGTCGGAGGCGACCGACGGGCCCAGCTCCGCGACCTCCGGCGCCTGATAGCCCACCGTGCCGTAGATGGCCGACTCCTCGTCGTCCATCCGCCGCACCGCGCCCATGTCGATCAGCTTCAGCTGGTCCTGCTGCTGGATGGCGTTGTCGACCTTGAAGTCGCAGTACAGAAGGTTTCTGCTGTGCAGGTGACCGAGCGCCTCCAGCGCCTCGATGCCGTACGCGCAGGCCTGCTCCACGGGCAGCGGGTCACGCCGCCCGTCCGGCCGGCGCCGCTCGTTCGCGATCTCCTTCAGCGACTTGCCGCCGACGTACTCCATGACGATGTACCCGTCCAGCGAACCGGTCCGCTGGTCCAGGTGCTCGACGAAGTTGTAGATCCGCACGATGTTGGAGTGCTCGATCTCCGCGAGGAAGCGCCGCTCCGAGATCGCGGCCTCCATCGCGTCCTGGTCCCCGGTGTCCAGCAGGCCCTTGAGCACCACCCACCGGTCCGCGACCGCCCGGTCCACCGCCAGGTACACCCAGCCGAGTCCGCCGTGCGCGAGGCAGCCCGCGACCTCGTACTGGCCGCGCACCACGTCGCCGGGGTTCAGCTTGGGCACGAAGGAGTAGGGGTGCCCGCACTTGGTGCAGAACCCTTCCGTCCGCCCCGGCCGGTCCCCCCGGGCCCGGCCCACCGGAGCCCCGCAGTCCGAGCGCGAGCAGAACCGCTTGCGCTCCGGCACCTCCGGGTTCTCCAGGACCGCCGCCGAAGGATCCGGACGCGGCACCTCCGGTACGTTGACCAGCCCGGCCCCCAGCCGGCTGCGGCCCGAGGCCGCCGAGCCCGAACTGCGCACCGACACCGACCGGGTGGACGCCGTCCCCGGCAGCGACCGCGACAGCCGCCCCGACACCGAGCGCCGGGAGGAGGAGGACCGGGAGGAGCGCGCCGAGGCCGAGGACCGTGCCGAACCGTGGGACCCCTGCGAGCCCATCGACCCCCGGGACCCGCCGGACCCCAGGGAACCCCGGGCCGCGCTCGTCATCCCCGTCGGCGGCGACACCAGCTCGTCCGCACCCGCCGCGACCGCGCCGATCGGCGCCAGCCCGCAGGTGTCGCAGTACACCTCGCCGCCGCCCATGTCCTCGTACGCCCCCGGGCAGCCGGGGCGAACGCACGCGGTTCCGATCAGGCTCATGCGTCCTCCTTCCCCGGCCCGTCGGGCCGGAACTGCTCAGGCAGGTGCTCCGGTGGCTGCGGCGCCAGCGACTCCGCCGTCGCCTGCTGGTAGCGCAGGACGGCCTGTTCCGCGGCCCGCAGGTCGCAGGGCGCGCTCCACAGCATCCGCCGGGCCGTGTCGTACCGCTCGATCAGCAGGGGGTCCTCCGCCATCCCGTGGCGGGCCACCTTCGCCTTGTACGCGTCGAGCCGCCCGCGCAGCTCGGCCCGTACGGCCAGCGGCGCCGTCACCGCCGTCAACGATTCACGGGCCCGGCGCAGTTCCTCCTCGGCCCGCTCCTCCAGGGATTCCAGCAGGGGCGACAGCCGGTGCCAGCGGGCCTGGCGCCGGTGCTCGGCCGCCGCCGCGAGCTGTTCCTGCAGCACCGTCGGCGGGCCGCTGACCGCGGGCACCTCGGACGCGGCGATCTTCGCCAGCACCTCGCCGCGCGCCGTCCGCGCCTCCGCCAGGGTCCGGTCCGCCCGCGAGAGCACGTCCCGCAGGCTGATCAGCCGCTGCTCGGCGTCCTGCCGCACCGCCAGGACCGCCTCGACCTCACGGCGTACGTCCTCCAGCGCCAGCGCGGCCCGGTCGTAGCGCCCGGTGTCCGGCCGGCCGCCGCCGGGCGGCGAACTCCCCGGCGCCGGCAGCCAGAACGCCAGCGGATCCGCGATCACCTGCGCCCGCAGCTGCGCCAGCTCGGCGGTGATGTCCTCCAGGTCGTCGCCCGAGGGGTGCTCGCCCGGGCGCACGCCCACCGAGTGCGCCAGCGAGCGCGTGCGGTGCAGCTCGGCGCCGAGCAGGTCGATCCTGGCGGGCAGCGCCGACCACACGGCGTCGGCGGCGACCACCACGTCCAGCGACCGCGCGTACAGGTCGTTCATCCGGGCCACCAGCTCGGCGAGCGAGAGCCGCTCGGCCAGCGCTACGCCCTCCGCCGCGGCCCCGGCGATCAGCACACCGGGCCCGCGCAGCCGTTCGGTCAGCTCGATCAGGTCCTCGCGGTTCGGCCAGCGGCGCCGCTCCCGGACCTCCCGGGCGGCCGTCAGGGCCCCGCTGTACGCGTCGAAGTACGTCCACAGCCGGGTGATGTCCGCGTCGGCGACCACCCAACGCTCCTTGGTGACCCCGGTCAGCGCGGCGCCTTCCAGCAGCCGGCGCCCGGCGTGGTCCTGGAGGGCGAGCAGCGAGGTCTCGACGGCCTCGTGCTCCGCGCCCAGCCGGGTCAGGGCGCGGTCGACGCCGTCCCTGTCCATCACTGCCGACCACGCCTCCACCGACCGTGCCTCCGCTTCCGCTGCCGCCTTCGTGTCCGCCTCCGCCTCCGTGTCCGACCCCGCGCCCGGTTCCGGCCCCGAAATCGCCACCGCCTCAGCCGTCCCGGTACTTGGGTGCGGGCGGCGCGGACACGCCGGGCAGCACGGGCTGCAGGTGCTTGAGGTACGCCTTCATCCACGGGCTGTCACTGCCGCCCGCGCGGTAGTTCTCCAGCACCTTGTTGACGCGGCGGACCAGGTCCGACGCGTCCTTGTTCATCGCCACCCCGTAGAACTCGCGGGTGAAGGGCGAGCCCACCAGCTGCACCGCGGGGTCCTGCGCGGCCTGGCCGGCCGCGAGGGCGTTGTCCGTGATGATGCCGTCCACCTCGCCCAGCTGGAGCCGGACCAGGCAGTCGAGCTGGTTGGCCACGGTGACCGGCACCGAGCCGTACGACTGGGCCTTCAGCGCCGCCTCCGCCGTGGAACCGGCCGCGAAGCAGATCCGCTTGTCCTTCAGCGAGGTGTCGTACCCGGTGATCGGCGAGCCCTTGGGGGCCAGCACCTGCTGCCCGGCCTCGAAGTAGGCCGTCGAGAAGGCGACGTCCTCCAGCCGCTTGCAGTTGATGGTCATGGTCCGCACGACGATGTCGACGCGGCCCTCCTGCAGGGCAGGGATGCGCTGGCTGGTGGGGATCGCCCGGTAGATGACCGCGTTCTCGTCGCCCAGGATGTCCTTGGCGATGGCCTTGACCAGGTCGATGTCGAAGCCGTCCAGGCGGCTGCCCTCGGCCGTCTGGTTGCGGTAGCCCCAGCGGAAGCTGTTCTGGTCCACGCCGGCGACGAGCTTGCCCGCAGCCTTGATCCGCGCGATGGCCGCCCCGTCCACCTCGGCCGGGCGCAGGCTGGCCTCGGGGTCCTGGCAGGTGTCGGTGAGGACCCACGGTGCGGCCGGGGCCGCCGCCATGGCCGCGGGCCTGCGGACCGGCGGCGCGCCCGCGTCCGGCGTCGCGTGGGCCAGCGGCAGCAGCACGACCGCGGCCGTCATCGCACAGGCGGCGGCCATCGCGCTCACCCCGCCCCAGCCGCGCAGCCGGCCCGCCGCCCGCCGTATCCCGGACACCGCGACCGGAGCCGCCTCGCGGCCCTCGAAGCCGCCGCGACCCGCACGGCCTTCGCGGCCCTCGTAACCCTCGTGACCTTCGGCGGCCCGCCTCGCTCGTATCCGCATCGCTCTCACCTGTACTCCGAAAGCCTGCGCCCGATACCGAGCAGAGCCGCTGCCGCGCCGACGACCACCAGGATCGCGGACCCCGTCACCAGACCGCCCAGCGCGCCGATCCCGTCCCGGGCCGCACGGGTGAACTCCCGCTGTTCGTGGGCCACCGCCAGCTCCAGCGAGGCGTCCACCGTGTCGAAGGCGGCCCCGCTGCTCTCCTTGTGCTTCGCGTCCCCGACGACCAGGGGCAGCGCGGCCTCGTAGTCCCCCTTCAAGTCCGCCTCCCGGGCCGCCGTGTGCCGCTGCTTCCACTGCTTCACGCCGTCCACGGCCCGGCTCACGGGCGTCCGGCCGGCTTCGTCGTCGGCCAGTTGCAGCGCGGTCGCCAGTCCGGCGTCCAGCTGCTTCATGTTGTTCGTGAATTCCACGTCGTACTTGTCGGACTTCTTGTCGTCCGCCAGGACGGCGCCCCGCGCGATCAGAGTCAGGTTCTCACCGGCGCGCGCCTTCAGCGATGCGATCCGCGCGTCGTTGAGCACCTTCATGGACTCCTGCCCGTCCGCCCGGGCTTCACTCAGCGACGACCGGGCCACGGTGTGCCCCACGGCCAGCCACAGCAGGACCACCACCGACGCGGCCGTCGCGGCCATCAGTCCGTGGTTGAAGACCCGGTTGGTGTGCAGGTAGTTGCGCCGCTGCGCCCACACCAGGGCGGCGACCGCGAGCACGCCCAGACCGAGCGAGGCCAGCGGCCAGGAGCGGGCGTCGTCGTGGTCCGTGTAGAGCCGGCCGGTCTCCGCCTCGTACAGCCGCTGCGCGGCGGGCAGCAGCTGGGTGGTCATCTGCTCGTTGGCGTAGCGGAGATAGGCACCGCCCAGCGGCAGGCCCTGCCGGTTGGTGGCCCGGGCCTGCTCGATCAGGCCCGTGTAGCGCGGCAGCTGCTCGCTCAGCAGGGCGATCTGCTCGCGCGAGTCCTCGTTGCCGCCGGTGTTGGCGGCCGCGCTGACCAGCAGCTTGGAGGCGTTGGCGATGTCCTTCTCGTACCGCTGGCGGACCTCGCGCGGCTCCTGACCCCCCAGGAGGAACCCGCTGGAGGAGGTCGTGTCGGCGTCCGCGAGGGAGCGGTAGATGCTCGCCGCGTCCGCGCTCAGCGGCTGGCTGCGGCCCACCACGTCGTCGGCCGCGGTCGACCGGCCGGAGATCTCCCACACGCTCACCGTGCCGAACAGCACGATCAGCGCGGCCAGGACGGCCCCGATGATCCGCAGCCGCCCCGGCTCGGTGGTCGCCGCCTCGCGCAGCCGCTCCACGCCCTCGGCCCAGGCGGTGCTGCGCCCCGGCGGCCCGTCGGGCGGCACGGAAACACCGCCCCCGGGCGCGGGCGCGCGTGATGTGATCGCCACCGTGACCTCCCCCTCGGTCCTGTCGTCCCCCGGCCAACGCCGGGAGGTACCCCCTGCGCAGCAGTATGGCCGTAGTGCCGGTGGACCACAGCACCCGGTGCCGGATCCAGGGCGATGCGCCCGCGGGCGCCCTCCGTCACGCCCTTCACCTCAATACGCGTTCACCGGCGCCACGGTTCCAGACCCGCCGCCTTCCGGGGCGGGTTCATCCGAAATGGGTACGGAGTTTTTCGTGGGCCCCGGGAGGGGAGCCGACCGCGTCCAGGCCCAGGAGCCCGGCGCCCAGCACCGGCGGGGCCGTGATCACGGTGATCAGGGCGCGCGGGGCCCGGGCGGTGAGGGCCGTCGCGATCCGGTCGTTGAGCTGGGGGTGCCGGGCCGCCAGGACGCCGCCGCCCAGGACCACCGGGACCTCCTCGTCGAGCAGGCCCAGACGGGACAGCGCCACCGACGCCATCGCCACGATCTCGTCCGCCTGGCGGTGCACCAGCGACAGCGCCACCGGGTCCCCGGCGGCCGCCACCGCGAACAGCACCGCGGTCAGCTCGTGCCGCCGGCCGTGCGGGACGCCGCCCAGGTGCAGCGCCTCGATCAGCGAGGCCATCGAGTCGTGGCCGAGGTGCGCGGGAAGCGCCCGGGCCAGCTCCGTCGCCCCGCCCCGCCCGTCCTCGGCCCGGGCCGCGCACCACAGGGCCTCCTCGGCCAGGCTGCCCCCGCCGCCCCAGTCGCCGGAGATCCGGCCGAGGGCGGGGAAGCGCGCGGTCCGCCCGTCCGGGGTCATCCCCACGCAGTTGATGCCCGCCCCGCACACCACCGCGACACCGCGGGGCTCGTCCACGCCGGCCCGCAGGACGGCGAAGGTGTCGTTGCGCACGTCGGTGGCCGCGCCCCAGCCGCGCGCGCCGATCGCGTCCGCGAGCCGGCGCTCCTCCACCGGCAGGTCGGCGTTGGCCAGGCACGCCGACACCCGGGCGGCGTACGGGGATCCGGGCCCGGCCGCGGGCAGTCCGGCGGCGGCCACCGCCTCGGCGACGGCCTGTCCGAGGACGTCCACCGCCGCCTCCACGCCGTGGCGCGGAGGCTGGAAGCCCCCGGACCGGCCGGTGCCCAGCACGGTGCCGTCGGCGGCGATCAGCGCCACGTCGGTCTTGCTGTTGCCCGCGTCGACCGCCAGCACCGAAGGCAGGCTCATGCGGGTCGTGCGGGTCATGCCCACGGCAGGTGCTCCTTGTTGTGGGCGAGGAGCCGGTCGGTCAGCCCTTCGGCCAGGTCGAACTGGCCGACCAGCGGATGCGCCAGCAGCGCCTTGCAGACCCGATCGCGCCCGCCGCGCAGCGCCGCGTCCAGCGCGAGGTCCTCGTACGCCGTCACGTGCGAGAGCAGCCCGGCGAACAGCGGGTCCAGCCGCGGCACCGGCAGCGGCCGCGGGCCGGAGCCGTTCGTGCCCCGGACACGCGCCTGCACCTCGATGACCGCGTCGTCCGGCAGGAAGGGCAGTGTGCCGTCGTTGCGGGTGTTGACCACCTGGAAGGCCGGGCCGCCGTCGCCCAGCAGCGAGGCCGCCAGGTCCACGGCGGCCTCCGAGTAGAAGGCGCCGCCCCGCTTGGCCAGCAGGGCCGGCTTCTCATCCAGCGCGGGGTCCCCGTACAGGGCGAGCAGTTCTCGTTCCATCGCGGCGACCTCGGCGGCCCGCGAGGGCCTGGTGCCGAGTTCCCGTACGACCTCGTCGTGGGCGTAGAAGTAGCGCAGGTAGTAGGAGGGGACGACGCCGAGCCGGTCCAGCACCGCCCGCGGCAGGTGGAGGTCCGCGGCGACGGCCTCGCCGTGATCGGCCAGCAGCCGCGCCAGCAGGTCCTCGCCGTCGGGGCCGCCCCTGCGCACGCCGAACTCCCACGTGAGGTGGTTCAGGCCCACGTGGTCGAGGTGGACGTCGGCCGGTGCCAGCTCCAGCAGGGCCGCGAACTTCCGCTGGAAGCCGATGGCGACGTTGCACAGCCCGACCGCCTTGTGCCCGGCCTGGAGCAGGGCCCGGGTGACGATCCCGACCGGGTTGGTGAAGTCGATGATCCACGCGTCCGGGCTGGCCCGCCGGACCCGCTCGGCGATGTCGAGGACGACCGGGACGGTGCGCAGCGCCTTGGCGAGCCCGCCCGCGCCCGTGGTCTCCTGCCCCACGCAGCCGCACTCCAGCGGCCAGGTCTCGTCCCGCAGCCGGGCGGCCTGCCCGCCGACGCGCAGCTGGATCAGGACCGCGTCGGCCCCCTCGACCCCCGCGTCGAGGTCGGCGGTGGTGGTGACGCGGCCGGGGTGTCCCTGCCGGGCGAAGATCCGCCGGGCCAGGCCGCCGATCAGCTCCAGCCGTTCGGTGGCCGGGTCGATCAGTACGAGCTCGCTGACGGGCAGGGTGTCGCGCAGCCGTGCGAAGCCGTCGATCAGTTCGGGGGTGTAGGTGGAACCGCCGCCCACCACTGCGAGTTTCATCGTCGTCAGCCTTTCACGCCGGTCAGGGTGACTCCCTCGACGAACGCCTTCTGGGCGAAGAAGAAGAGGACGATCACCGGTGCCATGACCAGCACGGTCGCGGCCATGGTCAGGTTCCAGTTGGTGTGGTGCGCCCCCTTGAAGGACTCCAGTCCGTAACTGAGGGTCCAGGCGGCGGGGTTGTCGGAGGCGTAGATCTGCGGGCCGAAGTAGTCGTTCCAGGCGCAGAAGAACTGGAAGAGCGCGACGGCGGCGATCCCGGGCCTGGCCATCGGCAGGACCACGCGCAGCAGGGTGCGCACCTCCCCGCAGCCGTCGACGCGGGCCGCGTCCAGGTACTCGTCGGGGATGGTCAGCAGGAACTGGCGGAGCAGGAAGATGGAGAAGGCGTCGCCGAAGGCCATCGGGATGATCAGGGGCCACAGGGTGCCCGAGAGGTCGAGCTGCTTGGCCCAGAAGAGGTACATCGGGATGACCACCACCTGCGGCGGCAGCATCATCATGGCGATCACGAGGAGCAGGGAGAGCCGCCGTCCGCGGAAGCGGAACTTGGCGAGCGCGTACGCGACGGGCACGGAGGAGACCACGGTCAACAGGGTGCCGAGTCCGGCGTACAGCAGCGTGTTGCGCCACCAGGTCAGGAAGCCCGGGGTGTGCCACACGGCGGTGTAGTTGCCCCATTCCCAGGTGTCGGGCCACAGGTCGCGGGTCAGCGCCTGCCGGTCGCCCATCAGGGAGGTGAGGAGCAGGAAGACGAACGGCAGGACGAAGAAGAGGGCGGCGGCCACGCCGAGCGCGTGCACCCCGACCCAGTGCAGGACCGCCTTGCGGCCGCGGGCGCTCATTCGCCTGCTCCGATCAGACCGCCGCGGCGCCGCATCAGGAGTGCGGTGAACGCCATGGAGAGGGCGAACAGGACGAGCGCGACGACGCACGCGGTGCCGTAGTCGAAGCGCTGGAAGCCGAGGTTGTAGACGAGCTGCGGCAGGGTCAGCGTGGACTTGTCGGGGTAGCCGGGCTCGAACTGCTGGCCCGAGCCGCCGATCACCCCGGCCGCGACCTTTCCCGCCACCAGCGGCTGGGCGTAGTACTGCATGGCCTGGATGACCCCGGTGACCACGGCGAACATGATGATCGGCGCGATGTTCGGCAGGGTGATGTGCCGGAAGCGCGCCCACGGGCCGGCCCCGTCCAGCTCGGCGGCCTCGTACTGCTCCTTCGGTACGTCGAGCAGCGCGGCCATGAAGATGACCATCAGGTCGCCCACCCCCCACAGGGCGAGGGCGGTCAGTGCGGGTTTGGACCAGTCGGCGTCGGTGAACCAGCCGGGGGTGGGCAGGCCCGCGGAGTCCAGCAGGGTGTTGACGGGGCCGGTGCCGGGGTTGAGGAGGAAGACGAAGGCCAGGGTCGCGGCGACCGGCGGGGCCAGGTAGGGCAGGTAGAACAGGGTCCGGAAGACCCCGACCCCCGTCTTGATCTTCGTGACGAGCAGGCCGACGCCGAGGCCGAAGACGACCCGGCAGCTCACCATCACCACGACCAGCCACAGGGTGTTGCGCATCGCCGGCCAGAACAGCGGATAGTCCGTGAAGACGTAGCTCCAGTTGTCCAGGCCGTTGAAGGCGGGCTGCCGGAAGCCGTCGTACCGGGTGAAGGAGAAGTACAGGGTGGACAGCAGTGGGTAGGCGAAGAAGACCGAGAAGCCGATCAGCCAGGGGGACATGAAGGCCGCGGTCCGCAGGGCGGACCGGCGGTGCTTCGACCGCAGGGCGTGCGCGCTGGTCATCGCGGCTACTTCGCCTTCGCGATGTCCGTGTCGATCTGCCGGTCGGTCCTGGCGAGACCGGCCGGGATGTCGGCGACGTCGCCCTTCTCGACCGCGTACGCGAAGTCCGTGAAGGTCAGCTGGTAGGTGCCGCCGTCTGCCTGGGCCGGGGTGGTGCTGGACTTCGGGTGCCGGGCGATGTCGAGGAACGTCTTGAACTCCGGGGTCACCTGGAGGTTCGGGGACTCCAGGGCGGCCAGCGTGGACGGCACGTTGTGGATGGAGTTGGCGAAGGCCACCACCGCCTCGGTGTCGGTCGTCATGTACTTGACCAGCTCCCAGGCCGCGTTCTGCTTCTTGCTGCCCGCGGCGATGCCCATGATCGTGCCGGAGAGGTAGCCCTTGCCGTAGTCGGCGGCCTGCTCGTCCGGGACGGGCAGCGGCGCGGTGCCGATCTCGAACGCGACGCCGGCCTCCTTGGCCATCGGGGCCCGCCACTCGCCGTCGATCTGCATGGCCACCCGGCCGGTGTGGAAGGGGTGTTCGGCGCTCCACTCGTCACCGAACGTGGAGCGGAACCGCTCCAGCTTCTCGTAGCCGCCGAGCTTGGCCACCAGGTCCTTCTGCGCGGTCAGCATCTTCGCGAAGGCCGGGTCCGCGGCCAGGTTGGACTTCCCGTCGGGGCCGAAGTAGGCGGGGCTCCACTGCGCGGCCAGCCGCATGGGGGTGGTCTCGTAGCCGTGGAAGGTGGGCATCAGGCCGACCTGCTCGTACGAGTCGCCCTTGGGCTTCGTCAGCTTCTGCGCGACCTCGGTGAACTCGCTCCAGGTCCTGGGCGGTGCGGTGATGCCGGCGGCCGCGAAGGCGGTCTTGTTGTAGACGAGGCCGTAGGCGTCGTTCAGCAGCGGCAGCGTGCACTGGTTGTCGTTGAACTGCGTGTATTCCAGCAGGGTCTTGGGGAAGACCTTCGTCTTGTCGATCCCGGACTTCTTCAGGAAGGGGTTCAGGTCGACGAAGGCGCGGGAGTTGCAGAACTTGCCCACGCTGTCGGTGGTGAAGGAGGAGACCACGTCGGGGGCCTTGTCACCGCCCGCGCGCAGCGCCTGGTTGACCTTGTCGTCGGTCATGTTGCCCGTGACCTCGACCTTGATGTTCGGGTGCGCCTTCTCGAACCGGGCGATGTTGTCCTCGATCGCCTTGGTCTCGCCGGGCGCCGACCAGCCGTGCCAGAAGGTGAGGGTGACCTCCGCCTTCGGATCGTCGGCGGCGGTGTCGGCGCCCTGGCCCGTACAGGCGGTGGCGAGTGCGGATATCGCGGCGAGGAGGGCGGTTGCGGTGGTCAGGCGTCCGGTTCTGGGCATGGCGGGGCTCGCTCTCTGCGGAGGACGAAACTTCCGGTGGGGGCTGGTGGAGGTGCCAGTGGCAGGTGCCAGTGGGTTTGCGGGCGGGGTGGGGTGCGTGGGGGTGCCGGGGGTGGGGGTGGGGCGGTTCAGCGGGAGGTGTCGAACACTTCGTCCCGGGTGGCGGCCAGTGCGCTCTCCAGCGCGCCGTGCAGGACCGCCCGTTCGCTTACTCCGCCGGGGACCAGGCGGGGCCGGGAGGGTGCCAGTTCGGCGACCTCGGCCTCCAGCAGCGCGCGCAGCGGCTCGCCGCCCGCGCTGATCGCGGCTCCGGACAGGACGACGATCTCCGGGTCCAGCACGGCGACGACCGAGGCCAGACCGGTGGCGAGCGCGGTCGCGTAGGCCTGGAGGAAGGCCAGGTGGGGCCCCTCGGGCGTGGCGGCGGCCTGCGCGAGCAGTGCGACGGCGGCGGCGACCTCCGGGCTGTGCGGGCCGGGCGGTGCGTCGGGCGCACCGGGCGCATCGGTGTCAGGAGTCCCGGGGGCGCCCGGGGCGTTGGCGGCGGGCGCGGCGGGCGCGGCGGGCCCGGGCGGGGCCTCGACGCCCAGTTCCGCGGCGAGCCGGGGCAGCCCCTCCACGCCGGCCAGCTCCTGGTAGCCGCCGGAGTTGGCCCGGGTGACCTGCCGGACCAGCGGCCGGCCGGGTACGGGCAGGAAGCCCACCTCGCCCGCGCCGCCGGTCCAGCCGCGGTGCAGCCGGCCGCCCAGGACCAGGGCGGCGCCGAGGCCCTCCTCGTTCCACAGCAGGACGAAGTCCTCGTGGCCGCGGGCCGCGCCGAGGCGCTGTTCGGCGACGGCGGCGAGGTTGACGTCGTTCTCGTACTCGACCGGCATCGACAGGGCCGCCGCCAGGTCGTCGAGGAGGGTGGGGGAGTGCCAGCCGGGGAGGTGGCTGGCGTAACGCAGCCGGCCGGTGTGCGGGTCGAAGGCGCCCGGCGTGGCGATGACCACCCGGTGCAGGTCGGAGCGGTGCAGTCCGGCGGCCTTGACGGCTCCGCCGAGGGCCTCGGTCACCTGGTCGACGGCCTGCGCGCCCTCGGTGTACGGGACCTCGTGGGAGGCGATCACCGTGCCGGTGAGGTCGGCGACGGCGGCCAGCACGCGTCCCGGGGTGACGTCGAGGCCGCCGACGTACGCGGCCCGGGGGTTGATCGCGTAGAGCTGGGCGCTGGGGCCGGGGCGGCCGCCGTCGGTGCCGGTGGCCACGACGAGTCCGGCGGCCTCCAGGCGGGCCAGCAGCTGGGAGGCGGTGGGCTTGGAGAGGCCGGTCAGGTGCCCGATGCGGGTCCGGGACAGCGGGCCGTGCGTCAGCAGCAGTTCGAGTGCGGCCCGGTCGTTCATGGCGCGCAACAGGCTGGGCGTTCCGGGCGTGGCGGCGGGCATCGGGCGGCTCTCCCTCACCGAGGTGATCTGTTAGGTAAGTTTCCTATCACTCTTCGAGCCGTGTCAATGGCGCTGCCCCGCAGGCTGTCATTCCGGATGACCGGATGACCGGATGACCTGATGACCTGCGGGGCAGCGGGGGTGCGTGCGGTTACTTGGCGATCCGCGGGCCGGACGGCGGCGGGATCGGGGCGGTGGCCAGCGACTGCGGGGAGGCCGGGTTCGCCAGCGCGGAGGGCGGGGCGACGGAGGCCGACGGGTCCGCCGCGGCCTCGTCCTCGTCCGCGGCCGGCAGGCCGCCGATGATCGCGATGCCCGCGGCGTCGAAGGCCTCCTTGATCCGCCAGCGCAGTTCCCGCTCCACCGCGAACTGCTGGCCCGGCATCGTCTTCGCGGACACCTTGACCGTCATCGAGGCGAGCAGCACCTCGTCCAGGCCCAGCACCTCCACCGGACCCCACAGGCGCTCGTCCCACGGGGACTCCTTCGCCATGGCGCCGGCGACCTCCTGGACCACCTCGCGGATCCTGGACAGGCTCTCCGACGGCTTGACCTGGACGTCCACGCCCGCCGTCGCCCAGCCCTGGCTGAGGTTGCCGATCCGCTTGATCTCGCCGTTGCGCACGTACCAGATCTCGCCGTTGTCCCCGCGGAGCTTGGTCACCCGCAGTCCGACCTCTATGACCTCGCCCGAGGCCACACCCGCGTCGATCTTGTCGCCCACCCCGTACTGGTCCTCCATGATCATGAAGACGCCGGAGAGGAAGTCCGTCACCAGGTTCCGGGCACCGAAACCGATCGCCACACCGGCCACACCGGCACTCGCCAGCAGCGGGGCCAGATCGATCTTCAGCGCGGCCAGGACCATCAGCGCGGCCGTGCCGAGGATAAGGAACGAAGCGACCGAACGCAGGACCGAGCCGATGGCCTCCGAACGCTGGCGCCGCCGCTCGGCATTGACCAGCAGCCCGCCGAGCGCGGTGCCCTCGACCGCCTCGGCGCTGGTGTTCATCCGGGTTATCAGCTTGGTCAGTGCCTTGCGGACCGCCGAGCGGATGACCGCCGCTATGACGACGATCAGCAGGATCCGCAGGCCGATGCTCAGCCAGGTGGCCCAGTTCTGCTCGATGAAGCTGGCGGCCTCGGTGACGCTCGCCTGCGCCTCCTTGACCGAGGCGGGCGCGTCCGGGACTTCGGCTGCCGACGGCAGCAGAGCGGCGGGCCAGGGCACGACGGGAACCTCCAGGTATAGCGGTCTGCGCGCAGAACGGTGACGGGCAGAACAACCACACTAACGGGGCAATCCCTTCACCTTGGTGCCGTGTTCGAGGGAGAGACCAGACTCACCTGGGGATGAACTGACTGTGGTTGAAAACACCTCGGACCCGTTACGGGCTCGTGGTGGCGCTTCGACCAGCCGTAAGGAGAGACTGGAGAGCAGATCGTCCCGGCGCGAGCCACGCGCCGCCGGCGTACAAGGAGGCAGTCCGTGCCGCACGTCCTGGTCCTCAATGCGTCGTACGAGCCCCTCGGCGTCGTACCGCTCCGCCGCGCGCTCGTCCTCGTCCTGGAGAACAAAGCAGTCTCCCTGGAGGAATCCGGCGCCTATCTGCACAGCGCGACGAGGGTCGTCCCCGCTCCCAGCGTGGTTCGGCTCAAGCGCTTTGTGCGGGTCCCCTACCGGGGGCCCGTTCCACTCACCCGGCGCGCCCTGTTCGCGCGGGACGGCGGCCGCTGCATGTACTGCGGGGCCGTCGCCACCAGCGTCGACCACGTCATCCCGCGCAGCCGGGGCGGCCTGCACGCCTGGGACAACGTCGTCGCCGCGTGCCGCCGCTGCAACCACGTCAAGGCCGACCGGCACCTGCTGGAACTCGGCTGGCGCCTGCGCCACCAGCCGGCGCCGCCGTCGGGCCTGGCCTGGCGCATCATCGGCACGGGGCACCGGGATCCCCGGTGGATGCCGTACCTCCAGCCGTACGGGGCCGAGGACGCGCTGGAACGCATCGGAGTCGCGGCGTCATAGCGGGCAGAATCCAGCCCCGCCGGCGTGTGAGGCGCGGGGGTCCGGGGGCAGGCCCCCGCAGCGGCGCCGCACCCGGACGCGTGGGGGTGCCCCGCGTCGGCGCGGCTCCGCAAGGACTCCGGCACGGACCCGCCAGGGCTACCGCGGGGCCCCGCCAGGGCTACGGCGTGACCGCGTACGCCTCCACCGACCAGAGGGAGCACCCGTAGCGCGTCGCGCGCCTGTCGCACGTGACCCGCAGGAAACGGGTGTCCGGGGCGTCCAGCCGGAGCGACTCGTGGCCGCCCCGGGAGGCCGTGACGGCCGCCGCCGGGCGCCAGGTCACCCCGTCCGCGGAGGTCTCCACCCGGTACGCCGAGGGGTACGCGTCCTGCCAGTGGAGCTCCAGCCGCCCGATCCGCGCCGGGGCGGTCAGCTGCGCCTGCCACCACGCGCCGTCCACCGCCGGTGACGACCAGCGGGTGTTCGGGGAGCCGTCCGCGGCCGCCGAGGCCGGGAAGCCGGCCGTCTCGTCCGCCGAGGAGCTCGCCCGCGCGGTGCGCAGGAGGTCCGGGCCGCCGGTACGGGGCACGGCCCGCACGGTCAGCGTGCGGGACTCCCCGTCGAAGGTCACCGGGACCTGGTAGCTGCCCGGCGGGGTGTTCGCGGCGACGACGACCTCCAGCGGGATCGAGGCCCGGCCGCCGCGCGGGACCACCACGGTCTGCGGGAGGCGGACCTCGATGCCCGCCGGCGGCTGCGCCGACAGCGGCCCGCGGACCTCGCCGGGGCCGAGGGCGGACAGCTGCGCCGTGACCCGCTGCGGGGCGCCGCCGACCTCGGCATCGGTCTTGCCGCCGTCCGCCAGCTCGAAGCGGGCCCGGGGGCCGTCCCCGAACCACGGCACCACCTGGTGCACCACGGGCGCGGCCCCGGCCCAGGCCAGGCGCACCGCGTCCGCGCGCAGCCCCGCCGTGTCGACCTGGGTCCAGCCCGACGCCGCCGCGTCGCCGACCTTGCGCCAGCCCTCGCCCGGTACGTGCAGCTCCACCACGGCGCCCCGGGCGCCCGTCGGGAACGGGTCCGTCATCACCGTCACCGCCGACACCGGGCGCGCGGAGTCCAGCCGCACCGTCCAGGCCTGCGCGTCCTTCGTCACCGTGCCGGTCGTGCGGGCGACGCCGGTCCAGGCGTCCGCCTCCGCCGCCGCCTTCGCCAGGAAGGGGTCCAGGACGGCCTGGTCCACCTGGGCGGGTCCCGGCTCGGCCAGCGCCTCGCGCGCCTCGGCGAGGGCCCGGGAGGCCTGCCAGGCGGCGGCCCCGTCCCCGCGGGCCTGGGCCTGAAGGACGTCCACGGCCAGTTCGCCGGCCGCTCCGTAGCGCGCGAGCCGCTCCAGCCAGGGGCCGGCCTCGTCCGACAGGGCGGTCAGCCGGGCGGGGGCCTCGCGCAGCACCGTGAACGCCTTGCGCAGCTCGGTCCCGGCCGCCGGATCACCCGCGGCCCGGGCCTTCCAGAACTGTTCGAGCAGCGGCTTCAGGTACGCCGACTCCTCCTGGTTGAGCCCGGACGACGCGGTGTTCCCGGCCAGCGCCGCCACCGCCTCGCGCTCCCGCGGGTCGGAGCCCGCGAGATCGCGCACCGCCGCCTGCCAGGACTCGCCGGCCCGGTAGCCGCGCGGGTTCCAGGCGAAGTCCGCCGCCGTGAAGAGCGGGATCCGCGACAGGATGGGCTGCTGCATCGCGTTGGACAGCAGCGCCGCCGAGCCGCCCGCCACCGCGGGATCGCGGCCCGCGTACGGGCCGAGGAAGATGCGGCCCGGGTCCCAGTCGTTGACCGGGTAGTTGTCCATGGTGATCAGGGGCTGCTGCCCCAGGGCGGAGCGCGCCCCGGCCAGTTCCTTCCCGGTGATCGTGCGCGGCACCACGCCCACGCCCGTCCAGGCCACCTGTACCCGGGCGTCCAGCGCGCCCGCCAGGGCCGTCCGGTAGGCGGTGGCGCCCTCCTGGTAGTACTCGGTCGGCAGCAGCGACAGCGCGGGCGCCCCCGGGTACCGGGCGGCCAGGTGCGCGGCCAGCTCGTTCGCGACCTCGGCGTGCGCCTTCGCGGCCGCCGCCGGGCCCTTCCCGTACCGCTCCCGGTCCGCCCGGCAGCCCCACTCGGTGTAGCTGACGTCCTGGAACTGCACCTGGAAGGCGCGGAAGCCCAGGTCCCACATCGCGTCCACCTTGCGCCCGAGCGCCGCCCGGTCGGCCGCCGACGACAGGCACATCGACTGCCCGGGGGTGACCGCCCAGGCCAGGACGACCCGGTTGGCGCGGGCCCGCTCGGCCAGCTCGCGGAACTCCTGCTGCCGCTCCTGCGGATAGTCCTCGCGCCAGCCCGTCGTGCGGTACGGGTCGTCGCCGGGCGCGATCAGCAGCCGGTTCTGCTTGGTGCGGCCCATGAAGTCGACCTGGGCGAGGCGCTGTTCGCCCGTCCACGGCTGCCCGTAGAAGCCCTCGGTGATCCCGCGCACCGGAGCGGCCGGCCAGTCCCGCACCAGGACCCCGGGCACCTTCCCGCCGCCCGCGGAGAGCAGCTGGCGCAGCGTCTGCGCCGCGTGGAAGAGCCCCTCTTCGCCGACGCCGGCCAGGGCGACCGTGTCCCGCCCGCCGGGCCGTCCCACGGCCAGCCGGTAGCCGCCGTTCGGCAGGTCCGTGGCCGCGGTCGCGCCCAGCGCCAGCAGGGCCTCCTGCGCGCCCGCGTCCTGGAGCCGTACGAGGGTGCCCCGCTTGGGCAGCGGTGCCCCGGGGGCCGGCTCGTGCAGGGTCTTCACGCCCGCCTTGCGCAGGGCCTCGCGCACCACCTGGACGGCGTACGGGTCGGCGTCGGCCGGAGCGACCAGCACGGCCTCCGTGCCCAGCGGCACCTCGCGCGCCGGATCGGCGGTCATCGCCTGCGGCCGGGGCCACACGGCGGGCCCGTCGGCAGCCGTCCGGGGGGTGTCGGCGCCGGGGTCGAGCACGGGGCCGACGGTGCCGTTGGCGCCGGCCGCGTTGGCACCGGTCGCGACGGCGCCGCCGCCGGCCGGCGCGCGGGTCGGCGCGTCCGGGGCGGAGGGTGCCGCGAGGGTACCCGGTGGCGCTGCGGACACGGCGCCGCCCAGCAGTGACCCGATCACCGCCACGGCGGCGGCGGTCGACCGCTTCCTGCCCCTGAGCTGCACAGAGCCTCCTCGTCGCGAGACGTCCCCCACTCGTACGAATGAGCCCGAGCCCACCACTCGTGCGGCTCGAGTGTCAATGCGGGAGGGTGATCTGGCCCGGTTGTGCCAGGAATGCGATCCCTCCGAGTGGGTATGGCTGGCGTGTTCCCCCGCGGCGTCCCGCCCTTCTGCACCACGCTTCTGACTCACCCTCATGCCCTCATGCCCGCACGCACGAAGGAGCGACTGTTGATGGACGACCTGGCCCGGCTCGCTGCCCTGAACGGCATCGCCACCGCCTACCAGCCCGCCGCGAACGTCACCGTCCAGGTCCCGGAGGACACCGTCAGGGCCGTGCTCGGCCTGCTCGGGGTGGTCACGGACGACGCCGAGAGCATCCGCGTGTCCGCCGAGGTGGAGTCGCAGGAGGCGGCCGGGCGGCTCCTGCCGCCGACGGTGGTGCTCTGGCAGGGGGAACCCGTGCCGCCGGAGCCCGCAGCCCTCCCGCCGGGCACCCGCGTGCGCGTGGTGGCCGAGGAGACGGGGGAGGAGCTCGCGTGGGGCCCCGGACTGCCCCTGGGCGTCCACCGGCTCACCGCCCAGGCCCCCGACGGGCGGACCGCCGGGGCCACCCTGGTCGTGGCCCCGGAGCGGGCCCCCGCCGCGCCGGAGCGGGCCCACGGGCTGCTCGTCCAGCTCTACTCCCTGCTCTCCGAGCGCTCCTGGGGCATGGGCGACCTCGGCGACCTCGCCGAACTCGCCCGCTGGGCCGGCCGCACCCACGGCGCCGGCTTCATCCAGGTCAACCCGCTGCACGCGGCCGTGCCCGGCACCCCGACCGACCCCTCCCCGTACCGGCCGTCCTCGCGCCGCTTCCCCGACCCGGTGTACCTGCGGATCGAGGACGTCCCCGAGTACGCCGACTGCCCCGACCGCGAGGCCCTCGACGAACTCGCCGGGCGGGGCGCGCAGCTGCGCCGCCAGGTGCTGGAGAAGGGCGCCCTGATCGACCGGGACGCCGTCTGGGACCTCAAGCGGCAGGCCCTGGAGCTGCTGTACGCCGTCCCGCGCTCGCCCGAACGGGAGGCCGCCTACCGGGCCTTCTGCGCGGAGCAGGGCCCTCCGCTGGACGTGCACGCCGTCTGGTGCGCCGGGCACGCGGGGGAGGACCCGAAGGAGCGCGGCGACTTCCACCGCTGGCTGGTCTGGCTGACGGACGGCCAGCTCGCCGCCGCGCAGCGGACCGCCCGGGAGGCGGGCATGGCGGTCGGCATCGTGCACGACCTCGCCGTCGGGGTGCACCCGAAGGGCTCCGACGTCTTCGGGTCGCCCTGCTACGCCGGGCACATCTCGGTCGGCGCCCCGCCGGACGCCTTCAACGCGCGCGGCCAGGACTGGGGGCTGCCGCCGTGGCGTCCGGACCGGCTGGCCGCCACCGCCTACGCCCCCTTCCGGTCGCTGCTGCGCGCGGTGTTCCGCTACGCGGGCGCGCTGCGCATCGACCACGTCATGGGCCTGTTCCGGCTCTGGTGGATCCCGGAGGGGGCCCCGCCCGCCGAGGGCACCTACGTCGGCTACGACGGCGAGGCCATGCTGGCGGTCCTGGTGCTGGAGGCCCACCGGGCCGGCGCCCTGGTCATCGGCGAGGACCTCGGGACGGTGGAGCCGCGGGTCCGCCGGGAACTGGCCCGGCGCGGAGTGCTCGGCACCTCGGTGCTGTGGTTCGAGCGGGACTGGGCCGGCAGCGGGAGCCCGCTCGCCCCGCAGGCGTGGCGGGCCGACTGCCTGGCCACCGTCACCACCCACGACCTGCCGCCCACGGCCGCCAAACTCGCCGGGTCCCATGTGGAACTGCGCGACCGGCTCGGCCTGCTGACCCGTCCGGCCGAGCAGGAGCGGGCCGAGGACGCCGCCGACACCGCCGAGTGGCTGGAGCTGCTGGACGGGCTGGGCCTGGACACCAAGGGCGAGGAGGCCGCCGTACGGGCCCTGTACGCGTTCCTGCTGCGCACCCCCGCGCGGCTGGTGGGGGTATGGCTGCCGGACGCGGTGGGGGACCGGCGGCCGCAGAACCTGCCGGGCACCTGGGACCAGTACCCCAATTGGCGGCTGCCGCTGGCCGATGCGGGCGGGCGGCCGCTGACGCTGGAGGAGCTGGTCGCCTCGCCCCGGGCGAACGCCCTGCTGAGCGCGGTGGGGGAGGGCGTGCGACCTCGTACGGCACCCCCGGGCGCGCGCCCCGTTTAGGTGTTCGCTACGTTTGCACCGTGGACAAGAAGAACGCTCTGCGCGCCGGCGCCGTCACGGCCGGAACGACGCTGATGATGCTGCTGATGACGTCTCCCGCCCTCGCGCTGACCCGCGACGACGGTGACGACCCGGGTCCGGGCCTGAGCATCGGCGAGACGCTCGGCCTGTACGTGTTCCTGCCGATCGCGCTGTTCCTGGCCATCGCGGGCCTCGTGATGGTCCTCGACAAGTCCGACAAGCCGCAGAAGCAGGCCTGATCCGGTCCGACCCCGCGGGGTCGGACCGCAGAACTTCCGGGGCGCCGGGGGTCCGCACCACCGATGTGTTTCGGTCGTGTGGCGACCCCCGGCGCCTTGTTGTGTCCTCAGACGCCGGCCAGTAGCTTGCGGAGCAGGCCGGTGAGGGCGTCGACCTCTTCGCCGGTGAACCCGGTGAGCGCGGCGCGCTGGACTTCCAGGCCGGCGCTGACGGCCTCGTCGACGAGCGCGAGGCCGCGGTCGGTGATCGTCACCTGCAGCCCCCGCCGGTCGTGCGGATCGGGCTTGCGGCAGAGCAGCCCGGCCTTCTCCAGCTTGTCCAGCCGCCCGGTCATGCCGCCCGTGGTGAGCATGAGCGTGGCCGAGAGCTGGCGGGGCGAGAGCGTGTACGGGTCGCCCGAGCGGCGCAGGGTGGCGACGACGTCGAACTCCCCGCGCGAGATGCCGAAGCGCGCGTAGCGCTCCTCCACCGCGTCGCCCATGGCCTTGGAGATCCGGTAGATGCGGCCGAAGACCGCCATCGGCGCCGTGTCCAGGTCGGGGCGCACGGCGAACCACTGGGCCGTGATCGCGTCGACCGCGTCCTTGTCCTCACTCATGGGTGCAGTATCCGTCCCTCCGCAGATCGTTCGCAAGAAAGTTGCTTGACGATAAGTAGCTTAGCGGTAAGCTACTTAACAGCAACCGAATCGAGGAGCAGCCCGTCATGAAGCGCTTGGCCACCGTCGCCCTGACCGCCCTCGCCCCCATTTCCTGGGGTTCGACCTACGCCGTGGCCACCGAGCTGCTGCCGCCCGACCGGCCGCTGTTCACCGGGGTCATGCGCGCCCTGCCCGCCGGGCTGCTGCTGACCGCCCTGGCCCGCACCCTCCCCAAGGGCGCGTGGTGGTGGAAGTCCGCCGTCCTCGGCACCCTCAACATCGGCGCCTTCTTCCCGCTGCTGTTCCTCTCCGCCTACCGGCTGCCCGGCGGCGTCGCGGCCGTGCTGGGCGCCGCCGGTCCGCTGTTCGTCGTGGGACTCGCCGCGCTCCTCCTGGGCGAGCGGGCCAGTCTGCGCACCGTGCTGGCCGCCGTCGTCGGCGCGTTCGGCGTGAGCATGGTCGTGCTCACCGCCGAGGCCCGGCTCGACCTGGTCGGCGTCGTCGCCGGTGTGGTCTCCTCCGCCTCCATGGGCGCCGGCACCGTGATGACCAAGCGCTGGGGCCGCCCCGAAGGCGTCGGCCCGCTGGCGATGACCGGCTGGCAGCTCACCGCGGGCGGGCTGTTCATCATCCCCGTCGCCGCCCTCGTCGAGGGCGCTCCGCCCGCGCTCGACGGCAAGGCCCTCCTCGGCTACGGCTACATGATGCTGATCAACACCGGCATCGCGTACTGGCTCTGGTTCCGCGGCATCGGACAGCTCACCGCCACCTCGGTCACCCTGCTCGGCCCGCTCTCCCCGCTCACGGCCGCCGTCATCGGCTGGGCCGCCCTCGGGCAGGCGCTGTCGCCCGTACAGCTCGTGGGCATGGCGATCGCCTTCGGGGCCACCGTCGCCGGTCAGCTGGCAGTCGCCCGCACCCCGAAAACGTTCAGTTCAACTGAACAGATCAATCAAAACATTTCGATGGACCTGACCGATGGGCGAGTGCGACGGTAGTCCGACGACGACAGACCGACCGACCCCGAGGGGGAGACGCACAGTGGCCGTCACGGACCGCGCCCGCACCGTTTCGCACACCGAGCCCGGCAGCACCGCGAAGAAGGGTGCCGCCGGGCTCGGCGTGCTCCTCGCACTGCTCGCGACGGTCGTCTGGTCCGGCAGCTTCGTCGCCACCCGGGGCATGGCCGAAACCGTCCCGCCCGTTCAGGCGGTCTTCTGGCGCTGGATCATCGCGCTGCTCGCCGTCGCCCCCTTCGCCGCCCGCCAGGCCTGGCAGCAGCGGGCCCTGATCCGGCGGCACCTCGGCTTCATCGCCGTCGCCTCGCTGTTCGGCGTCGCCCTCTACAACACGCTCGTGCACCAGGCCGGACTGACCACCTCCGCCTCCAACATGGGCATGATCATGGCCGCCTCGCCCGTCATCATGGCGCTCTACGCCCGCCTCGGCGGCGAACGGCTCGGCGCCCGGCGGACCATCGGGATGCTGCTCGCCGCCCTCGGCGTGCTGCTGCTCGTCGGGGACGGCTCGATCGGCTTCGACTTCGGCGCCGGCGACCTGTGGATGTTTGCGGCCGCCCTGTCCTTCGCCACGTACAGCGCCCTGCTGCGGCGCAAGCCCGCCGAACTCGGCGGACTGGCCTTCCTGATCACCACCTTCGTGCTCGGCGCGCTGATGCTGGCGCCCGTCTACGCCGTCTCCGTCTCCGTCCAGGGCGGCTTCGAGGTCACCGCCGGAACCGTCGGACCGCTGCTGTACGTCGGCGTGTTCTCCTCGGCCGTCGCCTTCTTCGCCTGGAACAAGGCGATCTCGGTCATCGGGGCGGCCCGCGCGGGAATCGTCTACTACCTCCAGCCGGTGTGCGTGGCGGGGCTCGGCTTCCTGCTGCTGGGCGAACACACCGGCCCGGCGCAGCTGCTCTGCATGGCGCTGATCCTCGGCGGAGTCGGGCTGGGAAGTGCCCGGCGGTAGGTTCGGGCCCATGACCGAGTGGGACATCAAGAAGCTGCGGATCCTGCGGACCCTCGCCGAACAGGGGACCGTGACCCGGGCGGCCGAGGCGCTGCACATGACGCCCTCGGCCGTGTCGCAGCAACTGACGAACCTCGCCCGGCAACTGGGGGTGGCGCTGCTGGAGGCACAGGGCCGGCGGGTGCGCCTCACCGACGCGGCCCACCTCGTCCTGCGGCACGCGGAGGCGGTGTTCGCGCAGCTGGAGCGGGCCGACGCGGAGCTGGCCGGATACCTCGCCGGGGACGCGGGGGAGGTACGGGTCGGCGCCTTCTCCACCGCCGTGCCGGCGCTCGTGGTCCCCGCGGTGGCGGCGCTGCGCACCACCCACCCGGGCGTGGAGGTCCGGGTCCGGGAGACGGAGGCCGCGGAGTCGTACGCGCTCCTGTCGGCCGGGGGCGTGGACCTGGCGCTGTCCCTGGCGGCCCACGCGCCGACCGCGCGGGATGCCCGCTTCACCCGGGTGACGCTCCTGGAGGACCCGCTGGATGTGGCGCTCCCGCCGGACCATCCGCTGGCGGCCGCGGCGGACCTGCGGCTGGCGGACCTGTCCGGCGACCCGTGGATCTACGGGGGCAGCGGGCCCTGGTCGGAGATCGCCCGGGGCGCGTGCGAGGCGGCGGGCTTCGTACCGGAGCAGGCGCACTCGGCATCCGGCTGGACGGCGATCCTGGCGATGGTCGAGGCGGGGATGGGCGTGGCCCTGGTCCCGCGGATGGTGTCGCGCCGGGCCTCGGGAGTGGCGGTGCGGGTCCTCGCCCACGACCGGCCGACCCGGCACGTGATCGCGGCGGTGCGCCGCGGCGCCGAGTCCGCCCCCGCGCTGGCCCACGTCCTCTCGGCCCTGAGGGACGTCGCCGCCGAACGGCAGGTGCACTGACCCGCGGCGTCGTGCACACGGCGCAGGGGCGGCCGGGGACGGCCCGGGACACGGGTTGCGACCACTCCGCGTGCGCGCCCACCTGCCACCCGGTAGCGTCGAAGACGCGCGTTCCGCCCCAACCGCCGCGGCGTGGCCCGGCAGGACCGCCGCCTGTGTAGGCAGGGGAACGAGATCACATGCCACAGCACAGCATCCATGCGATGACCGCCGCGGCCGCAGCGCTCTGCCTGACGGCATTCGGCACCACACCCGGCAGCGCCGCCTCGTCCCCCGCCTCGTCGCCCGTCGCATCACCCGCCTCGTCGCCTGCCCCGTTGCCCGGGCAGCCCACACCGGCAGCCCCGTCCCGGTTCGTGCCCGGCCCCTGTCCGAAGCCGCCCGAGCCCATCGAAGCGCTGAGCGACGCACGATGCGGCTTCCTCGAGGTCCCCGAGAACCGCTCCCGCCCGGGCGGCCGGACCATCAAGCTGGCCGTGGCCGTCATTCCGGCCGTCAACCCGGCGAAACCCCCGCAGGACCCCGTGGTGTTCATGGCGGGCGGCCCCGGTGCCGACACGTACGACGACATTCCGTTCCTCGTCGACTCCGGCCTGAACAAGGACCGCGAGCTGATCATCATGGCCCAGCGTGGCAACCTCTACAGCCGGCCGAACCTGGCCTGCCCCGAGATCGACCGGTTCAACGCGCAGGCCGTGGGCCTGCGCTACGGCGCACAGCCGGCGCAGCAGCTCATGCTGAAGGCGGTGAAGGAGTGCCGGGACCGCCTGGTGGCCGAGGGCATCGACCTGAGCGCCTACAACACCACGGAGAACGCCGCCGACTTCGCCGACCTGCGCAAGGCGCTGAAGCTCCGCCAGTGGAACGTCTACGGGTACTCCTACGGCAGCAACCTGGCCCTCACGTACCTGCGCCTGCACCCCGAGGGAATCCGCGCGTTCGCGATCGACTCGATCACGCCTCCCCGGGACGTGACCCTGCCGTGGACCTGGGGCAGCACCGCCGAGGGGATCCGCAACATCTTCGAGGCGTGCGCGGCGGAGCCCGCCTGCAAGGACCGCTACCCGGACCTCCCCCGTACGCTCACGGAACAGGTCCGCAAGCTGGAGGCACAGCCCCTGATGCTGGACGTCGTGCCGCCGAGCGGAGGAAAGCCGGTCAAGGTCGTCCTCGACGGGGGCGCGCTGCTGGACCTGATCGTCGCCTTCAACCCCCGGCCCAAGGACCTTCCGGCGGCGCTCGACGAGCTCGCCGAAGGAAACCCGGAGCGCTTCGCGAAGGCCCGCGCGGCCGGCTCGGTCCAGAACGTCGGCGCGTTCGCGCACGGCCTGACGGAGTCGGTGGTGTGCGGCGAGTGGGCACCGGGGTACTCGGAACCCGACGTGCTGAACGCCGGGCGCAAGGCCTTCCCCGGATGGCCGGACACGGTCCTGGCCCAGGTGCCGCAACTCCCCTTCCAGTACCCGGCGTGCCGGATCTGGAACGTTCCGGACCGCGCGGCCGTCCAGCGGGTGGCCACGGTCAGTTCGGTACCGGCGCTCGTCATATCCGGCACGTTCGACGTGAAGACGGGGGCGAGCTGGGCGCGGGACGTGGCCCGCAACCTGACCCGCTCGACCTCCGTGCTGGTCCCCGGAATCGGCCACTGGGTGGTCCCGCAGTCGCCTTGCGCACAGAGCGTGCTGGCCTCGTTCTTCGCCCGCCCGACCACGCCCGACACCCGTTGCGTGGACGACGTGAAGCCCGGACCGTTCACCATCATCCCGAAATGACCGGGAGGGCAGATGACACGCCACCCAGCGCCCCGTCGTCGCCGCACCGCACGACGGCTCCGGGCCACCTCGGCCGGCATGGTGACCGGCCTCCTCGTCACCGGCCTGCTCGCCGGGCCCGCCCGGGCGCAGTCCCGTACCGGCACCAGCCCCAGTCCCAGCCCCGGGGCGCCGATCGGCACGACCGCCCGGACGGTGGGCGACGCCCGCTTCGAACCGGGCCCCTGCCCGAAGACGCCGGAACCGGTCGAGGAGCTGAAAGGAGCCCGCTGCGGAACGCTCACCGTGCCCGAGAACCGCGCCGGACCGAACAGCAAAACGATCAAGCTCGGTGTCGCGATCGTGCCCGCCGCGACCGCCACACCGAAGGCCGACCCCATCGTCTGGCTCGCGGGCGGACCGGGAGACGACGCGGTCGGCGAGGCGAAGATGGCGATCGACGGCGGCCTGAACCGCGACCGTGACGTGATCTTCATGTCCCAGCGCGGTACGTACTCGGCCGACCCGGCGCTCCTCTGCCCCAACGTCGACGAGTTCAACGCACGCGTGGTCGGCCTCGTCTACGGCGCTCCGTCCACCGAACGCCTGCACGTCGAGGCCACGAAGGCCTGCCGCGACCAGCTGGCGGGCCGTGGGGTGGACCTCAGCGCCTACAACGACACCCAGAGCGCCGCCGACTACGAGGACCTGCGCGCCGCGCTGGGCGTCGGGCAGTGGAACCTGTACGGCATCTCCTACGGCACCCACCTGGCGCTGGCCTACATGCGCCTGCACCCCGAGGGGCTCCGCTCGGTGGGCATCGACGGCATACTGCCGCCGTCCACGTCCGGCTCGGCCGCGACCTGGAGCAGCTTCCGGCAGGGCGTCGACGGCCTGTTCAAGGCCTGCGCGGACCAGCCCGCCTGCAACAAGCGCTATCCGAACCTGTCGGCCACCTTCGAGAAGCTCGTCAACGACCTCGAAGCCAAGCCGGTCACCACCACCGTCACGGTCCCCGGCAGCGACAAGCCGGTGAAGGTCGTGATCGACGGCGGAACCCTGGTGAACTGGCTGACCTCCGCCACCCACACGGCGGAGGCCGTACCCCGCTCCATCGACGAGCTGGCGAAAGGCAACCCGCAGCGGATCGCGCAGCAGTGGGCGGGCTGGAGGACCAACCCCAAGGGCATCGGACTGACTTCACACGGTCTTGCCTACGGCGTCTTCTGCAGCCAGTGGACCCCGTACGAGAGCAAGGACGCGGCACTCCAGGGCGGACGGGAAGAGTTCCCGTCGTTCCCCCGCTCGGTGCAGGCCCAGGCTCCGCTGCTCACCTTCCTCCATCCGGACTGTGCCGTCTGGAACGTCCCCGCGGCCGCGCCCTCGACCCGGGACGTCACGCGCAGCGACATCCCCACGCTCGCCCTGTCGGGCGCGTTCGACGCCCAGACCGGGGCGGACAACGGGCCGTACGTCGCCCGCACGCTGAGCAAGGCCAAGGTCGTCACGATCCCCTACGAGCCGCATGTCGTGTTCGCCACGTCGAAGTGTGCCCAGGAGATCACCGCCTCGTTCTTCGACAACCCGGCCGCCCCGAAGACCGCATGCCTGAACACCCTGCAGCCACCCGAGTTCGACATCGCCCCCTGAACAATCCAGCCCCGCCGCACCCTCCAGCCTCGCCGCACCCTCCAGCCCCGCCGGCGTTTGAGGCGCGGGGTCCGGGGCGGAGCCCCGATCTTTGAGCCTCGCCGGCGTTTGAGGCGCGGGGTCCGGGGCGGAGCCCCAGGAGCGGTGCCGCACCCGCGGGGAGACGTCGCTCCCCGCGGGTGCGGGCAGATCCCGCTAGCCCCGAGCGGCAGCGTCGGCGGCCTGCGCCTTCAGCGCACGCTCGACCCCCGCACGCGACTCCGAGACCAACCGCCGCAGGGCCGCGTTCGGCTCGGCCGAGGCCAGCCACGCGTCCGTCGCGTCCAGCGTCTCCTGCGAGACCTGGAGGGACGGGTACAGCCCCACCGCGATCTGCTGGGCGATCTCGTGGCTGCGGCTGTCCCAGACCTCCTTGACCGCCGCGAAGTACCGCGCGGTGTACGGGGCCAGCAGCTCGCGCTGGTCGGTCTGGACGAAGCCGCCGATCACCGCCTCCTGCACCGCGTTGGGCAGGTCGCCGGACTCCACCACCGAGGCCCACGCCGCGGCCTTGGCCTCCGCCGTCGGCCGCGCCGCCCGCGCGGTCGCCGCGTGGCGCTCGCCGGCCGCCGTGGCGTCGCGCTTCAGCTCCGCCGCGATGGCCGGCTCGTCGGCGACACCCGTCGCGGCGAGCCGCTCCAGGAACGCCCACCGCAGCTCGGTGTCGACGGCCAGGCCCTCGATCTCCGCCGAGCCGTCCAGCAGCGCCGACAGGTAGGTCAGCTGCCCCTCGGTGCGGGCCGTGGCCGCGAACGCCCGCGCCCACGCCAGCTGGTGGTCGCTCGCAGGCTCCGCCCCGCGCAGGTGCTCCAGGGTGGCCTCGGTCCAGGCCGCCAGGCCCTGCTCCCGCCACGCCGGGTCGGCGTACAGGTCGATGGCCAGCTTCACCTGCCGGTGCAGCGACTGGACCACGCCGATGTCGGACTCCTTGCCGATGCCCGAGAGGACCAGCGCGAGGTAGTCGCGGGTGGCGAGCTCGCCGTCACGCGTCATGTCCCAGGCCGAGGCCCAGCACAGGGCGCGCGGCAGGGACTCCGAGAAGTCGCCGATGTGCGCGGTGACCGTGGCGAGGGACTCCTCGTCCAGGCGGACCTTCGCGTATGACAGGTCGTCGTCGTTCAGCAGCACGACCGCCGGGCGGGCACGGCCCACGAGCTCCGGCACCGTGGTCAGCGCGCCGTCGATGTCCAGCTCGATCCGGTCGGTGCGCACGAGCGCGCCGTCCTGGAGCTCGTAGAGGCCGAGCGCGATCCGGTGCGGGCGCAGGGTGGACTCGCCCTTGGCGCCGGCGGGCAGCGCGGGCGCCTCCTGGCGGATGCCGAAGGCGGTGATCGCACCGTCCGGGCCGGTGGTGATCTCCGGGCGCAGGACGTTGATGCCGGCCGTCTCCAGCCACGCCTTCGACCAGGCGGTCAGGTCGCGGCCCGAGGTCTCCTCCAGGGCGCCCAGCAGGTCGGACAGGCGCGTGTTCCCGAAGGCGTGCGCCTTGAAGTACGCCTGCACGCCCTTGAAGAAGGCATCCGTGCCGACGTAGGCGACGAGCTGCTTGAGCACCGAGGCGCCCTTGGCGTACGTGATGCCGTCGAAGTTGACCATGACGTCGTCGAGGTCACGGATGTCCGCCATGATCGGGTGCGTGGACGGCAGCTGGTCCTGCCGGTACGCCCACGTCTTCATGGAGTTGGCGAAGGTGGTCCACGCGTGCGGCCACTTCGTGCCCTCCGCGTACGCCTGGCAGGCGATCGACGTGTACGTCGCGAAGGACTCGTTCAGCCACAGGTCGTTCCACCACTCCATGGTGACCAGGTCGCCGAACCACATGTGCGCGAGCTCGTGGAGGATCGTCTCCGCGCGGCCCTCGTACGCCGCGTCCGTCACCTTCGAGCGGAAGACGTACTGGTCACGGATGGTGACCGCGCCCGCGTTCTCCATGGCGCCCGCGTTGAACTCCGGGACGAAGAGCTGGTCGTACTTGGCGAAGGGGTAGTCGTAGGCGAACTTCTCCTGGAACCAGTCGAAGCCCTGCCGGGTCACCTCGAAGATCGCGTCCGCGTCGAGGAACTCGGCGAGCGAGGGCCGGCAGTAGATGCCGAGCGGCACGGACTGGCCGTTCGGGCCCTCGTAGGAGCTGTGCACCGCGTGGTACGGGCCGACGATCAGCGCCGTGATGTACGAGGAGATGCGCGGGGTCGGCTCGAAGCGCCAGACGTTGTCCTTGACGTCGGCGGCCTCCGGCGTCGGGGAGTTCGAGATGACCGTCCAGCCCTCGGGGGCCGTCACGGTGAACTGGAACGTGGCCTTCAGGTCGGGCTGCTCGAAGCTGGCGAAGACCCGCCGCGCGTCCGGCACCTCGAACTGGGTGTAGAGGTACGCCTGCTGGTCGACCGGGTCCACGAAGCGGTGGAGGCCCTCACCGGTGTTGGTGTAGGCGCAGTCCGCGACGACCCGGAGCTCGTTGGCCCCGGCCGTCAGGTTCTCCAGGGCGATGCGGGAGTCCCGGAAGACCTCGGCGACGTCCAGGGACTTGCCGTTGAGGACGACCTCGTGGACCGCCGGGGCGACGAGGTCGATGAAGGTCCCGGCCCCGGCCTCGGCCGACTGGAAGCGCACGGTGGTCACGGACGGGTAGGTCCCACCTGCCTGCGCACCGCTGAGATCGAGTTCGATCTCGTAGGAGTCGACGGTGAGCAGCTTGGCCCGCTGCTGAGCCTCTTCACGGGTGAGATTCGTGCCTGGCACGCGGTCATCTCCTTTGATGGTGACGTTGCCCGGCCATCTTTCCACGGGGCGCGGGTCACCGCCTCGGAGTAATCCACGGGCGAACGCGAGGTCGGATTCCCGCCGGACAGCGCCGGGCGGCGGCGGCACGCTGGTGGGCATGAGCAGCAGGTACTGGGCGAGGCCCATCGAGGGAGCGGTGCTCCAGGAGCTCCGGGTACGTGACGACGCGGGGCGCGGGTGCGTCCCGTACACCGACGAGGAGGGCGGCGCTCCGCTGAGGTGCTGCCTGCGCCCGAGCGAGGCGGGCGAGGCGATCGCGCTCGTCTCGTACGCACCGCTGCGGCGCTGGGCCGCGGCCACCGGCGCGCAGCCCGGTGCGTACGACGAGCAGGGGCCCGTCTTCGTGCACGCCGAGGACTGCGGCGGGCCGCCGTCCGGGGGCGGGGGATACCCCTTCGCCCGGCCGGGCGTGCAGCGCACCGCCCGGCGCTACAGCGCCCGCGGGCACATCCTCGGCGGGCGGTTCCTCACCCTCGGTGAGGAACCCGGGGCCGTGATCGGGCAGGCCCTGGACGAGGCCTTCGCCGATCCGGAGGTCGCCCTCGTGCACGTGCGGGCCGTCGAGTTCGGCTGCTTCCTCTTCGAGGTGCGCAAGCCGTGACACGCAGAAGGGGAGGGAGCCGGGCGGGCTCCCTCCCCTTCTGCGCACGGCGGCTGCGTCAGCCGCGCAGCTCCTCGGCGACGAGCTCCGCGATCTGGATCGCGTTCAGGGCCGCGCCCTTGCGGAGGTTGTCGTTCGAGAGGAACAGCGCGAGGCCGTTGTCGACCGTCTCGTCGGCGCGGATGCGGCCGACGTACGAGGCGTCCTTGCCGGCGGCCTGGAGCGGGGTCGGGATCTCCGACAGCTCGACGCCCGGGGCGTCCTTCAGGAGCTCGTAGGCGCGCTCGACGCTGATCGGGCGGTCGAAGCGGGCGTTGATCTGGAGGGAGTGTCCGGAGAAGACCGGCACGCGCACGCAGGTGCCCGAGACCTTGAGCTCCGGGATCTCCAGGATCTTGCGGGACTCGTTGCGGAGCTTCTGCTCCTCGTCGGTCTCGAAGGAGCCGTCGTCGACGATCGAGCCCGCGAGCGGGACCACGTTGAAGGCGATGGGGCGCTTGTAGACGGCCGGCTCCGGGAAGTCCACCGCGCCGCCGTCGAAGGTCAGCTGGTCGGCGGCCTCGGAGACCGCGCAGGCCTGGGTGCGCAGCTCGGCGACGCCGGCCAGGCCCGAGCCGGACACGGCCTGGTAGGTGGTGGCGATCAGCGCGGACAGGCCGGCCTCGTCGTGCAGCGGGCGCAGCACCGGCATCGCGGCCATGGTGGTGCAGTTCGGGTTCGCGATGATGCCCTTGGGGCGGTGGGCGATCGCGTGCGGGTTGACCTCGGAGACCACCAGGGGGACCTCGGGGTCCTTGCGCCAGGCGGAGGAGTTGTCGATCACGACGGCGCCCTGCGAGGCGACCTTCTCGGCGAGGGCCCTGGAAGTGGCGCCGCCCGCGGAGAAGAGCACGATGTCCAGGCCCGAGTAGTCGGCCGTGGAGGCGTCCTCGATGGTGATCTCCCGGCCCTCCCACTCCAGGGTGGAGCCCGCGGAACGGGCCGAGGCGAACAGCCGCAGCTCGTCCACCGGGAACTTCCGCTCGGCGAGGATGCCGCGCATGACTCCGCCGACCTGTCCGGTGGCTCCGACGATTCCGACCCTCACGGTGACTCCTTTTGGTACGTACGACGCGGGCGCGCGTGAAGCCATCATGCGTTCGACCCCACGAGCCTTGTCCAATCCATTGTCCGAGGAACGGACGGTGTCCTGAATGTGAACCGGCGTGACGAGTGTGTGGCGGGCGTGTTGCAGGGCCCCTGAACCGCCGTTTTGCCAGGTCGGAGCCGGTTAGCGTCCGATCTGCCATGACCGGTATCCGGACATGGCGGACCACAGACCGAACAGGCCGTACTGGCCGTACCGACCGTACCGGCCCAACATTCCGACTCGGGGAGATCCACCGTGCGCGCCATCCGCCACCGCCGCCGGTCCATACCGGCGCTCGCCGCCCTCGCGGCCGCCGCCGTCGCCGCACCCGTCCTGCTGTCCGCCGCTCCGGCGGCCGCCCACCCGCGCGAGGGCAGGCTGGCCAAGGAGCTGGTCGAGGAGGTCGGCGTCCGCGGCGCCTACCGCCACCTGGCGAAGTTCCAGCAGATCGCCGACGCCAACGGCGGCAACCGCGCCGCCGGCACGCCCGGCCACGCGGCCTCCGCCGCGTACGTGCACGACACGCTGAAGAAGGCCGGGTACGACGTCTCGTACCAGGACTTCGACATCTACGAGGCGCACACCAGGACGGAGAAGACCACCGTCCTCGGCCAGGGCACCCGTGAGCTGGCCACCGCCGCCTTCACCTTCACCCGGTCCACCCCGGCCGGCGGCCTGGCCGCGCCGCTCGCGCCCGCCCGGGTCGACGAGACCCCCGGCTGCACGGCGGACGATTACCCGGCGGGCGCCTTCGCCGGGAAGATCGCCCTGGTCAAGCGGGGTGCCTGCACCTTCGTGGAGAAGCAGCGGGCCGCCGCGGCCGCGGGCGCGATCGGCGTCATCGTCTACAACCACAGCGGCACCACCCCGGTGCGCGGCGGGTTCTCCTCGCCCGCGGAGGGGATCATCCCGAGCGCCGGCATCACGCTGGCCGACGGCGAGGCGCTGGCCGCGGCCGCGGCCGGGGGCGAGGTGTCCGTACGCCTGGAGCTCGACCAGGAGCACGTGAAGAAGACCACCCGCAATGTGATCGCCGAGACGAAGGGCGGCCGCTCCGACTGCGTGGTGACCGTCGGCGCCCACCTGGACTCGGTCCCCGAGGGTCCCGGCATCAACGACAACGGGTCCGGCTCGGCCGGTCTGCTGGAGGTGGCGCTCAAGCTCGCGGAGGAGGGCGCCAACAAGAAGGGCAAGGGCAAGCAGCCCGCCAACAAGGTCCGCTTCGGCTGGTGGTCGGCGGAGGAGCTGGGCCTGCTGGGCTCGGAGCACTACGTCGCGCAGCTGTCCGAGAAGCAGAAGAAGGACATCGCGCTTTACCTGAACTTCGACATGATCGCCTCGCCGAACCCGGTGCAGTTCGTCTACGACGGCGACGACTCGGACAAGACGGGCGCGGGCGCGGGCCCGGCGGGCTCGGCGCAGATCGAGGCCCTGATCAACGGCTTCCTCGACAAGAAGCGCAAGCCGCACGAGGGCAGCGACTTCGACGGCCGCTCCGACTACGGCCCGTTCATCGCGAACGGCATCCCGGCCGGCGGCACCTTCACCGGGGCCGAGGGCGTCAAGACCGCCGAGCAGGCCGCGCGGTACGGCGGCACGGCGGGGGCCCCGTACGACCCGAACTACCACAGGGCGGGGGACGACCTGAAGAACGTCGACCTCAAGGTCTTCGACACCAACCTGGACGTGATCGCGCACGCGGTCGGCACCTACGCCGAGTCGCTGCGCTCGCTCGGCAGGCCGTAGGGACCCGGGGAACGGTCCGAGGGGGGAACGGAACGGTCCGAGGGGGAGGCCCGAAGGGGAGCGGGCCGAGGGGGAAAGCCCGAGGGGGCGGTGCTCGTCAGAGCGCCGCCCCCTCGGTTTCCTGCCGCAGGGTGCTACGGGAGGACCTTCTCGATCTGCACGCTGCCGGTGCCGGCGGCGGTGCCGCGGGCGTTGAGCAGCTGGACCTGGCCGAAGAACTGCCGGCCCTCGGGGGCCGCGCTGGTGACCAGGACGTTCGCCGAGACCTGCGCGGTGGCGCCGGTGGCGAGGTTCACCGCGGCGGCCTCGTCGACCTGGACGGAGCCCAGGGCGGCCGAGAAGAACACGTCGCGGTAGTCGTACGTGGTGGAGCCGGCCGGGACCGCGTAGCCGATCACCTTGACGGTGTAGGTGCCCGCGGCCGGGTTCACCAGGCTCACGGCCTCCTCGGAGTCGCCGTCGGCGGCGGAGCCGACCTTGACGCCGTCCTTGTAGACCTCGAGGTCGAGGTCGGCGGCGGTGTCGGAGACCTTGCCGATCGCGACGTCGAGGCGCGAGGTGCCCGCGGGCACCGCGATCTCGGTGGTGTGGGTCTCACCGTTCGCGATGGTCGGCTTGGCGACCTTCGCGGAGCCGAGCGGTCCGCCCTGGAGCTTGCCGCCGGTGATGGCCGCGGCATCGTTCCTGACGTTCCACTGGACCGGAGCCGGGGTGCCCTGCTTCACCTCGGGCAGGACCTTGACCGCGGGGTCGAAGGCCGCGCCGAGCACGGACACGTCCAGCTTGAACGGGTTGTCGAGCAGCGGCGACGTACGGCGCGACTCGACCTCGATCTCCCAGACGCCCGGCGTCGGCTCGGGGTACGAGCGCACGTCGGGGCGGCAGGTGTTCGCCGGGTTGTCGTAGTTCGGGTAGCAGTTGACCGTGGAGGTCGGGTCGACCGGCGTGCCGTACGGGTGGATCGCGATGAAGCGCGTCTGGCTGCCTGCCGCGAGACCGCCGAGGGCGACCTCGAGGGTCTTGGTGCCCGGCGGGACCGTCACGAAGTACGACTTGTGGCTGTTGCGCTGCACGGAGGACTTCTCCGACAGGGCGAAGGACGGCTTGGCCAGCGGGGCCGCCGCGACCACGGTCGTCAGGATCTGCTTGTCGATGCCCTCGGTGGTCTCGTCGTCCAGCTGCAGGATGCCGCTGTGCACGCCGGCCGTCTTGGCATTGGCCTCGACCTTGATGGTGACGGGCTTGTTCAGCGGCAGGGTGACGTAGTCGTAGCCGCCGATGACCTTGAAGGTGCCGTCGTCGTTGCGCCAGCTCAGGTTGTGCCGGGTGCCGTATTTGACGCCGGTGGTGCGGGTGACGACGACGTTGTAGACCTTCTTCTGGCCGACCTTGAGGCCGCCCTCGCGGTCGTACAGGCCGGCGCCGAAGCCCGGGGTCTTGAGGAACTGGTCGATCGCGGTGTCGACCGGCGCCTTGACGGTGAACTCGTTGGCCTTCGCGTCGCCCTGGATGGACTCCCACGCGCCGAGGACGTCGATGAGACCCGAACCCTGGGCGTGCGCCGGGACGTCCGCGATCTTCTTCGCGCTGCTGGTGAGCGCGACCCGCAGGGAGGACGGCGTCAGCTTGATGCCGTGCTGCTTCGCGGCCGAGAGCAGCAGGGCGCTGGCGCCCGCCGCCTGCGGCGAGGACATCGAGGTGCCCTGGAGCATGCCGTAACCGGCCGGCAGGTTGTAGCCGGCCTCCTTCACCGGGGCGCCGGGCATCCAGGTCTGGATGGTGTTGATGGACGCGCCGGGGGCGGTGATGGTCGGCGTGAAGCCGCCGTCCTCACGCGGACCGCGCGAGGAGAAGGGGAACATGTTGTACTTCGTGGCCACGCCGGAGCCGTAGTTGGCGGCCCAGGTCTCCTTGGAGACCGACGCGCCCACGGAGATGACCTTGTCCGCGAGGGCCGGGTCGCCGATGGTGTTGACGCCCGGGCCCGAGTTGCCGGCCGAGATGACCAGCTGGACGCCGTAGGTGTCGATGAGGTTCTTGTAGAGCTCGGCGCGCGCGTTGTTGCCGTCGTTCAGCGCCGGGAGACCGCCGATGGACATGTTGACGATGTCCACGCCGCGGTTGACGACGAGGTCGATCATGCCCTCGGTCAGCGCGATGTTGGTGCAGCCGCCGGACCAGGAGCAGGCGCGCGAGGAGACGAGCTTGGCGCCGGGCGCCTCGCCGTTCATCTTGCCGCCGAAGAGGCTGTTGGCGGCGGTGATGCCGGCGACGTGCGTGCCGTGCTCGGACTCGATGATGCCGACGTTGACGAAGTCGGCCTTCTTGCCGACCCAGTCACCGCCCAGCGGGTCCATCGGGACGTCCTTGCGGATCTCGATCACGAACGGGATGTGCTCGGCGATCTCGGTCGCCGGGTTGTCCGTGCCGAAGTAGCCGATCTGGTAGCCGTCCTTGTACGGCTTCATCGGCTCGTTGTTCGTGAAGTCGCCGTCCTGGTCGGTGTCGACGCGGACGGTGCCGGCGGCCACGTCGTAGAGCAGGCCGAACCGGTCGGTGGTGTCACCGTCGCGGTTGACGTCGCCCTGCATGTCACCGGTGGCGGTGATCGACTCGCTGAAGCGGCTCCACTGGAAGTTGCCCTCCGGGGCCTTCCAGCTCTGGCCGCCCGCGGTGAAGGCGCCGCCGGTGGAGGTGACCGGGGTGATCTGGGCGCGCCAGGTGGCGTCGCCGTCGGCGATCGGGTCGGTCGCCGTCACCCAGTCGACGATCTTGCGCTCGCCGGTGGTGGTCTTCTGCAGGGCCGGGTGGCCGAGGTCGACACCCGAGTCCATGATGCCGATGGTCACGCCGCGGCCGTCGGCCTGCGGGTTCTTCTCGACGAAGTCCACCGCGCCGGTCTCGAAGGACGGGTTGTACGGGTTCTTCGCCGGGGTGTTCTTGTCCGGCGCCGCGTAGGTCTCGGCGGCGGTCTTCTTGGCCGCGCCGGCCTCCCGGCCCGCGTCGGGGCGCGGGTCCGGCAGCTGGATCTCGTGCCGCAGGTCGATGCCGTGCACGGAGGACAGCTTGGCGGCCGCCTTCAGGGCGGCCTCGGCCTGGGCGGTGGGCAGGTTGGCGCGCACGTAACCGAGGTTGTCGTACGTCTGGCCCACGGAGGCGCCCTTGACGGCGCCGAGCTGGTCCGCCACCTGCTTGGTCTGGCCGGGGGCAGTCGCGACCATGACGGTGACGTTGGCGTCACCCTTGGCCTTGGCCTCCTGAAGCAGCTCGGCGTCAGCCGAACCGAGCTTCTGGTCGGCGGACTTGACCGCCGGGTTGGCGCCCGGGCCGTCGGCGGCGGTCGCCGCGAAGACGGGAGCGGCGCCAGTGGCCGCGAGGGCGGCGACGAGACCGGCCGCTGCCGCGACGCGCGCGACGCGTCTGGCCCCGGGTATCGAGCTGGGGGATTCGAGGGTCATCAGCATCCCTGGTAAGTGAAAGAAACGGTCCGCATTTCGGTGCCGGATGACCGGTCAGCCTGTCGTAAGTGACAGCTGTTTGGGAACGGTTGTCATTGACCGAGACCTGTCATGGCGGACACTCGCCAGTGCGCGGTATGCGCCAGCACGGCCGTACCGGGGCACAGTGGTGCGAACCAGAGGGGCTGAGGAGTCGATTTATCGATTTGGTGGCCATGCGTCAGCCCCGGGACGCGGTCGCGTCCCGGGGCGGGTGTGACAGATTTCGGTCGTTCAGCGCTCGCGCGTGCGCGCGTAATGGCGTGAAGCCTTCGCCCGGTTTCCGCAGGCGGCCATCGAGCACCAGCGCCGCGTGCCGTTGCGCGAGGTGTCGTGGAAGTGCAGGACGCACGCTTCGGAGGAGCACTTGCGGATCCGCTCGGGCGTCGAGCCCAGCAGCTCCAGGTAGTTGCGGGCAGCCGTCCAGGCCGGACCCCAGGTGGGGTCGTCGAACTCGGCCCGCTCGCCCGGTCCTTCGGCGCTCAGGGTCAGCCGGATCCGGCCGTGCTCCAGCACCGCGTCGACCAGGGCCCGCGCGCTCTCGTCCGCCGGGTCCGCCACCGCGCGGGCCAGGGCCTCGCGGGCGGTCAGCAGGTGGATCAGGGTCGGCGCGTCCGCGCGGAAGCGGCCGGCCAGGCCGGCGCTCTCCAGCCAGAGCGCGAGTCCTTCGACCCGGGTCAGCCCGAAGGCCCCGGCGAAGAGGTCGACGGGCTCGCCCTCCCGGATCCACCGCGTGTTCAGCAGGTCGAGGGCGACCGGCTCCCCGGTCAGGGGGCGCGGGTCCGCGGTCGTCATCACTCCGGCCTCCTGGCGCTCTGGCTAACCCCTCAAGAGTACGTGGCCGGTTGACGACCCTCGTTCTAACCTTTAATCTCGATGTAGAAGGTTAGAATCGTTCTGGGGAAGGTATCGCCATGACGACTGCCATCAGCGCGTACCACGCGGGGCCGCTGGCCGTGCAGGAGCGGGCCGGCGTACGCGAACTCGCCGAGCACGTCGGCCGTTCGATCGGCACCGGCATCCGGGACGTCGCCGCGGCCTTCCTCGGGCTGCAGCCGCACCTGGTCGTCGGGGCGGCCGACGGCGCGGGGCGGATGTGGGCCTCGCTGCTCACCGGCCCGCCCGGGTTCGTACGGGCCACTGGGCCCGACCGGATCGCGGTCGCGGGCGGGCTACCCGCGGGCGATCCGCTCGCCGAGGCGCTGGCCGCGGCCGGGACACGGGTCGGGACCATCGCGCTCGACCCGCGCACCCGGCGCCGGATGCGGCTGAACGGAACCCTCGCGGTGACGCCCGGGGGCTTCGCCGTCGGGGCCGAGCAGGTCTTCGGGAACTGCCCGAAGTACCTGCAGAAGCGGCAGCCGCTGGAGCTCGCCGCGCAGGGACCGGGTGTCGTGCGGCGCGGCAGCGCGCTCACGGCCGGCCAGGCGCGGGCCGTCCGCGCCGCCGACACCTTCTTCGTCGCCACCACGGCGGAGGCGGACGGGGCCGACGCCAGTCACCGGGGCGGGCTGCCGGGCTTCGTGGAGGTGCTCTCGCCGACCGAGCTGGCCTGGCCGGACTTCGCGGGCAACGCCATGTTCCTGACCCTGGGGAACCTGGCGGCCGATCCGCGGGCCGGACTGCTCTTCCCGGACTGGGAGAGCGGGGCGGTCCTCCAGCTCAGCGGCCGGGCCCGGACGGAGTTCGGGGCCGACGGGAGCCGCCGCACCCGCTTCCTGGTGGAGTCGGTGGTGGAGGGCGTGCACCCGGGGCGGCTGCTGTGGAGCACCCCGGAGTACTCCCCTCACCTGGGCAGCACCACCAGATAGGCGGCGGGCTCGCGGTCGCCGGACGCGGTCAGCGCGGTCCGGATGACCGCGGCCTGCTGTTCGGGCCAGTCACGGAGCTTGCGCGGGGTGATGTGGATGACGGTCACCCCGAGCCGCTCCAGCGTCTCGCGCTTGCGCACGCACTCGGACCACTGCTCGTCCTCCCCCTGGCGCGGGGCGCGGGTGTCGATCTCGACGGCCACCGCGTGCTCGGGCCAGTACGCGTCGACCCCGCCGAGGTGCGGGCCGCCGGGCAGCCGCAGGTCCACGTTCCAGACCGGGTCGGGAAGCTCGTAGCCCCGTACGACCTGGTACAGCCGGTCCTCGGCGATGGCCCGGCCCTCCGCGAGGAGCGACTCGACCGCGTCGACCACGTGCGGCCGGTTCAGCAGCCGGGCCACCGTCAGCTCCCGCACCACGGCGGCCGGTTCGCAGTGCCCGCCGCGGACGGCCTCGCTCAGCAGGCGGCGTACGGTGCCCGCGTCGGAGAGCTGGGCGACGGCGTCGGCGACGGCCCGCGCGACGGGCGCCACCGGCAGCCCGGTCACCTCCTGGGACCGCGGCGGCGTGTGCGCGCGCACGATCCGCACGTCCCCGGTGGACCGCAGCCGCCGGGTGCCGGGCACCAGTACGTCGATGTGCGAGAGGGCGAGCAGTGCGGGCGCGGAGGTGAACCGGTACAGGGCCAGCGCCGCCAGCCCGGTGATCATGGCCTCGCCCGCGCCGCGGCGCCCCGCGTACAGCAGTGCGGCGTGCAGCCGCTCCTCACTGGTCGCCGGCCCGGAGTGGAGCAGGAATACCCCGGGCAGGATCTGCTGCCAGGGCCGGCCGGCGGCGTCGGAGGCGGTGACGCCGTGCTCGCGCAGCTGGGCGAGGGTCAGTACGCGGGGGCGGCTGGCGCTGAGGTGGGCGAGGGGGAGGGGTGCGTTCTGGTTCATGACGCGGTGATTCCCTCAGGCCATGGCCTTGCTAACCCCTGTTACACGCCCGTCGACAAATCCGGACAAGCCGGGGCTAAAGTACGGGCGTTCGACGGCCGATGGGGGGCGCGGGCGCGGCTGCGGGCGCTGGTGCGGGATGCCGCTGCGCGGAGCAGTCCCCGCCCCGCCCTTTCTCCATCCCCCAGACTCCGTCCGGGAGGACCCCCAGCCGGGCTCTGCCCGGACCCGGTCCTCAAACGCCGGACGGGCTGGAAGATCCAGCCTCGCCGGCGTTTGAGGCGCGGGGTCTGGGGCGGAGCCCCGGGAAGCCGAGCCGCAGGCTAGCTGCCGGCCGTCGCGTCGCACCGCTGCGCGGCAAGGGCCCTGGCCAGGTCGTCGCGGGACTCCAGCACCAGGCGGCGCAGGGCCGGCGGAGCCGAAGCGTGCGCCGACAGCCAGGCGTCGGTGGCGTCCAGCGTGGCCGCGTCGCCCTGGAGCGACGGGTACAGCCCCTTCACCACGTCCATCGCGATCTGGATCGACCGCTCCGCCCACACCCGCTCGATCACCTCGAAGTAGCGCCCCGCGTAGACGGCCAGCAGGCCCCGCTGCGAAGACTGCTGCATGCCCGCGATCGTCGCCTCCACCAGCGCGTTGGACAGGGCGTCCGACTCGACGACCGCCGTCCACGCCTGGTCCTTCACCGCCTGCGACGGCCGCGCCGCCAGGCACCGGACCTGGTGCCGCTTGCCCGACGCCGTGTCGTCGCGCGCCAGTTCGGCGCCGAGCGCGCCCTCGTCCACCGCCCCGTGCGCGGCCAGCGGCAGCAGGAAGTCCCAGCGCAGCTCCTGGTCCACGTCCAGCCCGTCGATCCGCGCCGACCCCTCCAGCAGCCCCAGCAGCAGCTGGAAGTCGCCCTCCGTCGCCGCGCTCGCCGCGAAGAAGCGGGCCCACGTCAGCTGGTGCTCCGACCCCGGCTCCGCCAGCCGCAGTTCGTGCAGCGCGCCCGCCGCCAGCTGCCGGCCGCCCTGCTCGCGCCAGTCCGGCGCCGCGTAGTGGGTGACCGAGGTCAGGGCCTGGCCGTGCAGCATCTGCAGGACGCCCACGTCGCTCTCGCGGCCCGCGTGCGCCAGGACCAGCGAGACGAAGTCGCGCGCCGGCATCAGGCCGTCCCGCGTCAGGTTCCACAGCGCCGACCAGCTCAGCGCCCGCGCGAGGGGGTCCGTCAGGTCGCCGAGGTGCGCCCGCAGCGTGGCCAGCGAGGCCTCGTCGAAGCGGATCTTGCAGTAGGTGAGGTCCTCGTCGTTGACCAGGACCAGGTCGGGCCGCTCCGTGCCCGCCAGCTCCGCGACCACGGTCCGCGCGCCCGCCACGTCGGCGTCGGCCCGCGCGTAGCGCACCAGGGTGCCGTCGGACTCCAGCCGGTACAGGCCCACCGCGACCCGGTGCGGCCGGAGCTCCTCGCCCTCCTGCACGACCGCCAGCTCCGTCACGTGCCCGGCCGCGTCGCAGGTGATCACGGGGGTGAGCACGTTCACGCCCGCGGTCTGCAGCCAGGCCCGCGACCACTCGGCCATGTCCCGGCCGGAGACCTCCGCGAGCACCGACAGCAGGTCGTCCAGCGTGGTGTTCCCGTACGCGTTGGCCTTGAAGTAGCGCCGCGCGCCCTCCAGGAACGCCTCGCGTCCCACGTAGGCGACGAGCTGCTTGAGCACCGCCGCGCCCTTGGCGTAGGTGATGCCGTCGAAGTTCAGCTTGGCGTCCTCCAGGTCACGGATGTCGGCCGTGATCGGGTGCGTGGACGGCAGCTGGTCGGCGCGGTAGGCCCACGACTTGCGGCTGTTGGCGAAGGTGACCCACGCCTGGTCGAAGCGGGTGGCCTCGACGAGTCCGAAGGACCCCATGAAGTCGGCGAAGGACTCCTTGAGCCACAGGTCGTCCCACCACTTCATGGTGACGAGGTCGCCGAACCACATGTGGGCCATCTCGTGCAGGATGACGTTCGCGCGCCGCTCGTACGAGGCCTGCGTGACCTTGCCGCGGAAGATGTACTCCTCCCGGAAGGTCACCATCCCCGGGTTCTCCATGGCGCCCAGGTTGTACTCCGGCACGAAGGCCTGGTCGTACTTCCCGAAGGGGTACGGGTAGTCGAAGATCTCGTGGAAGAGGTCGAAGCCCTGCTTGGTGACGAGGAAGACGTCGTCGGAGTCGAAGTGCTTCGCCAGCCCCTTGCGGCACATCGCGCCCAGCGGGATGGTCAGGTCCCCGCGGGTGTAGGAGTCCGTCACGTAGTGGTAGGGACCCGCCACCACGCACGTGATGTACGTGGAGATCGGCGCGGTCTCGGCGAACCGCCAGACCCCGGCCTCGCGGGACTCCTCGGCGCCGTTGCTCCACACCTGCCAGCCCTCGGGGGCGGCCACCTCGAAGCGGTAGGGCGCCTTCAGGTCGGGCTGTTCGAAGTTCGCGTACACCCGCCGTGCGTCGGCCGGCTCGTACTGGGTGTAGAGGTAGACCTCGCCGTCCTCCGGGTCCACGAACCGGTGCAGGCCCTCGCCCGTCCGGCTGTAGGCGCAGTTCGCGTCCACCACCAGGACGTTCTCGGCGGCCAGCCCGTCCAGGGCGATCCGGGACCCGTCGAAGACGGCGGCCGCGTCCAGCGCGCGCCCGTTCAGGGTCACGGTGTTCACCGAAGGGGCGATCAGGTCCGCGAAGGTGGAGGTGCCGGGGGCGGTGGCCCGGAAGCGGACCGTCGTCACCGAGCGGAAGGTCCGGGGACCCTCGGCCGGCTCGGCCTCGTCGACCGCGGACCGGATGTCGAGGACCACCTCGTACCCGTCGACGGACAGCAGCTCGGCCCGCTCGCGGGCCTCGTCGCGGGACAGATTCTCTCCGGGCACGTGCACTCCTTCGTGCGTGATCGCGTTCTTGCGTCGAATCCTCGCACGAGGGGAATGCGCGCGCCCCGGTCCTGGTTGCGCACGGTGGACGTCGGCCAGCGATGGCCTTTTTTCGACCGACACCCAGACTGAGGAGAGACATGACCGACACCCAGGTGCGCGAGAAGACCCCGGTCGACTTCTGGTTCGACCCGCTCTGCCCTTGGGCCTGGATGACGTCCCGTTGGATGCTCGAGGTCGAGAAGGTCCGCGACATCGAGGTCCGCTGGCACGTGATGAGCCTCGCCGTCCTCAACGAGAACAAGCTCGACGAGCTGCCCGAGACCTACCGCGAGCTGCTCGGCCCCAAGGGCTGGGCCCCGGTGCGCGTGGTCATAGCGGCCCAGCAGAAGCACGGCGACGAGGTCACCGGCAAGCTCTACACCGCGCTAGGCACCCGCATCCACAACGACGAGAAGGGCCCGACCCGCGAGGTGATCGCCGAGGCGCTGGCCGAGGTCGGCCTGCCGGCCGAGCTGCTCGCGTACGCCGACTCGGACGAGTACGACGAGGTGCTGCGGGCCTCCCACAACAACGGCATCGACCGGGTCGGCCAGGAGGTCGGCACCCCGGTGATCTCCGTTCCGGGCGCCGAGGGCGAGGTCGCCTTCTTCGGCCCCGTCGTCACCCCGACCCCGCGCGGCGAGGCCGCAGCCCGGCTGTGGGACGGCACCCTGCTCGTCGCCTCCACCCCCGGCTTCTACGAGATCAAGCGCACCCGCACCCAGGGCCCGTCCTTCGAGTAGTCCCCGCCGGCGCACACAGAAGACCCCCGTGAGTCACGTCCTCACGGGGGTCTTCCGCTGGACACGTCCGCCGGTGAAGGTTGAGAAGACGATCACGAGGCGGACGGGCTCGCGGTGCGATCAGCCCTTGGCGGGGATCAGCAGCGGAGTGTTGGCCTTGGCGTCGGCGTAGCGCCTGGACACGTCCTGCCAGTTGACGACGTTCCACATCGCCTCGATGAAGTCCACCTTCTGGTTCTTGTACTGAAGGTAGAAGGCGTGCTCCCAGGCGTCGAAGACCAGGACCGGGGTGCTGGCCACGCCCACGTTGCCCTGGTGGTCGTAGACCTGCTCGACGATCAGGCGGCCGCTGACGGGCTCGTACGCGAGCACGCCCCAGCCGGAGCCCTGCGTCGCGGAGGAGGCGAAGGTCAGCTGCTTCTTGAACTTCGCGAAGGAGCCGAAGGACTCGGTGATCGCGTCGGACAGGTCGCCCAGGCCGTCGGCCGCGGTGGGCTCGCCGCCGCCCTCGCCGGTCTTCGGGCTGGCCATGTTGTGCCAGTAGATGCTGTGCAGGATGTGGCCGGAGAGGTGGAACGCGAGGTTCTTCTCAAGGCCGTTGAGGGCGCCCCAGTTCTCCTTGTCGCGCGCCTCCGCCAGTTGCTCCAGCGTGTTGTTGGCGCCCGTGACGTAGGCCGCGTGGTGCTTGTCGTGGTGCAGCTCGATGATCTGCGGGTTGATCACCGGCTCGAGAGCCGCGTAGTCGTACGGAAGCTCAGGAAGCGTGTAGATGGCCATGCGTTATCCGGTCCCCTCGGCGTGCCAACTGCTTATTGCAATCAATGCGCAACTGCACGCTAGCAGTATCTATTCCAGGTCACACGTAAGGGTTGCCTCTGTAAAAACGAAGGCGGGCCCCGTGCTTTCGCACGGGGCCCGCCTCGTTCTGCGGGGCCGTCAGGTCCTGGCGGCGGCCCGGCGCTGCAGCACGTATCCGGTCACCGCGAGGGCGACGGTGAGCCCGCCGGTGAAGATCACCTGGACCCGGGTGTCCTCGCCCAGCGCCATCAGCACCAGGACCCCGGCGACCCCGGCCAGCGCCACCCAGGTCAGGTACGGGAAGCCCCACATCCGCACGACCAGCTTCTCGGGGGCCTCGCGCTCCAGGCGCCGGCGCAGCACGAACTGCGAGACGGCGATGAAGCCCCAGACGATGAGGATGACCCCGCCGACCATGTTCAGCAGCCAGGCGAACAGGGTGTCGGGATACCAGTGCGACAGCAGCACGGTGACGAAGCCGAAGCCGCAGGAGGCGAGCACCGCCCGGCGCGGCACCCGGCCGGTGACCTTGCCCAGCGCCTTGGGGCCCTGGCCGCGGGAGACGAGGGAGTAGGCCATGCGCGAGGAGCCGTAGATGTTGGCGTTCATCGCGGACAGCAGGGCGATCAGGATGACCACGTTCATGATCTCGCCGGCGGCCGGGATGCCCAGGTGGTCCAGGGTGGCCGCGTACGGGCCGTCCGCCGTGACCGCCGGGTCGTTCCAGGGCAGCAGGGTGACGATGACCAGCATGGAGCCGACGTAGACGATCGCGATCCGCCACATGGTGGTCCGCACCGCCTTGGCCACGCCGGCGACGGGGTCCTCGGACTCGGCGGCCGCGATGGTCACCGTCTCCAGCCCGCCGTACGCGACGACCGAGGCGAGCAGTCCGACCAGCAGGCCGTCCACGCCGTGGGGCAGGAAGCCGCCGTCGTGGAGCAGGTTGGCGGTGCCGGGGGCGCCGGTGCCGGGCAGCAGGCCGAGTACGGCGAGCACGCCCAGGCCCAGGAAGAGGGCGATCGCGCCGATCTTGAGCGCGGCGAACCAGAACTCGAACTCGCCGAAGTTCGAGACGGCGGCGAGGTTGGAGCCGCAGAACAGCGCCATGAAGACCAGCACCCACATCCAGGAGGGGGTGCCCGGGAACCAGCCCGTCATGATGTGCGCCGCGCCGATGGCCTCGATGGCCACGCCCACGCACAGCAGGGTCCAGAACATCCAGCCGGCGGTGAATCCGGCCCAGGGGCCGATCGCCCGCTCCGCGTGGACCGAGAACGACCCGGAGGCGGGGTTGGCCGCCGACATCTCGCCGAGCATCCGCATCACGAACATCACCAGCAGCCCGGACGCGGCGTAGGCGAGCACGATCGAGGGACCCGCGGCGGCGATGCCGGCGCCGGAGCCGACGAAGAGTCCGGCGCCGATGACACCGCCGAGGGCGATCATCGAGAGGTGGCGCTGCTTGAGGCCGTTGCCGAGGGGTGATCCGGCGCCGGTCTGCGGTGCTTCGGGGGGTGTCAGGGTGCTCTGGCTCATTTGCGCCAGTCTGCCGAGTGTCCGATCGCCGGACGTTTCGTGTCCGTTATCCGGACGATGGCTTCACGGTTCGTGATCATCCCCGTACGCTCGCGGCGACATCGCAGCCACCGGATGCGGCGGATGCGGCGGATGCGGCGGATGTACGGGATCGAGGGGGGCAGCCGATGGGCCGGACCGTGACAGGACTTCGCAGCACCGGCCGGGGCGTACTCGTCACCGGCGCCTCCCGGGGGATCGGCCGGGCGATCGCGGCCGCCTTCGCCCGGCAGGGCGACCGGGTCGTCGTCCACTGCTCCGCCCGGCGGGCGGACGCGGAGGAGACCCTCGCCTCCCTGGAGGGGGAGGGTCACGTCCTGGTCGCCGCGGACCTCGGTGACCCGGCCCGCGTCGAGGCCCTGGCGGCCGAGGCGGAGGTGGCGCTCGGCGGCGTGGACGTCCTGGTCAACAACGCCGCCGTCATGGTCGCCCACCCGCTGCCGGACACCTCGTACGAGGGCTGGCAGGAGGCCTGGCGGCGGACCGTCGACGTGAACCTCTTCGGCGCCGCCAACCTGAGCCACTGCGTCGCGCGCCGCATGATCGAAGCGGGACGCGAGGGACGCATCGTCAACATCGGCTCGCGCGGCGCCTTCCGGGGCGAGCCCGACCACCCCGCCTACGGCGCGACCAAGGCCGCGGTCCATGCCCTGGGCCAGTCCCTCGCCGTGTCCCTCGCCCCGCACGGCATCGCCGTCGCCTCCGTCGCACCCGGCTTCGTCGCCACCGAGCGGGTCGCCGGCCGGCTGGAGGGGCCCGAGGGCGCCGGCATCCGGGCGCAGAGCCCCTTCGGCCGGGTCGCGGACCCGGAAGAGATCGCCTCCGCCGTGCTCTACCTGGCCTCCCCCGAGGCGGCCTGGAGTTCGGGCACGGTCCTCGACGTCAACGGGGCCTCCTACCTGCGCACCTGAGAAGAGCGGACCCTCCGTGCCGCGGCACGGATGGTCCGCTCTCCCGGCTCGCTCGTCAGGCCTTGCGGGCCCTCAGCTCGCGGATCCCCGCCACCGCGAGGACCAGCGCGGCCGCACCCGTCGACCACAGCAGCTGCGGCCGCGCGGAGTCGTCGAACAGCATCAGGACCAGCACCGCCGCCATCCCGATGAGCGCAGTCCAGGTCAGGTACGGAAACAGCCACATCGGCAGGGTCAGCCGCTCCGGCATGTCCCGCTCGATGATCCGGCGCAGCTTCAGCTGCGAGATCGCGATCAGGGCCCACACGAACAGCAGCACCGCGCCGACCGCGTTGAGCATGTAGAGGAAGATCGTCTGCGGCCACAGCAGGTTCAGCACCACCGACACGAAGCCGAAGGCCACCGAGGCGAACACCGCCCGGCGCGGCACCCCGCCGCCCGAGACCTTCAGCAGCGACTTCGGCGCCTCGCCGCGCTCGGCGAGCGAGAAGACCATGCGCGAGGACCCGTACAGGTTCGCGTTGAGCGCCGAGAGCAGTGCCACGAACACCACGATGTTCATGATCTGGCCGGCCCCCGGGATGCCGATGGAGTCCAGGACGGCGACGTACGGGCTCTGGCCCGGCTCCAGCGAATCCCACGGCAGCAGGGTCACGATGACCACCATCGAGCCGACGTAGAAGAAGAGGATGCGCCACACCGCGCTGCGCACCGCGCGGGACACCGACCGGGCCGGGTCGTCCGACTCGGCGGCGGCGATGGTGACGACCTCCAGGCCGCCGAAGGCGAAGATGACGGCGAGCATGCCGGCGATCACGCCGCCGAAGCCGGCCGGAAAGAAGCCGCCCTGCCCGGTGAGGTTGGTGAGGCCGACGGGCTCGGTGTCCGGGAGCAGGCCGAAGACCGCGAGGGTGCCCAGGATCAGGAAGAGCACGATCGCGCCCACCTTCAGGGCGGCGAACCAGAACTCGAACTCGCCGAAGTTCCGTACGGCGGCCAGGTTGCACACGGTGAAGACCACCATGAAGAGCAGCACCCAGACCCACTGGTCGACCGAGGGCAGCCAGCCGTTCGCGATCTTCGCCGCGCCGGTGGCCTCCACGGCCAGCACCACGACCAGCAGGAACCAGTACAGCCAGCCCGCCGAGAAGCCGGCCCAGCGGCCCAGGGCCTTCTCCGCGTACACCGAGAAGGAGCCGGACGCGGGCATCGCGGCCGACATCTCCCCGAGCGCCCGCATCACCAGCATCGCGAGGACGCCCGCGAGCAGGTAGGAGCAGATGATCGCGGGACCGGCGATGCCGATGCCCGCGCCGGAGCCCACGAAGAGCCCGGCGCCGATCACGCCGCCCAGACCCAGCATGGTCAGGTGGCGCTGCTTGAGACTGTGGCTGAGGGGTTCCTCGGGCAGCTCGGTCGTGGGAGGTGCTTCTGGCAGGCGCTCACGCATGAGGGGTGCTCGTACTCTCGTTCGGCCCAGCGGTGGTCGGGCTCCGCAAGTGGATTGGCGGGACCCTACAGTCTCACTGAGCGGCGGCCGTCCGCGCAAAACGGACGTGTTGTCTGATGTTCCTCGTGACGAGGATCACGTCGACCCGGGTGTGTGGTGCGGGCTTTGTGAAATCTCCACCAAAGCGGGGAGCGGGGCTTTGTCCCGGGCAACGGCGGGTCGGTGGCGGACCGCGGACTAGCGTCGGTGATCGTCCTGCCCCACCACCCCTCGGAGCCTCCCGATGAGCACTGCTTCCGTCCCCCTCCGGCCCGGCACCGTCCTCGCCGACCTGCTGCCCGCGAGCCGCGTCCGCGACACTGCGCTCGTCGTCGGCGGCGCGGCGCTCACCGGGCTGGCCGCCCAGATCTCCGTCCCCGTCGACGGGCTGGCCGCGCCGATCACCGGCCAGACCTTCGCCGCGCTGCTCGTCGGCACCGCGCTCGGCGCCGGCCGCGGCTTCCTCTCGCTCGCCCTCTACACGCTGGTCGGCATGGCCGGCGTGCCGTGGTTCGCGGGCGGCGGCTCCGGCGCGGGCGGCGCGACCTTCGGGTACGTCCTCGGCATGCTGCTGGCCTCCACCGTCGTCGGCGCCTTGGCGCGGCGCGGCGCCGACCGCTCGGTCCTGCGGAACGCCGGTGCGATGGTGCTGGGCTCCGCCGTGGTCTACGCGGTGGGCGTGCCGTACCTGATGGCCGTCACCGGGATCTCCCTGGGCGTCGCCGTCGCGACGGGCCTGACCCCGTTCCTGATCGGCGACGCCCTCAAGGCCGCACTGGCCATGGGCGTCCTGCCGGCCGCGTGGAAGCTGGTCGGCCGTCGCGGCTGAGCGGCCCCCGATACGCACCGGAGCCCGGCCCGCCTGGTGAAGGCGGGCCGGGCTCCGGCGTACGTGCACGTGCGATCAGCCCTGCAGGGCCCGCTTGCGGCGGAAGTCCAGGACCACACCGACGAGCACGACCACGCCGGCGACCAGGGTGGACAGGGTGACGACCTCGCGGTTGGCGTCGTCCACGAACATGTAGCCGATCACGAACATGATCAGTGCGGCGGTGGCCCAGGTCAGCCACGGGAACAGCCACATCTTCACGGTCAGCTTCTCCGGGGCCTCGCGGACCAGGATCCCGCGCATCCTCAGCTGGGTGAAGCAGATCACCAGCCAGACGAAGAGCGCGATGGCACCCGAGGAGTTCAGCAGGAAGTTGAAGACCGTGTCCTTGAAGGCGTAGTTGAAGTAGACGGCGACGAAGCCGAAGACCGTGGAGCCCAGGATCGCGGCCACCGGCACACCGTTCTTGTTGACCTTGGCGAACGCCTTGGGGGCGTCACCGCGCTCACCGAGCGAGAAGGCCATGCGGGAGGCGGTGTAGAGGCCCGAGTTCAGGCAGGACAGCACGGCGGTCAGGACGATGACCTCCATGATCGTGCCGGCGTGCGCGATGCCGATCGAGTCCAGGGCGGCGACGTACGAGCCCTTCTCGGTGATCGACTTGTCGTTCCACGGGAGCAGGGTCAGCACGATGAAGATCGAGCCCAGGTAGAAGACGCCGATCCGCCAGATGACGGAGTTGGTGGCCCGGGTGACCGCCTTGCGGGGGTTCTCCGACTCGCCGGCGGCCAGGGTGACGATCTCGCTGCCCATGAAGGAGAAGACGACCATCAGCACACCGGTGAGGACGGCGCCGTAACCGTTGGGGAAGAAGCCCCCCGCGTCGGTCAGGTGCGCGAAGCCCGCGCCCGGGTTGTCGGAGCCAGGCAGCAGGCCGAAGACGGCCAGCATGCCGACGATCACGAAGGCGCCGATGGCGACGACCTTGATGCCCGCGAACCAGAACTCGAACTCACCGTAGGAGGCGACCGAGCCGAGGTTGGTGACGGTCAGCACCGCCATCACGATCAGCGCCCAGGCCCACTGCGGGACGGCCGGGATCCAGTTCTCCAGGATGGCGGCACCGGCGGTGGCCTCCACGGCGAGCACGACGACCCAGAAGAACCAGTAGAGCCAGCCGATGGAGAAGCCGGCCCAGCGGCCGAGCGCCCGGTCGGCGTAGGCGGAGAACGAGCCCGAGTTCGGGCTGGCGGCCGCCATCTCGCCCAGCATCCGCATCACGAAGACGACCATCGCGCCGACCAGCGCGTAGGAGATCAGGATGGCGGGACCGGCCTTGGCGATACCGCCACCGGAGCCGACGAAGAGGCCGGCGCCGATGACGCCGCCGATGGCGATCATGGACAGGTGGCGGTTCTTGAGACCGGCCTTCAGACCGTCGGAGGGCTGGCCCTCACCGGGGTTACCGGTGGGGTTGCCTTCCTTCTGGAGGGTCGTCGTGGAGCTCATGGACGGATCCTTAGGTTCTCGGGTTGCGAGCCCCGGCATTCAAACCTGAGATGAACGCAGGACGGAAGACCTCAATCCGGATCGTTGCGTCGGGACGAACGACCCGGACCAAAGCCCCGCCGTGTCCCATCTGCGTTCTTTAGGTTTACTTGAGCTTTAGAAGTGACTTACGCGACACCCGCTGCGGGCTGCCGGGCCTCCTCGTGCCACACTCGTCCCATGCGCGTGTACCTCGGATCCGACCATGCAGGCCTTGAGCTCAAGAACCACCTGGTGGACTGGCTCAAGAACAACGGCCACGAGCCCGTCGACTGTGGACCCCACATCTACGACGCGGTGGACGACTACCCGCCGTTCTGCCTCCGCGCCGCGGAGAAGACCGCAGCGGACGCCGACAGCGTCGGCATCGTGATCGGCGGCTCCGGCAACGGCGAGCAGATCGCCGCGAACAAGGTCAAGGGCGTCCGCGCCATCCTGGCCTGGAGCGTCCAGACCGCCCAGCTCGGCCGTGAGCACAACAACGCCAACGTCATCTCCGTCGGCGGCCGGATGCACACGCAGGACGAGGCCGTCAGCTTCATCGAGGCCTTCCTGACGACCCCGTACTCCGGCGAGGAGCGCCACACCCGCCGCATCGACATGCTCTCCGCCTACGAGCAGACCGGCGAGCTCCCCCCGATCCCGGCCCACCACCCGCAGGGCTGATCCCCCCTCCGTCCGGCCGTGCCGCCCGTGACGCGGGCGGCACGGCCGTTTTCCCATGTCGAGGAGCATTGCCGTGCCCGAGGGGCATACGATCCACCGGCTCGCCGAGGACCACCTGAACCGGTTCGCCGGGTGGGAGGTCGCCGTCAGCAGCCCCCAGGGGCGGTTCGCCGAGAGCGCGGCCCTGCTCGACGGACGGATCCTGGACGGTGTCGACGCCCACGGCAAGCACCTCTTCCTGGGGTTCGGGGAGAGCGGCTGGATCCACATCCACCTCGGGCTCTTCGGCAAGTACGCGATCGGCCCCGCACCGGCCCCGCCGGCCACCGACACGGTCCGGCTGCGCCTGGCCACCGACGACTACTTCTCCGACCTGCGCGGCCCGACCACCTGCGCGTGGGTCACGGACGAGGAGAAGCGGGCGATAGGCGAGCGGCTCGGCCCGGACCCCCTGCGGGGCGGTGACGACCCCGACCGCGCATGGTCCCGGATCTCCCGCTCCCGCACCACCGTCGCCGCCCTGCTGATGGACCAGAAGGTCGTCGCGGGCGTCGGCAACGTCTACCGCGCCGAGGTCCTCTTCCGGCACGGCATCGACCCGTACCGCCAGGGCAAGGACCTCGCCCGCGCCGAGTGGGACGCGATGTGGGCCGACCTGGCCGCGCTGATGCGCGAGGGCGTGCGCAACAACCGCATCGACACCGTCCGCGACGAGCACCTGCCCGAGGCGATGGGACGGCCGCCGAGGGTCGACGACCACGGCGGCGAGGTGTACGTCTACCGGAGGGCGAACATGCCCTGCCACATCTGCGGGGGCGAGATCCGCACCGCCGGTCTCGCCGCCCGCAACCTCTTCTGGTGCCCGACCTGCCAGTCCCGCTAGCGCGGGAGCCGGGCGGGTGCACCGGGTGCACCGGGTGCACCCGGTGCGCCGTGCGCGCCGGACGCGACCCGGTGAACCTTGCCGGGCACAGCGCTAGAAGCCGTGGGGCAGCCAGGGGGCCACGTCCCCGGCGAAGGCGCGCGAGGCCTCCGTCAGGGCGCCCGCGCGCAGCTCGCGCACCAGGCCGGCCGCGGCCAGCGAGGTGAGGGTGATCCCGCCCAGGTACGCCGACCCCAGCTCCCGGACGGACAGTTCCAGGTCCGCCGGCTCCCCGGTCCGCGTGCAGCGGGCGACGCCCTTGCCGTCGGCGACCAGCCGCCACCGCCCCGCGTTCCACGGGCAGAACGCGTCCTCGACCTCCAGGACCACGTCCGCCGGAGCCCCGTACGTCCGGGCCTCCAGCGCCGCCGGCAGATCCACGAGCCGTACGTACAGCGAGTCCCGGGTCCGCGGCCGCGACCGGCGCACGTCGCTGACCAGGTGCAGCACCGGATCGTCCACCGGGCGCCTGGACGCCCGTACCGTCCAGGTCAGGTCGATCTCGAAGAGGTAGCGCCACAACGCCGCGCACGCCGCCGGGTCCAGCGCGTCGAGGTCGTTCACCTCGACCTTGCCGTCCGACCCGGTGAAGTCCCAGTCGGGCTTGACGCGGTAGCGGGCGTACCCGACCACCTCGCCGTCCTCCCGCTCGGCGACCACGCACTTCAGCGGCGACCCGCCGTTGCGCATCCCGGGCGCGTCCAGCAGCGGCATCCGCTCCCAGCCGGGCCGGCGGGCCGGCATGCCCGGCCGCCCGGGGAGCAGCGCCGCGTACACCCGCTCGCAGTCGGCCAGCGCCTGCTGCGGGTCGACCAGGCGCAGCCGCACCCCGTCCGTCCCCGGCGGCACGGAGAGCCGTATCCGAGTGGTGTCCATGTCCAGGGACAGGGCGTACGTCCCGATGCCGTAGCCGAAGCGCCCGTAGATCGCCGGGTCCGAGGCCGTCAGCACGGCGAGCGGTTCGCCACCCGCCCGGATGTCGTCCAGCTGGCGCCGCATCAGGGACCTGAGCACCCCGCGCCGGCGGTGGGTGGGGGAGACGCCCACCATCGTCACGCCGGCCGCCGGGACGACCGCCCCGCCCGGCACGGAGAGGCGGAAGTCGAAGGAGCCCGCCGAGCCGACGCAGGTGTCGCCGTCCCAGACACCGAGCGAGCGCTCGGGCTCCGTCAGTGACTTGTACAGTTTGCGCTCCTGGGGGGTCTCCGGCACACCACCGAACGCCAGTTCCAGGTGGTCGTACCAGACATCCCACTCATCAGCCTGCAATACGCGCATCTCAAGAGCCATACGGCCATCCCTATCAGGGCATTCCGTCCCAGTCGACGGGTTTTCGGACGCCCTGTGGCCCCTGGTCCGGGGGTACCCCTGCGCATCCACAGCCAGGATGGATAGGGTCCCGAATCAATGGCCGGAGCACGCGTGGAAACCCTCATGGCCCGGATGCGCATGCTGTCGCACCGGGGCCGCACCGCCCTGCGCAAATCCGCGGTGGACTACTTCCGCGGCGACGCCTCCGACTGGCTCGCCTTCGGCGGGCTCCTGCTCACCATTCCCGCGATCGCCTGCGGCACACTGATGCTGCCGGTCTGGTTCTCGCCCTCGGCGCTCGTCCTGCCGATCGTGGCCGGCGGCCTGCTGCTGCGCCCCGCGAGCCTCCTCGGCCTGTACGCCGCCTCAGCGGCCGCACTGATCGTGGAGGCCCTCGTCCTCGGCCCCTATACCCAGGGCCCGGCGCGCGTCACCCCCGGCACCGTCCTGGTGGTGGCCGCCTGCGGGTTCTTCGGGCTGGTCATCGCCCAGTTCCGCAGCCGCGTCGGCGTGCCGTGGAGACGCGGCGGCACCATGCTCTTCGACCTGCGCGAACGGATCCGGGTACAGAGCAAACTGCCCGCCCTGCCGCGCGGCTGGCACCGCGAGATGGCCCTGCGCCCGGCCGGCGGCCAGTCCTTCTCCGGCGACTTCGTGGTCGCGGCCCGCACCAACGGCGGCCGGACCCTGGAGATCGTCCTGACCGACGTCTCCGGCAAGGGCATGGAGGCGGGCTCCCGGGCCCTGCTGCTGTCCGGCGCCTTCGGCGGACTGCTCGGCGCGCTGCCGCCGCACGGCTTCCTGCCGGCCGCCAACGGCTACCTCCTGCGCCAGGACTGGGACGAGGGCTTCGCCACCTCCATCCACCTCGTGCTGGACCTGCAGACCGGCGACTACGAACTCCTCTCGGCCGGCCACCTCCCCGCGCTCCAGCTCTCCGCGGGCACCGGCCGCTGGCAGGAGAGGTCCGGCGAGGGCCCGCTGCTCGGGGTCTACGACGGCGCCGAGTTCACCCCCGCCCGCGGAAACCTCCGCCCCGGCGACGTGCTGATGCTCTTCACCGACGGCCTCGTCGAGACGGCCGACCGCGACATCAGCGAGGGCATCGACCGCCTCACCGGCGAAGCCGACCGCTACGTGGCCGCAGGCTGGGAGGGCGCGACCTGGCACCTGATCGAAAAGGTCGCCAAGGACGTCAACGACGACCGCGCGCTGCTGCTGATCCGCCGCTCCGCCTGAACGGGGGAGGGCCCGTCGAGCCGGACGGTCACCGGGCGACGGCCGGGCGACGGCCGGACGGTCACCGGTCGATCGCCGGACGGTCACCGGTCGATCGCCGTCCACGGGCCGATCCCCAGCTTCCCGGTGTTCCCGAGATCGACCGGATGGGCCGTCCGCAGACTCAGCCGGGGCGCGCCGGGGCGGGGCTCGACCTCCACGACCGACGCCGTCGCGGCGGTCACCGTCCCGTCGGTGACGAGGTTGCGCCACACCATCCAGAACGACGCCGCCTGCCCCGGCGCCAGCGTCACCGGCTGCGGCGCCGCCTCGATGTGCGGTACTCCCGTGGTGATCCCTTCCGCGCCGTGCTCGACCGTGACCTCCACCGGGGCGTTGCGGTCGTCCCGTAGCGACACCTGCGGGTAGCCCTCCAGGGCGTAAGGCTGCGCACCGCAGTTGACCAGCTGGAAGCCCGCCACCCGCAGTCCCATCGCGGCGTTCCCGTCGGTCTCCAGGAGCCGGACCCCGCCCTCGGGGCACGCCGGGCCGGTCTCCGTACCGGGCTGCGCCGTCCGGACCGGCTTCGTCGGCGCGGTCGGCCCCGGGGCGGCCCGCGGCGCCGGCGGCGCTTCGCACCCGGCCGCCCCGGCCAGCACCCCCGCGACAACGACCCCGCCCATGCCCCGTACCCACCGCTTCACGATCATCCGCCGAGCCTACGACGGCCGCCGCCGGGACCGGGGCGGCCACTGCCTCCGGACCGGGGCGGGGGACAGCCCTCGGACCGTGGCGGGTCACTGGCCCGACCGTGCCGGGCCACGGTCCCCGGACTGGAGCGGGCCACTGCCTTCGGACCGTGGCGGGTCACTGCCCTCGGACCGTGGCGGGTTACTGCCTTCGGACCACCGTGGCGGGCTACCGCCTCCAGACCGGGGAGGGTGACTGCCTTCGGACCGGGCGGGCCACGGTCCCCGGACTGGAGCGGGCCACTGCCCTCGGACCGTGGCGGGCCACTGCCTTCGGACCGAGGCGGGCCACTGGCCCCAGACCGTGGCGGGTCACTGCCCTCGGACCGAGGCGGGCCACTGGCCCCAGACCGTGGCGGGCGACTGCCCTCGGACCGGGCGGGTTACTGCCTTCGGACCGGGGCGGGTTACTGCCTTCGGACCGGGCGGGTCACAGCCTTCGGACCGGGCGGGGCACTGCCCTCGGACCGTGGCGGGCCACTGCCTTCGGACCGAGGCGGGCCACTGCGCCCGGATTGGCTCGCCCGCGCGCCCCCGGCCGCGCCTACCGTGCTCCCATGGACCGCATGCTCGCCGCCGACCTCGCCCGGCTCCCCGACCTGCTCGACGCCACCCGCCGCGCCGCCGCCGAGGCGCTCGCCACGCTGGACGAGCGGGCCGTCGTACCGCCCGCCACCCGGCCGCACGACCCCGAGCCCCTCCCGGAGCACGCCGCCGGCGCGGACGCCGCCCTCGCCGCCTTCCGCGACCGCTGGGAGCCGCGGCTCTCGGCCTCCGCGGGCCCCCGCTACCTCGGCTTCGTCACCGGCGGAGCCACCCCCGCGGCCCTCGCCGGCGACTGGCTCACCGCCGCCCACGACCAGAACTCCAACTCCGCGCTGGACGGCGCCGGTCAGGACCTCGAACGCGAGACCGTCGGCTGGCTGCGCGAGCTCTTCCGCCTCACCCCCGCCCACACCGGCACCTTCGTCAGCGGCGCCACCATGTCCAACACCACCGGCCTCGCCATCGCCCGCGAATGGCTCGGCGAACGCCTCGGCGTCTCCCCGGCCGACCACGGCGTGGCGGCCCTCGGCAAGGTCCGCGTGCTCTCCGGCGCCCCGCACTCCTCCATCGCCAAGGCCCTCTCGGTCCTCGGTCTGGGCCGCGACAGCCTGGTCCGGGTCCCGACCCTGCCCGGCCGCGAGGCCGTCGACCCCGCCGCCCTCGACCGCGCCCTCGCCGACACGCCCGGACCGGCCGTGGTCGTCGCCAACGCGGGCACCGTCAACACCGTCGACTTCGACGACCTCCCGGCGATCGCGGCCCTGCGCCCGCGCCACGACTTCTGGCTGCACACCGACGCCGCGTTCGGCGCCTTCGCCGCCCTCTCCCCGGACCACGCGCACCTCGCCGAAGGCCTCGACGCCTCCGACTCCCTCTGCGTCGACCTGCACAAGTGGCTCAACGTCCCCTACGACAGCGCCGTCCAGTTCACCCGCCGGCGCGACCTGCAGGCCCGCGTCTTCCAGAACTCCGCCGCCTACCTCGGCCCGCTCGGCGACACCCCCGACCTCGTCCACCTGACCCCGGAGAACTCCCACCGGCTGCGCGCCCTCGCCGCCTGGTTCACACTGCGGGCCTACGGCCGCCAGGGCCACCGGGAGATCGTCGAACGCGACATCGCCTGCGCCCGCGCCCTGGGCGCCGCCCTGGAGCAGGACCCCGCCTTCACCCTCCTCGCCCCGGTCCGCCTCAACGTCGTCTGCTTCACCCTCTCCGAGGCCCCCACCGCGGCCCGCCTGGCCGCCCTGCGCGAGGCGGCGGCCGCCGAGGTCTTCGTCACCCCGACCGTGTACGGGGGAACCCCCGCCCTGCGCGCCGCGTTCTCCAACTGGCGTACGACACAGGCGGACGTACGCCGGGCCGCCGAGGCCCTCCGAAAGGCAGCGAGGGAGATCGCATGACGAGCCGTCCCCTGACACTCGTGGAGGTCGAGGCCCTGGCGCGCAGCGCGCACGAGGGCCAGACCGACAAGGCCGGCCGGCCGTACGCGGAGCACCTCGCGGCCGTGGCCGAAGGCGTCCGCCTGCGCGGCGGCACCCCCGAACAGCAGGCGGCGGCCTGGCTCCACGACGCGATCGAGGACGAGGCACTCAGCCTCACCTGGCTGGACTCCGCCGCGCTCCCGCAGTCCGTGAAGAACATGGTCCTCGCGGTCACCAAGCGCCCCGGCGAACCGGTCGAGCAGTACACCGCCCGCATCCTGGACACCCCGGGCGCCCTGCTGGTCAAGGAAGCCGACCTGGCGCACAACGCCGACCCCGTACGCCTCTCGGTGCTGGACGACCCCACCCGCGAGCGGCTGTCCGCGAAGTACGCGTATGTCCGGTCCCTCCTCGGCCTCACCACCCCTTGACGCATGCGCCGCGCCCGAAACATGCCCGGCGCACATGTGGTTGGCGGAAACGGAACCACGGCTATTCGTCACGGGGCGTATAGCCGGGGCCCGTTGGTGGGAGGATGGTCCATGTGGGGGTGTGCCTCGTGCGCCCCGGGCCGACCAGGGGACGACCGAAGGTGTGATCAGTAGTGGCCATTTCGCTGTCAGTGGTGGTTCTGTTGGCGGTCATCCTGGTGGTGCTGATCCGCGGCAACCACATCAAGACGGGCCCCGCCATCGTCGCGGCCCTCTTCGGTTTCTTCCTGGCGTCCAGCTCGATCGCGGACGACGTGAACCGCTTCCTGAACTCCCTCGCGACGATGATCGCGAACATCAAGCTCTGACCGCCGGCGCCACACCCCGCCCCCGCAACGGCGAGATCCGGTGCCCACTGTTCCATGGACACCGGCTCTGACCTGCAGCCCGGTCGAGCGCCCACCGCAATTCACCGCTTGTCCCCGCCTCTTGCCGTCTGATCGGGCACATGAAGGGCACGCGGGCCGACTCGTATGTCAGAGGAACATCTCCGGCATCGGGCACGCTTCCAACGCTTCGTGCGGACGATCCGCCCAGTGCCACCAGACATGCCGAGTGGGGCACTTCCACACGCCTCGGCAGACCCGCTCGTCGTCCTCTCGCCGGCACAGCACGAAGCCGCCGAACTTCATGGCCTGGCTGCACTCCGGGCAGGCCGGCACGTCGCTGGTTATGCTGCGGACCCTAATGGCGGGCTGGGCCCGGCGCGGCCGGCTGTTGCGGTCGCGGTGCCTTGCCGTCACGGCCAGGTCGGCTATGCGAGCCTTGCGCTCCGCGTCCAAAGGTCGGCATCCGAGGTTTCAGTCCTCAGGCTCCGATACATCCCACTCGTCGCCTTCCACGAGATCACTGGAGGCCTCGTACCAGCGGTAATCCCACGTAGCGCGGCTCCTCACCGCTTCCACGCTGCCATAAGGAAGTTGCCCCTCCGCCGCCTCGGCCGCCGCGATGACGAGCGCGTCGTAGGCCTCCTTGATCCGCTTGCCGTGGATCGTCTGCTGCCCCATCTCAAACTCAAGCGTCACTGTGAGAATCTTCCGCTTGGCCATGGAACCGCCCCCTTCTCAAGCACTGCTGCTTGAGGCGATCCAACCAGGAGGCATCAGAGCCTCGGGCGGAAAGTCGCAATCTGAGGTCGGCAGAGCGGGTTTGGGCAGGAACGGCTGCGGGTCATCTGGCTGTACCCACCACTGTCCCCCACGCTCACCGTCACCACCCGGCAGCTCTCTGCTGGCTCCTCAAGCACCGCTGGGAGCCCGTCCTCGGCGGCGTCAACCTGGCGGAGATCTGGCCGCCCTCATACGGAGCCGACGGGCCGGCAGCCGGACCACGGGACCGGACGCGCGGGCAACGGGCGCCGGCACGCGGGAGTTGATGACGCGCATGGGCCACAGCACCGCACGCGCCGATCGGGGCCCCGGGAACGACGAAGGGCCAGGTCGAGGAGATGTCCTCTGACCTGGCCCTTTGTACTTCAGAGCGGGTGACGGGAATCGAACCCGCGTAGCTAGTTTGGAAGACTAGTGCTCTACCATTGAGCTACACCCGCAACGCGCGCGCCGCAGGTCCGGGGACCGCGGCACGGACAGCATCCTAGCGGGTCGCTCCCGGGGAGTGCACACCGCGTTTCGCGGCCGCGCCGGAGACCTGCCGGAAAGACGTCGGGAAACCCCGCGCATCAGAGGGTCTCCATGCATGTACCCTACGTGTCGCACCGACGGGGTGTGGCGCAGCTTGGTAGCGCGTCCGCTTTGGGAGCGGAAGGTCGTCGGTTCGAATCCGGCCACCCCGACCAACCAGCAGTGTCCCCTTCGAGATCTGTCGGGGGTTTCCACAAGATCGCGTTGTGGGCTGATTGCCGCTTGCGGTTACTATGCAAGCTGCGTGCCCGTGTGTCTGATGTACCGGGCCGAAGTCCGCTGAACCGCTGAATCGCAGCGCGACGGCAGAATCCCCAGCAGTCAGCCACAAGGAGACCGAACCGTGAAGAGCGCCGTGGAGACCCTGAACCCGACTCGGGTTCGGCTCACTGTTGAGGTGCCCTTCGAGGAGCTCAAGGACAGCCTCGACGCGGCGTACAAGAAGATCAACCAGCAGGTCACGGTGAAGGGCTTCCGCAAGGGCAAGATCCCGGCCCGCGTCATCGACCAGCGCTTCGGCCGCGGTGCGGTGCTGGAGGAGGCCGTCAACGACGCCCTCCCGAAGTTCTACACCGAGGCGGTCAACGAGGCCGACCTGAACCCGCTGGGCCAGCCCGAGGTGGACATCACGGAGCTGAAGGACGGCGAGCTGCTGGCCTTCACCGCCGAGGTCGACGTCCGTCCCGAGATCGAGATCCCGGACTACTCCGGCATCGAGGTCGAGGTCGACGCCATCGAGGTCTCCGACGAGGACGTCGAGAAGTCGGTCGAGCAGCTGCGCGGCCGCTTCGCGTCCACCAAGGACGTCGAGCGCGCCGCCGCCGAGGGTGACGTCGTCACCATCGACCTCGAGGCCAAGGTCGACGGCGAGGTGCTGCCCGACGGCGTCGCCTCCGACGTCGCCTACACCATCGGCTCGGGCGAGCTCCTCGAGGGCATCGACGAGGCCGTCACGGGCCTGGAGGCCGGTGGCGAGGCCACCTTCACCTCCCAGCTGAAGGGCGGCTCCGCCGAGGGCAAGGACGCCGAGGTCACCGTCAAGGTCACCAAGGTCTCCGCCAAGGAGCTCCCGGAGCTGGACGACGAGTTCGCGCAGATGGCGAGCGAGTTCGACACCCTCGAGGACCTCAAGGCCGACAGCCGCAAGCGCCTCGAGAACATGAAGCAGTACGACCAGGCCACGCAGGCCCAGGAGCGCGTCCTGGAGAAGCTGCTGGAGCTCGTCGAGGTCCCGATCCCCGAGAAGCTCCTCGCGGACGAGGTCCAGACCCGCAAGCACAACCTCGAGCACCACCAGCTCGGCCAGATGGGTCTGACCATCGAGAAGTACCTGGAGTTCCAGGGCAAGACGGTCGAGGAGTTCGACGCCGAGACCTCCGAGCAGGCGATCAAGGGCATCAAGACCCAGTTCGTCCTCGACGCGCTGGTCAACAAGGAGAAGCTGGGCGTCGACCAGGAGGAGCTCACCGAGCACCTCATGCGCCGCGCCGCGTCCTCCGGCATGTCCCCCGACCAGTTCGCCCAGGCCGTGGTCGAGGGTGGCCAGGTTCCGATGCTGGTCGGCGAGGTCGCCCGCGGCAAGGCCCTCGCGGTCGTCGTCGAGGCCTCCAAGGTCGTCGACACCAACGGTGAGGTCGTCGACCTGTCCGACGAGGACGAGGAGCAGGCCACCGAGACGGTCGAGGCCGTCGTCGACGGTGACGACGAGGTCAAGGCCGACGAGGCCAAGTAACACCTCGGGCGTAGCCCGCTGAGCAGTACCCCGCAGTACTCAGCAGTGCCCCGAAGGGCCCGGACGCAGCCGCGTCCGGGCCCTTCGGCATGGGCCCGAAAGGCTCTCGGAGCTTGCGCTCCGAGCGAACAGTTCAGGAAGCGGGATCGTGTTGTCCTACCTGCGCGTTAGGGTCCATGAGTACGAGGGCACGTGAGTACCCGGAAGCTGGCGGACCCGTCCGCACCGGCCGGACCGGGCCCCAGTAACGAGACGCTGAGACGGCGCATGGCCGTCGGAGACGAGCAGGTGGATACGTGACGAATCTGAAGCCTTACGCCGCGGGTGAGCCGTCCATCGGTGGCGGCCTCGGCGACCATGTCTACAACCGGCTGCTCGGCGAGCGCATCATCTTCCTCGGCCAGCAGGTCGACGACGACATCGCCAACAAGATCACCGCGCAGCTCCTGCTCCTGGCCGCCGAGCCGGAGAAGGACATCTACCTCTACATCAACAGCCCCGGTGGCTCGGTGACGGCCGGCATGGCCGTCTACGACACCATGCAGTACATCCCGAACGACGTCGTCACCATCGGCATGGGCATGGCGGCCTCGATGGGCCAGTTCCTGCTCACCGGTGGCGCCAAGGGCAAGCGCTTCGCCCTGCCGAACACCGACATCCTGATGCACCAGGGCTCCGCCGGCATCGGCGGCACCGCGTCGGACATCAAGATCCAGGCCCAGTACCTGCTGCGCACCAAGCAGCGGATGGCCGAGATCACCGCGTTCCACTCGGGCCAGACCGTCGAGGCGATCATCCGTGACGGTGACCGCGACCGTTGGTTCACCTCTCAGGAGGCCAAGGACTACGGCCTCATCGACGAGATCATCTCGGCCGCGTCCAACGTGCCGGGCGGCGGCGGCACCGGGGCCTGATCCCGGCTCCCGCCCGTCAGTACCCAGCAGCCGACAGCCCGCAGAACGCCACCAGGACGGTGAACACCCAGATGCACATGAACAACCTCTCCCCCGCGAGCGGCCTCTACTCCGGCCCGCAGGTGGACAACCGCTACGTCATCCCGCGCTTCGTCGAGCGCACCTCGCAGGGCGTGCGCGAGTACGACCCGTACGCGAAGCTCTTCGAGGAGCGCGTGATCTTCCTCGGCGTGCAGATCGACGACGCCTCGGCCAACGACGTCATGGCGCAGCTGCTGTGCCTGGAGTCGATGGACCCGGACCGCGACATCTCGATCTACATCAACAGCCCCGGCGGCTCCTTCACCGCGCTGACGGCGATCTACGACACGATGCAGTTCGTGAAGCCGGACATCCAGACGGTCTGCATGGGCCAGGCTGCCTCCGCCGCCGCGGTCCTGCTCGCCGCCGGCACCCCCGGCAAGCGCATGGCCCTGCCGAACGCCCGCGTGCTGATCCACCAGCCCTCCGGTGGCACCGGCCGTGAGCAGCTCTCGGACCTGGAGATCGCGGCCAACGAGATCCTGCGCATGCGCGACCAGCTGGAGAACATGCTGGCCAAGCACTCGACGACGCCGATCGAGAAGATCCGCGACGACATCGAGCGCGACAAGATCCTCACGGCCGAGGACGCGCTCGCGTACGGCCTGATCGACCAGATCATCTCCACCCGTAAGAGCTCGCACTGATCCTTGCCGCCAATTGGCTGGGGCGCGTCGCCGGATTCGGCGATGTGAACCACGTCAAGGGGGCCCCGCACGGGGCCCCCGGCAAGGTACCGTCGGATATGAGGCACCAGGAGCGCTGAACCAGGCGTCTCCCAGGCGAAGGGGATTCACCTCGTGGCACGCATCGGTGACGGCGGCGACCTGCTCAAGTGCTCGTTCTGCGGAAAGAGCCAGAAGCAGGTGAAGAAGCTCATCGCAGGACCCGGTGTGTACATCTGCGACGAGTGCATCGACCTCTGCAACGAGATCATCGAAGAGGAGCTCGCGGAGACCTCCGAGGTCCGGTGGGAGGAACTCCCCAAGCCCCGTGAGATCTACGAGTTCCTGGAGAGCTACGTCGTCGGCCAGGAGCCGGCGAAGAAGGCGCTCTCGGTAGCGGTCTACAACCACTACAAGCGCGTCCAGGCCGGCGAGAACGGCGGCGCGCAGGGCCGGGACGACGCGATCGAGCTCGCGAAGTCCAACATCCTGCTGCTGGGCCCCACGGGCTCGGGCAAGACGCTGCTGGCCCAGACCCTGGCCCGCATGCTCAACGTCCCGTTCGCCATCGCCGACGCGACGGCGCTGACGGAGGCCGGGTACGTCGGCGAGGACGTCGAGAACATCCTGCTGAAGCTGATCCAGGCCGCCGACTACGACGTCAAGAAGGCCGAAACCGGGATCATCTACATCGACGAGATCGACAAGGTCGCCCGCAAGAGCGAGAACCCGTCGATCACGCGCGATGTCTCGGGTGAAGGCGTCCAGCAGGCCCTCCTGAAGATCCTGGAAGGCACGACCGCCTCCGTCCCGCCGCAGGGCGGCCGGAAGCACCCGCACCAGGAGTTCATCCAGATCGACACGACGAACGTGCTCTTCATCGTGGGCGGCGCCTTCGCCGGCCTGGAGAAGATCATCGAGTCGCGTGCGGGTGCGAAGGGCATCGGCTTCGGGGCGACGATCCGCTCGAAGCGCGAGATCGAGGCGAGCGACCAGTTCCACGAGGTCATGCCGGAGGACCTGGTGAAGTTCGGGATGATCCCCGAGTTCATCGGCCGCCTCCCCGTGCTGACCTCCGTGCACAACCTGGACCGCGAGGCCCTGCTCCAGATCCTCATCGAGCCGCGCAACGCACTGGTGAAGCAGTACCAGCGCCTGTTCGAACTCGACGGTGTGGAACTGGACTTCGAGCGCGAGGCCCTCGAAGCCATCGCCGACCAGGCCATCCTCCGCCAGACGGGCGCGCGCGGCCTGCGCGCCATCATGGAGGAGGTCCTCATGTCGGTGATGTACGAGGTCCCGTCCCGCAAGGACGTGGCCCGCGTGGTCATCACCTCGGACGTGGTCCGCTCCAACGTGAACCCGACGCTGGTCCCGCGCATCGTCCCGAAGGACCAGGGCCCGCACGAGAAGTCCGCGTAGCCGTCAGCCGCAAGCAGAAGGGGCGCTCCCGATCGGGAGCGCCCCTTCTGCATGTCCCGTCGCCCCGTTACTTCTTGACGCGGGCGGTCTTGTAGAGCTTCGCCGCGAGTTCCGCGGTCTGCTCCTGGTTGTAGCCCGGCTTGCCGGCGAGGATGGACGCCACGTCCGTGGCGCTGACCATGGCCAGCGTGCTGAAGTCGCCCCAGATGCAGATCGGGAGCGTGGCCTCCTTGGGCCCCTTCGTGCTCGTGTCCTTCGCGGTGAACTTGACGTCCTGGCACTTCATGACGGCACCCTCGAAGCCCGTCGGCTTCACCGTCTTGGGGCTGCCGAGGAGTTCGACGTTCGACTTGCCGTCCTTGGAGTTCTCCAGCTTGGCCATGGCGAAGTAGCCGTCCACGGTCTTCTCCGGGTCGGCGATTTCGCCGTACACGCCGGAGAAGTTGAGGCCCTTGGCGGTGAGCGGGTTCTTGGGGTCGCCGGCCAGGTAGTTCATGGCCGCCTTGGTCGGGTTCTTGATCCCCGCCGCCTCGGCTTCCTTCTTGTCCTTCTCGGTGAAGGGCTTGTCCTCGTACTTCGGGTCCTTCTTGAAGTCGTCCACCGACTCCGGGGCGACCAGCTTGTACCCCTTGGTGTCGGCCGCGATGGCGCCGCCCGCGCCGCTGCCCAGGAGGTACCAGCCGCCGCCCGCGATGACCGCGACCGCGACGACCACGCCGATGATGACGCCGGCCTTGGACTTCTTCGGCTGCTGCGGAGGCACCGCACCGTACGGGGGCTGCTGCTGGTAGCCGTAGCCCGGCTGCTGCGGCGGCTGCTGGGGGTAGCCCTGCGGGGGGACGCCCGGCTGTTGCGGGTAGCCGTAACCGGGCTGGGGGGCGGGCTGGCCGTAGGGGCCCGGCGGCGGGGGCTGCTGGCCGTACGGACCCGGCTGCTGGCCGTACGGTCCGGGCTGCTGAGGCTGCTGTCCGTAGGGCCCTGGCTGGTTGTAGCTCATCCCGCGTCCCCCAATGAGGTTGCTTATACGTTCCACACATCCTGGCGGAAGCCGATGGCGCCCGGGGCGGCGGGCCCCCTCATTACCGGTTTCATGACTGGACTGTTACGGCCCTAAACTGTGTCCCGTGACCGAGAACACGCAGACACCCAGCAGCCCCAACTCCGAATTGCCGACCGCGTACACGCCGGCCGAGGTAGAGGGGAAGCTCTACGAGCGCTGGGTAGAGCGTGGGTATTTCGAGGCCGACGCGAAGAGCGAGAAGCCGCCGTACACCATCGTCATCCCGCCGCCGAACGTCACGGGCTCGCTCCACCTGGGCCACGCCTTCCAGCACACACTGATGGATGCCCTCACCCGCCGCAAGCGGATGCAGGGTTACGAGTCGCTGTGGCTGCCCGGCATGGACCACGCCGGCATCGCCACCCAGAACAAGGTCGAGCAGCAGCTCGCCGAGGAGGGCAAGTCCCGCCACGACCTGGGCCGCGAGGAATTCGTCGAGCGGGTCTGGCAGTGGAAGGAAGAGTACGGCGGCAAGATCCTCGGCCAGATGCGCCGCCTCGGCGACGGCGTCGACTGGTCGCGCGAGCGCTTCACCATGGACGAGGGCCTGTCCAAGGCCGTTCAGACGATCTTCAAGCGGCTCTTCGACGACGGCCTGATCTACCGCGCCGAGCGCATCATCAACTGGTGCCCCCGCTGCCTGACGGCCATCTCCGACATCGAGGTGGAGTACCAGGAGGACGCGGGCGAGCTCGTCTCCATCATGTACGGGGAGGGCGAGGACACCCTCGTCGTCGCGACGACCCGCGCCGAGACGATGCTCGGTGACACGGCCGTCGCCGTCCACCCGGACGACGAGCGCTACAAGCACCTGGTCGGCAAGCTCATCAAGCTGCCGCTCACCGACCGCTCCATCCCGGTCGTCGCCGACACGCACGTCGACCCGGAGTTCGGCACGGGCTGCGTCAAGGTGACCCCGGCGCACGACCCGAACGACTTCGCCATCGGGCAGCGCCACGGCCTGCCCAACCTGACGATCATGGACGAGCACGGTGTCATCACCGTCCACGGCCCCTTCCTCGGCCTGGACCGCTTCGAGGCCCGTTCCGCGGTCGTCGGCGCCCTGCGCGGGCAGGGTCGCATCGTCGCCGAGAAGCGCCCGTACATGCACTCCGTCGGGCACTGCTCGCGCTGCTCCACCACCGTCGAGCCCCGTCTGTCCCTCCAGTGGTGGGTCAAGGTCGACACGCTGGCCAAGGCCGCCGGCGACGCGGTCCGCGACGGCCGGGTCTCGATCCACCCCGAGGAGATGTCGAAGCGCTACTTCGACTGGGTCGACAACCTCAACGACTGGTGCATCTCGCGCCAGCTGTGGTGGGGCCACCGCATCCCGATCTGGTACGGCCCGGAAGGCGAGGTCGTCTGTGTCGGACCCGACGACGAGGTGCCGACCGGCGAGGGCTGGGTCCAGGACACCGACGTCCTCGACACCTGGTTCTCCTCCGGCCTGTGGCCGTTCTCGACGCTCGGCTGGCCCGAGGAGACCCCGGACCTGGAGAAGTTCTACTCCACCGACGTCCTGCTCACCGGCCACGACATCATCTTCTTCTGGGTCGCCCGGATGATGATGTTCGGCCTGTACGCCATGGACGGCAAGGCGCCCTTCAAGACGATCGCGCTGACCGGCCTGGTCCGCGACGAGCGCGGCAAGAAGATGTCGAAGTCCGCCGGCAACGTCGTCGACCCGCTGGACTGGATGGACAAGTACGGCTCCGACGCCGTCCGCTTCACCCTGGCCAAGGGCGCCAACCCCGGCACCGACGTCCCGATCGGCGAGGACTGGGTCCAGGCCTCCAGCAAGTTCGCCAACAAGATCTGGAACGCCACGCGCTTCGCGCTGATGAACGGCGCCACGATCGAGGGCGAGCTGCCGCCGGTCGAGCAGCTGTCGGCGACCGACCGCTGGATCCTGTCCCGTCTGAACACGACGGTCGCGCAGGTCGACGCGTACTACGACGACTTCCAGTTCTCGAAGCTCAGTGAGACGCTCTACCACTTCGCGTGGGACGAGGTCTTCGACTGGTACGTCGAGCTGTCGAAGACGACCTTCTTCGCGGGCGGCGAGCAGGCCAAGGTCTCGGCCCGGGTCCTCGGCGAGGTCCTCGACGTCATGCTGCGCCTGCTGCACCCGGTGGTCCCGTTCGTCACCGAGACCCTGTGGACCACGCTGACCGGCGGCGAATCCCTCGTCATCGCCGACTGGCCGAAGGACAGCGGCTTCCGCGACCAGGCCGCCGAGGCCGAGATCGAGAGCATCCAGACCCTCACCAAGGAGGTCCGCCGGTTCCGCAAGGAGCAGGGCCTCGACGACAAGCAGAAGGTCCCGGCCCGCCTGGACCTGGCCGGCACCGTGCTGGCCGCGCACGAGGCCGCGATCCGGCAGGTGCTGCGCCTCCAGCCGGAAGGCGACGAGTTCAGCGCCACCGCGACCCTCCCGGTCGCCGGCGCCACGGTCGCGCTCGACCTGTCGGGCACCATCGACGTCGAGGCCGAGCGCAAGCGCCTGACGAAGGACCTCGGCGCCGCCGAGAAGGAGAAGCAGCAGGCCGAGGCGAAGCTCGGGAACGAGGCGTTCATCGCCAAGGCCCCCGACAACGTCGTGGACAAGATCAAGGGCCGTCTGACCAAGGCCGAGGCCGACATCGCACGGCTCCAGGCCCAGCTGGAAGCGCTGCCGGCCGCGTAGGCGCACGCAGGCGCCCGTAGGCGAGAGAAGGCCCCCACACCGTCGGTCGATGTGGGGGCCTTTTGGCCTGTCCGAAGTGCCCTAAATCACTCCCTTTTCGGTCCCGGCTGATCCGATCCGACGCGCTGACCACGGATGATGGAGGGCATGCGCGTCAAGCCCGTCGTCCCGGCCCTCCACCGGTGGGTGGCCTCCGGCCGCCGGCTCACCGAGAGCTGGGCCGGTTCGCCGCGGGCGCTGGACGTGCTCATCGCGCTCGGCTGCCTCGGCCTGATGGCCCTCGACCTGCCCGGCCTGGCCGCCGCGGACAACTCGCTGAGCGGGCCCGCCGCCGCCGTCGTGCTCGCCCTGGGCTGCGCGAGCCTGCTGGTGCGCCGCCGGCTGCCCTGGATCTCGTACCTGGCCGCGCTGCTCTTCATCGGATGGCTGCACGAGCTGACCCTGGTCCAGTTCGCGCTCTACTCCGTCGGCCGCTACCGCGGACGCCGGGCCGGGATCCTCGCCACCGTCGGCTACGTCGGCTACGCCCTCGTCATGTTCACCGTGCCGGGCTGGCCCGAGCCGCAGGGCCAGACGCTCAGCGGCTTCCTCGGCCTGGTCGTGCCCATCGGGGTGCTCGCCTCGGTGGTGGGCATCGCCGCCTACCGGCACGACCTGGTGGGGGAGCTCACCGCCCGGCGGGCCGAGTCCGCGGTGCTGCAGGCCGTCCAGCAGGAGCGGACTTCCGTCGCCCGCGACGTGCACGACTTCGTGGGGCGGGAACTGACCCTGCTGACGGTGCGCTCCGAAGTGCTGTCGATGCGGGCGCGCGAGACGGCGTACGCGAAGGACTTCGAGGAGCTGTCCGACACCGCCCGCCGGGCCCATCTGGTGCTCAACGACATCATCGTGCAGCGCGGCGAGCGGGCCTCGACCCCGGGTGTGGAGGGGCTGCCGGCGCTCGCCGAGGAGAGCGGACGGGCCGGTTCACCGGTCCGGCTCGCCATGGACGAGGACGCGCACGGGCTGTCGCCGCTGCGGCAGGCGGCGGTCTACCGGGTGGTGCAGGAGTGCCTGACCAACGCCGCCAAGCACGCGCACGGGGAGACCATCGACGTGACGATCGCGGCGGACGGCCCGCAGCTGCGGATCGCCGTGAGCAACGCGCTGCCGGTCCGCACCCCGGGCCGGGCCCCCGTCTCGGCCGGCTCGGGCACGGCCAGCATGTCCGAGCGCGTGCGCAGCCTGGGCGGGACCCTGACGGCGACGCGTACGGAGGACTCGTACGAGGTGGTCGCGACCCTGCCCCGCGGCTGAGGCGGCACCGGCCCGCCCCGGTGCCCCGCCCCCGCGCCCCGGCCTACGCCTACGCCGGGGCCGGCAGGCCGCCCAGCGCGTCCAGGTCCTCCACGCACCGGCCGGAACCCAGCGCGACGCAGTCCAGCGGGTTGTCGTTTTGGTGCTGGCCTGCGGTATTTTTCCCCAATCTCCTGCCCGCAAGGTTTACATAACGATCCGGTCGCACTTGCCGCCGAAAGGCCCGAAACGGCCGGGCCGAAAGTCCTCGGGGTCCCCGTCCGTAGACTGGCCCTGTGAGTGAGCAGCAGCCCGAGAGCCACGACCGCGACGACAACGACGACCTCGCCGGCACCTTCGACGAGTTCGACCAGATCGTGGCGGAAGAGTCCGACCGCGACCCCGACCTGGCGGTGATCGAGGCCGGCAGCCGCACCCTGCGCGCCCAGGCCGGTCCGCCCCAGGGGGACCCGGTACCCGCCCGACCCGTCGACCCGGAGGTCGCGAAGGCGCTGCTGGAGGTGGAGCAGGAGCTCGCCACCCGCTGGGGCGAGACCAAGCTGGAGCCGTCGGTGTCGCGGATCGCGGCGCTGATGGACGTGCTGGGCGAGCCGCAGCGCGCGTACCCCTCCATCCACGTCACCGGCACCAACGGCAAGACCAGCACGGCCCGCATGATCGAGTGCCTGCTGAACGCCTTCGAGCTGCGCACCGGGCGCTACACCAGCCCCCACGTGCAGTCGATCACCGAGCGGATCAGCCTCGACGGGGCGCCGATCGACGCCGAGCGGTTCGTCGCGACCTACCACGACGTCAAGCCGTACGTGGAGATGGTCGACGCCTCCCAGGAGTTCCGGCTGTCGTTCTTCGAGGTGCTCACCGGGATGGCCTACGCGGCCTTCGCGGACGCCCCGGTGGACGTGGCCGTGGTCGAGGTCGGCATGGGCGGCAGCTGGGACGCGACCAACGTCATCGACGCCTCCGTCGCGGTGGTCACTCCGATCAGCCTGGACCACACCGACCGGCTCGGCTCCACGCCCGGTGAGATCGCCGTGGAGAAGGGCGGCGTCATCAAGCAGGACGCGACCGTGATCCTGGCGCAGCAGCCGGTGGACGCGGCGCAGGTGCTGCTGAAGAAGGCCGTGGAGGTCGACGCGACCGTGGCCCGCGAGGGCATGGAGTTCGGCGTCGTCTCCCGCGAGGTCGCGGTCGGCGGCCAGCAGCTGACGCTGCGCGGTGTGGGCGGCGAGTACGACGGCATCTTCCTGCCGCTGTACGGCGCCCACATGGCGCACAACGCGGCGGTCGCCCTGGCCGCCGTCGAGGCCTTCTTCGGGATCGGCCAGGAGCATGCGCGGGTCCTGGACGTGGAGACCGTGCGGAAGGCCTTCGCCTCGGTGACCTCGCCCGGCCGCATGGAGGTCGTGCGGCGCAGCCCGACGGTGGTCCTGGACGCGGCGCACAACCCGGCGGGTGCGGCGGCCACCGCGGACGCGGTCACCGAGTCGTTCGGCTTCAGCCGGCTGATCGGGGTCGTCGCCGCGAGCGAGGGCAAGGACGTCCGCGGGGTGCTGGAGGCCTTCGAGCCGATCTTCGCGGAGGTGGTGGTGACGGAGAACTCCAGCCACCGCTCGATGGGCGCGGACGAGCTGGCGGCCGTCGCGGTCGAGGTCTTCGGCGGGGACCGGGTGCAGGTGGAGCCGCGGCTGGACGACGCCCTGGAGGCGGCGATCACCCTGGCGGAGGAAGAGGCCGAGTACGGAGGGGCCGGGGTCCTGGTGACCGGTTCCGTGATCACGGTGGGCGAGGCCCGCCTGCTGCTGAAGAGGGGCTGAGGATGCGCACGCTGTGTGCGAGCACGCTGATCGGCGAGTTCTTCGTGATCGGCTTCGCGGGGCTGGTGGCGATGAAGGACCCCGACCTGACCCAGGCCACGGTCTGGACGGTGTGCGGGATCACGATGCTGCTGTCGGTGCTGCTCTGCGGGATGCTGTCGCGTCCCGGGGCGGTCCAGCTGGGCTGGGCCCTGCAGATCGGCCTGATCGCGAGCGGGTTCGTCGTTCCGACGATGTTCTTCCTCGGCGCGGTGTTCGCCGGCCTGTGGTGGTGCTCGGTGCACTACGGCCGCAGGATCGACACGATCAAGGCGCGCTGGGCTGCCGAGCAGGAGGCTTCCGGGGCATCCGGGACGCCTGACGCTGCGTGACGGGTCCCTCAGGGCCGGCCCGCCGGTCCGACCCCGACGGCCCTGTAGATTCGTCCTACCGCACCCGTATGCCGCAAGGAGCCGCAACATGACCCAGCGCACCCTCGTCCTGCTCAAGCCCGACGCCGTCCGTCGTGGTCTGGTCGGCGAGATCATCGGCCGGATCGAGCGGAAGGCCGGCTGGACCATTCCCGCACTGGAGCTGCGCACGCTGGACCAGGAGACCCTGGAGACGCACTACGGGGAGCACAAGGGCAAGCCGTTCTACGAGCCCCTCATGGGCTTCATGGCCAGCGGCCCGGTCGTCGCCCTGGTCGTCGAAGGGGAACGCGTGATCGAGGGTGTCCGCCAGCTGGCCGGACCGACTGACCCGATCGCCGCGGCGCCCGGCTCCATCCGGGGTGATTTCGGCACCGTCACCCGGGAGAACCTGATCCACGCCTCGGACTCCGAGGAGTCCGCCGAGCGCGAGCTGAAGCTGTTCTTCCCCTCTCTCTGAGCACTCTTCCCTGACATAACATCAGCCGAATAGCGCTCATGACCTGGGGCGACCGAAGTAATTTCGGTCGCCCTTCGGTATTTCCGGGCCCGAGCGGGAACGCCTGGGCAGGACACGTCGTCACCACTAAGGGGGCGGGTATCCATTCCGGCGGGATTGCCGGAGTCCCGTCGCGCGGTGTCCGTACTCCCGGCACTACGATGGGGCCTCCACCCACACACCCACTCGCCGACCTGACAGCAGCCGCTATCAACTGGAAGGCCAGACGCTCCTCATGGGGAACAAGGGGAACAACATGTCGTTCATCGGCCGTGACATGGCGATCGACCTCGGGACCGCCAACACGCTGGTGTACGTGAGGGGCCGGGGGATCGTCCTGAACGAGCCGTCCGTGGTCGCCATCAACACGAACACCGGCGGCATTCTGGCGGTCGGCTCGGAGGCGAAGAAGATGATCGGGCGCACGCCCGGCAACATCGTCGCCGTACGACCCCTCAAGGACGGCGTCATCGCCGACTTCGAGATCACCGAGCGTATGCTCCGGTACTTCATCCTCAAGATCCACAAGCGCCGCTACCTGGCCCGTCCGCGCGTCGTGGTCTGCGTTCCCTCCGGCATCACCGGAGTCGAGCGCCGTGCCGTCATCGAGGCGTCCACGCAGGCAGGCGCCCGCCAGGTGCACATCATCGAGGAGCCCATGGCCGCCGCCATCGGCTCGGGCCTGCCCGTCCACGAGGCCACCGGCAACATGGTCGTGGACATCGGCGGCGGCACCACCGAGGTCGCCGTCATCTCCCTCGGCGGAATCGTCACGGCACAGTCCATCCGGGTGGCCGGTGACGAGCTCGACAACGCGATCATCCAGCACATCAAGAAGGAGTACTCGCTCCTGCTCGGTGAGCGAACGGCCGAGCAGATCAAGATCACCATCGGGTCGGCGTACGACCTCGACAAGGACGAGCACACCGAGATCCGCGGTCGCGACCTGGTCTCCGGCCTGCCCAAGACGGTCGTCATCTCGGCCGCCGAGGTGCGCAAGGCCATCGAGGAGCCGGTCAACGCCATCGTCGACGCGGTCAAGACCACGCTCGACAAGTGCCCGCCGGAACTCTCCGGCGACATCATGGACCGCGGCATCGTCCTGACCGGCGGCGGCGCCCTGCTGCGGGGCCTGGACGAACGTCTGCGCCGTGAGACCGGCATGCCGATCCACATCGCAGAGGACCCGCTCGACTCCGTCGCACTCGGCTCCGGCAAGTGCGTCGAGGAGTTCGAGGCCCTCCAGCAGGTCCTGGACGCCCAGCCCCGTCGCTGACAACCACCCCTCCCTGCCGGAGGGGCCATGCGGAACACAAGGATCCGCCGTACGGGTGCTACCGGGCCCGTGCGGCGGATCGTTGATATACAGGCAAAAGAGAATTTCGACGAGGAAGGCACGGCCGCCGCACGTGAGGGACACACGAGAAAGCCGGCTGCTCCTGGTGCTTCTGATCGCCATCGCGTTCGCACTGATCACGGTGGACATCAGGGCAGGCGAGGAGTCGCCGGTCGACGGTGCCCGGCAGGCCGCCGCAGCGGTCTTCGGCCCGGTCGAGAAGGGTGTGGCGACCGCGGTCGATCCGGTCGCCCACGCCATAGGGGCGGTACGGGACTCCGGTGAGCGCCACAACCGCATCGCCACGCTGGAGCGTGAGAACGCGGCCCTGAAGGCCAAGCTGGGCAGCGACGAACAGACCCGCAGCCGCATCCACGAACTCGACGAGATGCTCAAGCGGGCCGGCGCCGGACAGTACGGCATCAAGGGCGCCGAGGTCATCGCGATAGGAGCGGCCCAGGGCTTCTCCTGGACCGTCACCATCGACGCGGGCAGCAAGGACGGCATCGAACGCGACATGACCGTCCTCAACGGGGACGGACTCGTCGGCCGGGTCAGCACCGTCGGCCCCGACACCGCCACCGTCGTCCTCGCCAACGACCCCGACTTCACCGTCGGCACCCGCCTGGAGAAGACCGGCGAACTCGGCTTCGCCACCGGCCAGGGCGACCGCGCCCTGTCCGTCCAGATGCTCAACGGCAAGGCCAAGATCGCCCCCGGCGACCGCCTCGTCACCTTCGGCTCGCGCGGCAACAAGCCCTTCGTGCCCGGCGTGCCGATCGGCGAGGTGGTCAAGGTCGACCCCTCGCGCGGCGACCTGACCCGCACCGTCTGGGTGCGTCCGTTCGTCGGTTTCTCACGCCTGGACATCGTCGGCGTCGTGGTGATGCCGCCGCGCGAGGACCCGCGCGACGCCGTCCTGCCGCCCAAGCCCGAGGCCCCCAAGCCCACCCCGACGGTCACCGTCACGGTCACCCCGTCCGGGTCCGCCGGCGCGCCCGTCAAGCCGGCCGACGAGTAGGAGCAGACCGACCATGCGCTTCAACCGGATCCTGCTCTCGGCCACGCTCGTCGTGGTCGCCCTCGTCGTCCAGGTCACCGTCCTGGGCCGGCTCCAACTGCCCGGAGCCGTACCCGACCTGCTGCTCCTCACCGTCGTCGCCCTCGCACTCGTGTACGGGCACGTCAGCGGCGCGCTCATCGGCTTCGGCGCCGGCCTCCTCGCCGACCTGGCCCCGCCCGCCGACCACGCTGCCGGACGGTACGCGCTCGTCCTGTGCGTCATCGGCTACCTCTGCGGCCTGGTCCGCCCCGACGGGGGCCGGTTCCGCTCCGCCTGGGGCCCGATGCTCACCGTCGTCGCCGCCGCGATCGGCTCCACCCTCCTCTACGCGGGCGTCGGCAGCCTCGTCGGCGACACCGCCGCCCGCCACGTGGGCCTGACCGGGCTGCTGTTTACCGCGACCCTCTACGACCTGCTGCTCGCGCCGTTCACCGTGCCGTTCATCATGGCCCTGGCCCGGCGCGCCGAGAACGACCCGATGGCCGTCGACGCCGGCGGCGGCCCCACCAACAAGGCCGCCGACGTCTCCGCCGGCTGGCTGGCCGGCGGCACGGGCCTGCGCATCGGCAGCCAGCGCGGCGGCCTGCGCCTGAAGACCGCGCGTTCCCGGGCCAACAAGGCGGGCCGCATAAAGGGTGTCAAGGCCGTGAAGACCATCAAGACCGTGAAGAGTGTGAAGAGCGTCAAGAAGCTGTAGGGAGGAGCCGACGTGACCAACGTTCCGGAGACCGGCCGCACCTCCCGGGTGCAGATCAGACTCGTCATCATGCAGGTGCTCGTCCTCTCGATGCTGGTCACCCTCGGCGGCCGGCTCTGGTACCTCCAGATCCGCAACGGCGCCGAGTACTACCACGAGGCGAAGAGCAACCACGTCCAGCGGGTCGTCCAGCCCGCCGTGCGCGGCTCGATCCTCGACGCCCGCGGCGTCCCCCTCGCCGACAACGAGACCCGTCTGGTCGTCTCCGCCAGCCGTACCGCGCTGATGAAGATGAAGGACCGGGGCAAGGCCGTCATGACCCGCCTCGCCGGCGTCCTGGACATGACCCCCAAGGAGGTCATGGAGAAGGTCCGCCTCTGCGACTCCCAGACCCCCGCGCCCTGCTGGAACGGCTCCCCCTACCAGCCCATCCCGGTCACCCTCGAAGCCACCACGCAGCAGGCGCTGCAACTGCGCGAACGCCCCGAGGACTTCCCCGGCATCACCGCGGAGCCCACCGCCGTCCGCCGCTACCCGGCCCCCGGCGGGGCCCGCACGTCACAGGTGCTCGGCTACCTCTCGCCCGTCACCGACGACGAGATCCAGAAGGCCAAGGACACCGACTCGCCGCACCTGCGCTCCGACCAGGTCGGCCGCTCCGGAATCGAGCGCACCTACGACAAGCAGTTGCGCGGCAAGGCCGAGGTCACCTCGTACGAGGTCGACAACCTCGGCCGGGTCATGGGCCAGACCAAGTCCGACCCCGGCGTGGCCGGATCCACCCTCATCACCAGCATCGACGCCCGGGTCCAGTCCGTCGCCGAGTACGAGCTCCAGCAGGCGATGAAGGTCGTCCGCCACGAGACCGACAACATCACGGGCCGCAAGTACGAGGCCGACTCGGGCGCCGTCGTCGTCATGGAGGCCAAGACCGGCCGCATCGTCGCGATGGCCTCCCAGCCCGACTACGACCCCAACGCCTGGGTCGGCGGCATCTCCGGCAAGGACTACGCCCGGCTCACCAGCAAGAACTCCAACTACCCGCTGCTCAACCGGGCCATCCAGGGCCAGGCCCCCGCAGGCTCCATCTTCAAGGTGGTGTCGGCGAGCGCGGCCGTACGGGCCGGCTACGCGTTCGACAGCAAGTACAACTGCAGCAGCTCCTACAGCCTCGGCGGCCGCAGCTTCGCGAACTTCGAGTCCAAGGGGCACGGCCCCATCAGCCTCGGCGACGCCCTCAAGTTCTCCTGCAACACCGTCTTCTACGCCCTCGGGCACAAGGAGTGGCAGCGCGACGGCGGCCTCAAGCCCAAGAAGGACGCCCACGACTGGTTCTACCGGACCGCCCGCGAATTCGGACTCGGCTCCGAGACCGGGATCGACCTGCCGAACGAGGTCACCGGACGCATCCCCGACCGCCAGTGGAAGAAGAGCTTCTGGGCGGCCAACAAGGACTCCTGGTGCCGGCAGGGCAAGCGGGGCGGCACCTACGTCGAGCAGATCGCCTACGAGAGCTGCCTCGAAGGCAACCAGCTGAAGGCGTTCGACAGCATCAACTTCGCCATCGGCCAGGGCGACGTTCTCGTCACCCCCATCCAGATGGCCACCGCCTACTCCGCCATCAGCAACGGCGGCACCCTCTACAACCCCACCGTCGGCAAGGCCGTGATCAGCCCCGACGGCAAGCGCATCGAGATGATCAAGCCGCAGTCCCACGGCAGGCTGCCCATCGACGCACAGACCGTCAAGGACCTCGACGGGGGCCTGCGCTCGGTCGTCGAGCCCGGCGGAACCGCCGCCTGGCGCTTCGGCGGCTGGCCGCAGGACAAGATCCCGATGCACGCCAAGACCGGCACCGCCCAGGTCTACGGCAAGCAGACCACGTCCTGGCTGGCGACCTACACCAAGGACTTCACGATCGTCATGACGATCTCCCAGGGCGGCACCGGCTCCGGAGCCTCCGGCCCCGCCGTCCGCAACCTCTACAACGCCATCTACGGTCTGACCATGGACGGGATGCAGGACCCGAAGAAGGCCCTGCTGCTGGGCCCGGAGGACAAACTGCCCAAGATCTACCCCGACGGCTCCATCGAATCGCCCGAGATCCGGCCGTACGTGCCGCCGTCCCCGGAAGAGCTGGCGCCGCCCGCGCTCGCCGGCCCGCCCGCCCAGCGCCCCGCACGGCACGACTGAGGACCGAAACCGACATGCAGACCGCCAACAAGTTCTCCGTCTCCCGGTACGCACCCGAGCGCGGGACGATGGCCAAGCTCACCGCCCGCGACTCGATGGTGCGCCGGCTCGACTGGCCGATACTCCTCAGCGCGCTGGCGCTGTCCTTCATCGGCGCCCTGCTAGTGTGGTCGGCGACCCGCAACCGCACCCAGCTGAACCAGGGCGACCCGTACTACTTCCTCGCCCGGCACGCCCTGAACACCGGCATCGGCCTCGTGCTGATGATCGGCACCATCTGGCTCGGCCACCGCACCCTGCGCGGCGCGGTCCCGTTCCTCTACGGGATCTCGCTGCTGCTCATCATCGCGGTGCTCACCCCGCTCGGCGCCACCATCAACGGCGCCCACGCGTGGATCGTGATCGGCGGCGGATTCTCCCTCCAGCCCTCCGAGTTCGTGAAGATCACGATCATCCTGGTCATGGCGATGCTGCTGGCCACCCGGGTGGACGCCGGCGACCTCGCCCATCCCGACCACCGCACGGTCGTCAAGGCACTGTGCCTGGCCGCCGCCCCGATGGGCATCGTCATGCTGATGCCCGACCTCGGCTCGGTCATGGTCATGGTCGTCATCGTGCTCGGCGTCCTGCTGGGATCGGGCGCCTCCAACCGCTGGGTGCTCGGCCTGATCGGCGCCGGCGCGGGCGGCGCCATCCTGATATGGCAACTCGGCGTCCTGGACGAGTACCAGATCAACCGCTTCGCCGCCTTCGCCAACCCCGAACTCGACCCCGCGGGCGTCGGATACAACACCAACCAGGCGCGCATCGCGATCGGCTCCGGCGGACTCACCGGCTCCGGACTCTTCAAGGGCTCGCAGACCACCGGCCAGTTCGTGCCGGAACAGCAGACCGACTTCGTCTTCACGGTGGCGGGGGAGGAGCTGGGCTTCGTCGGGGCCGGGCTGATCCTGCTGCTGCTCGGCATCGTCCTGTGGCGCGCCTGCATGATCGCCCGCGAGACCACCGAGCTCTACGGGACCATCGTGTGCGCCGGGATCATCGCCTGGTTCGCCTTCCAGTCCTTCGAGAACATCGGCATGACCCTCGGGATCATGCCGGTCGCCGGCCTCCCGCTGCCCTTCGTCTCCTACGGAGGATCATCGATGTTCGCCGTGTGGGTGGCGATCGGCCTCCTGCAGTCGATCAAGGTGCAGCGGCCATTGTCAGCCTGATGTGCCGTTCACCCTGCCGACGTGATCCGTTCAGGACTAAGTTCGGTCTATGGCGGACACCAAGCGCGAGATCGAGCGTAAATTCGAGTTCTCCAAGGCCACAGCTGCCCGGCGCGGGGTGCCGGACCTGACCGGGACGGCCGCGATCGCGGCCGTCTCCGACCAGGGCACCGTCGACCTCGACGCCGTCTACTACGACACCCCCGACCAGCGGCTCGCCGCCGACGGTCTCACCCTGCGGCGCAGAACGGGCGGCGCGGACGCCGGCTGGCACCTCAAACTGCCCGTCTCCCCCGGCGTGCGCGACGAGATCGGTGCCGCGCTCAGCGACACCGTCCCGCCCGCCCTCGCCGCCCTCGTCCGCTCGCGCGTGCGCGGCGCCGGGCTCCAGCCGCAGGTCCGGCTGGTCTCCTCGCGCCACGTCAGCCACCTGCTCGACGCCGACGGCACCCTGCTCGCGGAACTGAGCACCGACGAGGTCCTGGCCGAGCGCGGCGAAACCACCGCCGGCTGGACCGAGGTCGAGGTGGAACTCGCCGACGGCGTGGACCCCGAACTGCTCGACGCCGTCGAGAAGACCTTCCGCAAGGCCGGCCTCCGCGTCTCCGACGCCCCCTCGAAGCTCGCCCGGGCCCTGGCCGAGACCGACACCGCGCCCCCGCCCCGGCCCGCCGGAGGCGGCCCCGCGGGCACGGCCGGCGCGCACGTGCTCGCGTACCTGCGCGAACAGCGCGACGCCCTGGTCGCCCAGGACCCGGCCGTCCGGCGGAGCCTGCCGGACTCCGTCCACCAGATGCGGGTCGCCTGCCGCCGGCTGCGCAGCGCCTTCAAGACGTACCGCAAGGTGCTGGACCGGGCGGTCACCGACCCCATCGGCGAGGAGCTGCGCTGGCTGGCCGCCGAACTGGGGGTCGACCGCGACCAGGAAGTCCTCATGGAGCGGATCCAGAGCCACCTGGGCGAGCTGCCGCGCACCCTGATGACCGGACCGGTCCGCAGCCGGCTGCGCGTGTGGAACTCCGCCAGGCGCTCCGGATCACGGCGCCGGGCCCTGGCCGCGCTCGACAGCCCGCGCCACCTCGCCCTGCTGGACTCCCTCGACGCCCTGCTGGACGAGCCGCCGCTGCTCAAGGGCGCCGCCAAGGCCCCGGAGGCGGTCCTGCCGAAGGCGGTGCTGCGCGACTACGCCCGCCTCGCCGCCCGGGTCGACAGCGCGCTCGTCCTCACCGAGGGCGGCGAGCGCGACCTGGCCCTGCACGAGGCCCGCAAAGCGGCCAAGCACGTCCGGTACGCGGCGGAGTCGGCCGAGCCCGTCCTCGGCAAGCCGGCGAAACACCTGGCCAAGGCCGCGAGGAAGGTCCAGAACCTGCTCGGCGACCACCAGGACAGCGTGGTGGCCCGCGAGGCCCTGCGCGGTCTCGCCGACCAGGCGACGGGCGCGGGGGAGTCGGCCTTCACCTGGGGCGTGCTCTACGGCCGCGAGGAGGCCCTGGCCGAGCAGCGTGAACGGGAGCTTCCGGACATCTGGGCGAAGGCCTCCGCCCCGTCGCTGCGGGCCGGACTGGGATGATCATGTGGGTGGGGGCGGCTGAGCCTGGGGGTACGCTTGAGAGCTGCCCCCTGCCCGCTTCACGAAAGTCGCGTGATGACCGAGTCGGTCTTCCCTCAGCTTGAGGCCCTGCTTCCGCATGTGCAGAAGCCCATCCAGTACGTCGGCGGTGAACTCAACTCCACGGTCAAGGAGTGGGAGAGCTGCGACGTCCGCTGGGCGCTCATGTACCCGGACGCGTACGAAGTCGGGCTGCCCAACCAGGGCGTCATGATCCTCTACGAGGTGCTCAACGAGCGCGAGGGCGTCCTCGCCGAGCGCACCTACAGCGTGTGGCCCGACCTCGAAGAACTGATGCGCGAGCACAAGGTGCCGCAGTTCACCGTGGACAGTCACCGCCCCGTCTCCGCCTTCGACGTGTTCGGCCTGTCCTTCTCCACGGAGCTGGGCTACACCAACATGCTCACGGCCCTGGACCTCGCGGGCATCCCGCTGGAGGCCAGGAACCGCACGGTCGACCACCCGATCGTCCTCGCGGGCGGCCACGCGGCCTTCAACCCCGAGCCGATCGCGGAGTTCATCGACTGCGCGGTCATCGGCGACGGCGAGCAGGCCGTTCTCGACATGACCGAGATCATCCGCACCTGGAAGGCCGAGGGCCGGCCGGGCGGGCGCGAAGAGGTCCTCCTCCGTCTCGCCAAGACCGGCAACGTCTACGTCCCCGGCTTCTACGACGTGGAGTACCTGCCGGACGGCCGCATCGGCCGTGTCGTGCCCAACCGCTCCGGAGTGCCGTGGCGCGTGTCCAAGCACACGGTCATGGACCTCGACGAGTGGCCCTACCCGAAGCAGCCGCTGGTCCCGCTCGCCGAGACCGTCCACGAGCGGATGTCGGTGGAGATCTTCCGCGGCTGCACCCGCGGCTGCCGTTTCTGCCAGGCCGGCATGATCACGCGCCCCGTGCGGGAGCGAAGCATCACCGGCATCGGCGAAATGGTGGAGAAGGGCCTCAAGGCGACGGGCTTCGAAGAGGTCGGCCTGCTGTCCCTCTCCTCGGCGGACCACACCGAGATCGCCGACATCGCCAAGGGCCTCGCGGACCGCTACACGGACGACAAGGTGGGCCTGTCCCTGCCGTCGACCCGCGTGGACGCGTTCAACGTGGACCTGGCCAACGAGCTGACCCGCAACGGGCGCCGCTCGGGCCTGACCTTCGCCCCCGAGGGCGGCTCCGAGCGCATGCGCAAGGTCATCAACAAGATGGTCTCGGAAGAGGACCTGATCCGGACGGTCGCCACGGCGTACGGCAACGGCTGGCGCCAGGTGAAGCTGTACTTCATGGTCGGCCTGCCGACCGAGACCGACGAGGACGTGCTCCAGATCGGCGACATGGCGGTCAACGTCATCGCCAAGGGCCGCGAGGTCTCCGGCCAGAACGACATCCGCTGCACGGTGTCGATCGGCGGATTCGTGCCGAAGCCGCACACCCCGTTCCAGTGGGCGCCGCAGCTGTCGGCCGAGGAGACGGACGCCCGCCTGGGCAAGCTCCGCGACAAGCTCCGCGGCGACAAGAAGTACGGCCGCTCCATCGGCTTCCGCTACCACGACGGCAAGCCGGGCATCGTCGAGGGCCTCCTCTCGCGCGGCGACCGCCGCATCGGCGACGTCATCCGCGCGGTGTACGAGTCGGGCGGCCGCTTCGACGGCTGGCGCGAGCACTTCTCGTACGACCGCTGGATGCAGGCGGCGGAGAAGACGCTGCCCGCGTACGGCGTGGACGTGGCCTGGTACACGACCCGCGAGCGCACGTACGAGGAAGTACTGCCCTGGGACCACCTGGACTCCGGCCTCGACAAGGACTGGCTCTGGGAGGACTGGCAGGACGCCCTCGACGAGACCGAGGTCGATGACTGCCGCTGGACGCCGTGCTTTGACTGCGGCGTGTGTCCTCAGATGCAGACGGAGATCCAGATCGGCCCGACGGGCAAGAAGCTGCTGCCGCTGTCGGTCGTGAAGTGACCCTGGGCTGAGCCCGCATCGGATGTGCCCCTCACCGGGAACGGTGGGGGGCATATTCATTCGACTGCTGATTGAAGGTTTCTGCATCTGGTGCGAGTGGATATCCTGATTGAGTGTGCGGAGGAATACTCCGCCGTCGCTGCCAGGAGGTGGCCGGCATGGCCAAGACCGTCATCGACATCAACGAGGAAGCGCTCGCGCTCGCCGCGGAAGCCCTCGGGACCACCACGAAGAAGGACACGGTCAACGCAGCGCTCGAGGAAATAGGAGCGCGAGTCCGAAGGCAGCGAGCCCTGGAGGCCCTCATCAGGCTCGATGAGGAGGGCGCCTTCGACAAGGGTCGGGAGCCCGGGTTCAAGGAGGAGGTGCGGGGGCCGTGGGGGAGCTGACCGAGGGCGCCTTCCTGATCGACACCTCCGCCGCGAACCGGATCACCCTCCCCGGTCCGTTCTCCACCTGGCGGCCCGCGCTGGCCGCCGGGCGCGTCGGCATGTGTGCGGCGACCGAGGTCGAAGCCCTGTACTCCGCGCGGTCGCCCGCCCAGTACGCGCAGATGCGGCAGGCGTTCGCCGATCTGTACGTGTGGCATGAGATCCCGGACGACGTGTGGCTCAGGGTCCGGGCCGCGCAGAGCACCCTGGCCGAAGCCGGGTGCGTGCGCTCCGCGGGCGTCGTCGACCTGGTCCTGGCGGTCACCGCCGCGCGCCACCGCCTGACGCTGCTGCACTACGACCGGGACTTCGAGACGCTCGCCAAGCACATCGACCTGCGCACCCGCTGGCTGGCCGAGCCGGGTTCCATCGACTGAGCCGCAGGTGGGTGGCCCCCCGGTGCAACGGGTGGGGGGTGTTCGTGTGTCCTTGGTGGCATGGAGAATAAGAAGCCGCAGGCTGCGTATGGCGGTGACGGGTGTCTGGGCGGGGTCGTGCGGGGTGCCGTGAAGATCGTGGCGCTGCTGGTCGTGCTGCCCGTACGGGTGGTCTGGGACCTGGTCGTCGCCTTCGGGCGGGGTCTGTACCGGTACGTGCTCGGGCCGCTCGTGGTGCACGTCGTCGAGCCCGTGCTGCGCGCCCTCTGGCGGCTGGTGGCCACGCTGTTCGAGTGGCTCTTCGTCCGGCCCTGGGTCGCGCTGTGGCGGTACGTCCTGCGGCCGCTGGGCTCCTGGCTGTACCGGTACCTGCTCGGGCCGGCCGGGCGTGTGCTCTACGCGTACCTGCTGCGGCCGCTGGGCCTCGCCTTCGCCCGGCTCGTGAGGCTGACCTGGTGCTACCTGCTGGTTCCGGTCGGGCGGGGCCTCGTGTGGCTGGCCCTCGCGGTGCACCGGTACCTGCTCCTGCCGCTCCACCGGTACGTGCTGGTTCCCCTCGGCCGCGCCCTCGCATGGGCCTGGTACGTGGCCGGGCTGATCACCGGAGGGCTGTGGTGGGGGTGCAAGTGGGTCGGCCGGGTGCTCGTCGGGTGGCCCGCGGCGCTGGTGTACCGGTACGTCCTGACCCCCGCCGGGCATCTCGTGCGCGCGGTGTGGCGGCCGGTCCGGGACACCGTGCGCGAGGTCCGCGCCGAGGTGCGGCGGGCGCTGTTCGGTACTCCTCCCGTGGAACCGGCGAGGTCACGGGCGCGTACTCTGGGTAGTACGACAGCCGCAGGCAACACGCCCGCTCCCGAGATCTCCCTCCGCGAACGGCAGGGGTGAACCGGAGCGGGGCGTGGCTGGCCGGCCGGTCCCACAGACGCTCAGGGCGACGCGCGAGCCGCGGAGCCCCGCACAAGGAGAAGAACCACTGGGCAAGCGACAGCCCGAAGGCCCGCCACCCGCACCGGTGGTGCAGCGCATCAGACTGCGCTACACCAAGCGCGGCCGCCTCCGGTTCACCAGCCACCGCGACTTCCAGCGAGCCTTCGAGCGGGCCCTGCGCCGCGCCGAGGTGCCGATGGCGTACTCGGCCGGCTTCACCCCGCACCCGCGCGTCTCGTACGCGAACGCCGCCCCGACCGGGACCGGCAGCGAGGCCGAGTACCTGGAGATCGCCCTCGCCGAGCCCCGCGACCCCGAGAAGCTCCGTGAGCTGCTCGACGAGTCGATGCCGACCGGGCTCGACATCATCGACGCCGTCGAGGCCCGCACCTCGGGCCTCGCCGACCGCCTGACCGCCTCCGTGTGGGAGCTGCGCCTCGACGGCGTGGAGCCCGCCGAGGCGCAGCGGGCCGTGACGGCGTTCCTCGCAGCAGAGACCGTGGAGGTGCAGCGCCGGACCAAGAACGGCATGCGGACCTTCGACACGCGCGGCGCGGTCGTCAGTCTGGAAGCCCTTCCTGCCCCGGCTGATAGGCCCCTGGACAATGCCTGTGCGATACTGCGGCTGGTTGTTCGGCATCTGACACCTGCCGTGCGACCCGACGACGTCCTGTCCGGTCTCCGAGCTGTGGCCGACCTGGCGCCGCCGGTCCCCTCAGCGGTGACCAGGCTGGCGCAGGGGCTCTTCGACGAGGAGTCCGGCACGGTGACCGACCCGCTCGCGCCCGACCGCGAGGCTGACACGGCCGCCCCACCCACGGCCGCCGTAGCAGCCGACGCGAAGGCGCCGGAAGGTCCCGCCGCGTAAGGAACGCCGTCGTCGCGCAGCCCTGGTACTCGGGAGCCACCTGGGTCGGGCAGCGCACTGACCTGAAGACTTCCGCCAGGCCGTACGGACAACACGTACGGAACCGGCGGCCATGGACTACAGCTCCCGTGTGGCGAACGCGCCCCGGAGGCCGGTTCCGCGCTCATTACGCGGAGCCGCGCCGGACCGGAAGTCAGCCGCGGCGCCCGGGAGCGTGACGGGAGAACCGCCCGCAATGCCCAACAACGAAAACGACACCACCACCGCAGGTAGCGCCGACAACGGCAGCCCCAGCGACAACCTGCCCCCGCGCAGGCGTCGCCGCGCCGCTTCCCGGCCCGCCGGCCCGCCCGGCGGCGTCGCGGAGACGGCCCCGGTGGCCGAGGCCGCCGCCGCACCCGCCGAGGAGGCCGCTCCGGCCGCCGCCCCCGCTCGTACCCGCCGCCGCGCGACCCGCGCCGTGGCCGCTCCCGAGACTCCGGCCGCCGAGGCCGTTGCCGCTCCGGCCGTGGCCGAGGCTCCGGCCGCCGCCCCGGTCGCCGAGGAGCCCGCCGCTCCCGCGCCGCGTACCCGTCGCCGGGCCACTCGCGCCGTCGCCGCCCCGGAGGCCCCTGTCGCCGAGGCCGCGCCCGTGGTCGAGGCCGCGCCCGTGGTCGAGGAGGAGGCTCCGGCCGCTCCCGCGCCGCGTGCCCGTCGTCGTGCCACCCGTGCCGTCGCCGCCCCGGCTGCCGAGGCCGCCGCTGTCGTCGAGGCTCCGGCCGCCGAGGCCGCGCCCGTGGTCGAGGAGGAGGCTCCGGCCGCCCCGGCTCCGCGTGCCCGTCGCCGTGCCACTCGCGCCGTCGCCGCTCCGGGCGCCGAGGCTGCCGCTGTCGTCGAGGCCCCGGCCGCTCCGGCCGCCGAGCCCGTCGCCGAGGCCGCGCCCGTGGTCGAGGAGGAGGCTCCGGCCGCTCCCGCTCCGCGTGCCCGTCGCCGTGCCACTCGCGCCGTCGCCGCTCCGGGCGCCGAGGCTGCCGCAGTCGTAGAGGCCCCGGCCGCCGAGGCCGAAGCCGTGGCCGAGGAGGCTCCCAAGGCCGCCCGTTCCTTCACCGTGGCCGACGCCCTGGACTCGCCGAAGCGCGGCGGCCGCCGCCGCGCCACCCGCTCCACCGGTTCGGCCGCCGCCGCCCCGCAGCCGGCCGCGCAGCCCGCCGCGGAGACCGAGGCGCCCGTCGCCCCGGCCCGCGCCCGCCGCGCCGCGCGTCCCGCCGTGGCCGTCTTCCAGGCCCCGGTGTTCGCCGAGCCGATGTTCCAGACCCCCGAGACCGCGGCCATGGCCGCCGCGGCCGCACGCGCCGCCGCCCCGGCCGAAGAGGTCGAGGAGGAGGAGACGGAGGCAGAGGTCGAGGCAGTTCAGACGCCCGCCCCGCAGCCCGCGGGCCGCCGCCGTCGCCGTGGGCGCGGCGCAGCCGAGTCCGCGCCGGTCTCCCTCCCCGAGGTGCTCGCGGAGGAGGAGCCGGAGGCAGAGGCCGAGGCCGCCGAGTTCGAGGACGAGTCCGCGGAGTTCGAGGAGGGCGACGAGTCGGGCGAGCGCCCGTCGCGCCGTCGCCGCCGCGGTGGCCGTCGCCGCCGCCGTGGTGAGGCCGCCGACCTCGACGAGTCCGCCGAGGACGAGACGGAGGCCGAGGCCGAGGCCGAGGCCGAGTCCGCCGAGGAGGCGGACGAGGAAGAGGACGAGGACTCCGAGGAGGCCCTCGGTTCCAGCTCCAGCCGCCGTCGCCGCCGTCGCCGTCGCCGCAGTGGCGAAACCGCCGCCGAGGCCGCCGAGGCCGCTGACGAGGACGGCGTGCGCACCGTCGTCAAGGTCCGCGAGCCGCGCCCGGCCCGTGAGAAGGCCGAGCCGTCCGACGAGGTCCAGTCCATCAAGGGCTCGACCCGCCTGGAGGCGAAGAAGCAGCGCCGCCGCGAGGGCCGCGAGCAGGGCCGCCGCCGCGTCCCGATCATCACGGAGGCCGAGTTCCTGGCCCGCCGTGAGGCCGTCGAGCGCGTGATGGTCGTCCGCCAGGCCGGCGAGCGCACCCAGATCGGCGTCCTCGAGGACAACGTGCTCGTCGAGCACTACGTCAACAAGGAAGAGGCCACCTCGTACGTCGGCAACGTCTACCTGGGCAAGGTCCAGAACGTGCTGCCGTCGATGGAGGCCGCGTTCATCGACATCGGCAAGGGCCGCAACGCGGTCCTGTACGCCGGTGAGGTCAACTTCGAGGCGCTCGGCATGGCCAACGGGCCGCGCCGCATCGAGTCCGCCCTCAAGTCCGGCCAGTCGGTCCTGGTGCAGGTCACCAAGGACCCGATCGGCCACAAGGGCGCCCGCCTGACCAGCCAGGTCTCGCTGCCGGGCCGCTACCTGGTCTACGTGCCCGAGGGCTCGATGACCGGCATCAGCCGCAAGCTGCCCGACACCGAGCGCGCGCGCCTGAAGACCATCCTCAAGAAGATCGTCCCCGAGGACGCGGGCGTCATCGTGCGCACCGCCGCCGAGGGCGCGAGCGAGGACGAGCTGCGCCGCGACGTCGAGCGTCTGCAGGCCCAGTGGGAGGACATCCAGAAGAAGTCGAAGCAGATCTCGACCTCTTCGCCGAGCCTCCTGTACGGCGAGCCGGACATGACCGTCCGCGTCGTGCGCGACATCTTCAACGAGGACTTCTCGAAGGTCATCGTCAGCGGTGACGGCGCCTGGGAGACCATCCACGGCTACGTGAACCACGTGGCCCCGGACCTGTCCGACCGGTTGTCCCGCTGGACCTCCGAGGTCGACGTCTTCGCGACGTACCGGATCGACGAGCAGCTCGCCAAGGCGCTCGACCGCAAGGTGTGGCTGCCCTCGGGCGGCTCGCTTGTGATCGACAAGACCGAGGCGATGATCGTCATCGACGTCAACACCGGCAAGTTCACCGGTCAGGGCGGCAACCTCGAGGAGACCGTCACCAGGAACAACCTGGAGGCGGCCGAGGAGATCGTGCGCCAGCTGCGGCTGCGCGACCTGGGCGGCATCGTCGTCATCGACTTCATCGACATGGTCCTGGAGTCCAACCGCGACCTGGTCCTGCGGCGCATGCTGGAGTGCCTGGGCCGCGACCGTACGAAGCACCAGGTGGCCGAGGTCACCTCGCTGGGCCTGGTCCAGATGACCCGCAAGCGGGTGGGCCAGGGTCTGCTGGAGTCCTTCTCCGAGACCTGCGTCCACTGCAACGGCCGCGGTGTCATCGTGCACATGGAGACGCCGACCGCGATCGGCGGCGGTGGCAACGGCAAGCGCTCGAAGCGCCGCGGTGGCCGCGGTGAGTTCGACCAGCACGACCACGAGGTCGAGACGGTCGAGACCGAGGGCTTTGAATCCGAGGCGGAGGTGGCCGCCGAGGCCGCCGCGCCGCGGGCGCTGCCCGAGCCGGAGTTCGTCGCGGACGAGGAGCTCTACAGCAGCCCGGCCGAGGCCGAGGCCGCCGCGGGCATCAGCGGCCGTCGCAACCGGCGCCGTGCCACCCGCAAGGCGACCGCTCCGGCGGGCGCCCCGCGCGGTGCGGTGACCCCGGAGCAGGCTCCGGCCCCCGTGGCCGAGGTCGTCGCCGAGCCGGTGACCGAGCCGGCCGACACCGTCCTGGAGCCGGCCGCCGAGGTCGTCGCCGAGGTCGTGGAGGCGGTGGAGGTCGTGGAGACGGCCCCGGCCGCTCCCGTCGAGGAGGCCGCGCCGAAGGGCCGTACCCGTCGCCGCGCGACCCGTAAGGCCACCGCCCCGGCGGGCGCCCCGGCCCCCGCGGCCGAGGTGGCCCCGGAGCCGGTCGTCGTGCCGGAGCCGGAGCCGGTCGTGGAGCCCGAGCCCGTCGTCGAGCCCGAGCCGGTCGCCGTGGTCGAGGAGGCCCCCGTGGCGGAGGCCGCACCGGCCCGTCCGCGCCGGCGTGCCACCCGTAAGGCCACCGCACCCGCCGGTTCCCCGGCAGGCGCGGCCGAGGCCGCCGTGGTGGTCGTCGAGGCCCCGGTGACCGAGCCGGCGACGCCGGCGGAGGAAGCCGCACCGGCCGAGGAGACCGTCGAGGCCGCACCGGCCAAGAAGGCCGCCCGGAAGGCCCCGGCCAAGAAGGCGACCACGGCGAAGAAGGCCCCGGCCAAGAAGGCGGCGGCCGCCAAGAAGACCGTGGCCAAGAAGGCGGCCACGACCAAGAAGACCGCGGCGAAGCGGACGACGAAGAAGACCGCGGCGGCGGAGCAGCAGACGCCGCCGTCCGTCTCGGCTCCGACCGAGGGCTGATTTCGCGGCGTACGGTTCAAAACGGCCCTGCCCGGCACCAGTTGGTGCCGGGCAGGGCCGTTTCTTTTCCGGATGTGATCAATCCGTTAGGAGTCTGGATCACCTAATGTCGGACATTGACTCTTGTTCAGCAGGCAAGTTCACGCCACAGTGGCTCAACGCTTGCTGTCAAGCGGCTTGTCACGGGGGGGATCCCTGGCGAGCGGGGGGATGGGCCGACGCACGCGCACTGACCCGCGCCCGCGTCGCTCTTTGATGCACATCTTTCACGTTCCGTTGCTCCTTCCTGGTTTCCGGCTGCCGCTCAGCAGCTTCGAAATCGACGAAAACGGAACCACTACGTGAGCAGAGCGACAACCGCGCCACACGGCGCGGCCAGGCGGCGTGCCGCCAGAGGAGCGTGGGCCCTGGCGGCCACGGCCCTCACCCTGACCCTGACGGCAGGACCGACCCCCCTCGTGAGCACGGCCACCGCGGCCGCGGGCTGCTCCGGGGCCGAATCGGACTTCAACGGGGACGGCATCCGGGACACCGCGATCGCGGACCCCGAGGCCACCGCCAATGGCGTCTCCAAGGCCGGGGTCGTGCACATCGTGTACGGCGGCGGCAAGGGAGTCCTGGAACTGACCCAGGAAACCGCCAAGTCCGGGGGGTCCGAGGCGGGTGACCTCTTCGGCTACTCGATGGCCGTGTACGACGCCGACCTCGACGGCTGCAGCGACCTCGCCATCGGAACGCCCTACGAGGACGTCGGCACCGGCGCGGGCATCGACGCCGGCCGGATCGTCGTCGTCCACGGCTCGCCCACCGGCCTGGCCGCCGGCAAGGCGAGCGTCGAGTACGTCCAGGGCGCAGGCCTGATCTCCGCCATCGGCTCCGAGTCGTACGACTGGACGGGCTACTCCCTCGCCGCGGGCAAGACCTCGGCCGGTGTGCCGTTCCTCGTCGCCGGCGTGCCTGGCGAGGACGTCGGCACCACGGTGGACGCGGGCGCCTTCCTCTACATCTCCGGCTCGACCACGATGACGGCCGCCTTCGTCAGCCAGGACACGGCCACCGCGGGAGCGGTGCCCGACGCCAAGGAGGAGTACGACCGCTTCGGCGCGTCCCTCACGGCCACGGAGAACCACCTCGTGGTCGGCTCCCCGGGAGAGGCACAGGGCACCATCCCCGACGCGGGTTCGGTGACGATCTTCAGCCACGTCCTGACCTCGGGCTCGCCCAAGCCGCTGGGCGTGATCAACCAGGACAGTCCGAACGTGTACGGGGGCTGCGAGAACGGCGACGTCTTCGGCACGTCGATCGCGGCGGTCCCCTACCGCGCGGCCGGGGCCACCAGCACCACCGAGTCGCTCCTCGCCGTGGGTGTCCCGGGCGAGGACCTGGACACCACCGTCGACGCGGGCGCCGTCCAGGTGTTCAAGCTCGACGCGGCCGGTGCCTACACCGAGCTCAACTGGATCCACCAGAACGTGGCCAATGTCGGCGGTGAGTCCGAGTCGGGCGACCGCTTCGGCCAGCGCGTCGCGGCTTTCAACACCGAGCCGAACGCCACGAGCACGGCGGCCAACGTCCGCCTTGCCGTGGGCGTTCCGGGCGAGGACTCGGTCAGCGGTCTCGCCGACCGGGGCATGGTGCACATGTTCGGGATGCTCGGGCCGCCCGGTGACTCGGACAAGCTCCTGGAGCCCGGCTCCGAGATCAAGACCCCGTCGGCCGAGCGCCTGTACGCGGGGATGAGCATCGGCGGCGGTTCCGCCGGTCTGTACGTCGGCATGCCGTACGGCCCGGCCGAGGGGCGCGCGGTCTACCTGTTCCCGTGGACGATCAGCGGCTCGGACGGCGCGCCCATCGAGACGTTCAAGCCCGGCCAGGGCGGTCTGCCCGCCGACGCCAACACCTTCGGAACGGTGGTCCGATGATGACGACCCAGCCCAGGGGACTGCGCCGTACCGTGCTGCGCCGTGCCTCGCTCGCGGCCGTCACCGCCGGAGCCCTCGTCGCCACCACCCTCGGCCTGGACCTGTGGACCGGCGCCGACAAGCCGGCCACCGGCCCGGAGCCCGTCGCCGTCGGCACCCCGGTGCAGACGGAGGTCGAGGCGCGGGTCGCCGCCCGCAAGAGCGGCAAGCAGGTCGAGGTCCTCGGCCTGCGCACCGAGCAGCGGGAGATCTTCGCCGCACCGGACGGCTCGTACACGGCCCGCGAGTACACCGAACCGGTGCACGCCGTGAAGAACGGCAAGTGGGTCGGCATCGACAAGACGCTGGTCAAGCGCGCGGACGGCAGTGTCGTCCCGAAGGCGACCACCGTCGGTCTGGCCTTCTCCGACGGCGCGGCCGGCAAGCCGTTCGTCACGATGACCCGCAACACCCATGAGATGGCGCTGACCTGGCCCTACGGCAAGCTCCCCGCGCCCGTGCTCGACGGCGACACCGCCACGTACCCGGACGCGCTGCCGGGCGTCGACCTCAAGGTGCGCGCCGAGGCCAACGGCTTCGGCCACCTGCTGGTCGTCAAGACCCCGCAGGCTGCCGCCGACCCGCGCCTGACGCGCCTGGACCTCGGCCTCAAGGCCAAGGGCCTGACGTACAAGAAGGACGCGAACGGCGCCGTCACCGCCGAGGACAGCACGGTCGGCGGCACGGTCTTCCAGTCCGGTGCCCCGTCCATGTGGGACTCGGCCGCCTCCCAGGAGGCCGCCGCCCGCACCAAGGGCCCCAAGGCCGTAGCCCAGTCGCTGTCCGCGGCCCGCGCCGACGCCCCCACCGGGCCGGCCGCCGCCGCGGAGCTGGCTCCGGCCCTCGAAGGCCCGGGCGGCGGCGGCAAGGCCGCGGCCCTCGGCATCGAGGTGTCCAAGGACAAGCTGACCCTGGTCCCCGACCAGAAGCTGCTGCGTGACGGCGCGACGGTCTTCCCCGTGGTCATCGACCCGATCCAGAAGACGGCCGACCGCTCGGGCTGGACCGGCGTCATGTCGGGCAAGCCCACGGTGGGCGAGTGGCAGTACTCCGGCAGCGCGGGCGTGGGCAAGTGCCCGACGGACTACAGCGCCGCCTCCTGCGCCGGTGTCGGCACGCGCCGTGTGGCCTTCCAGATCCCGCTGTCCTTCTACAGCGGCAAGCAGATCCTCGGCGCCACTTTCAGCGCGCGCGTCCAGCACGTGTACTGGGCCGACGCCCGGGCCGAACCCATCCAGCTCCAGCGGATCGGCGGCAGCAGCGCCCACATCGACAGCGGCAGCAACTGGAACAACACCCAGAACGTGACGCTGACGACGCTGGAGACGCTCAACGAGAAGATCCAGCCGACGAGCTGCACGTCCCAGGCCAACATGCACTTCAAGTCCGGTGCCTCCGGCGGCCTGACCAACAGCGTGCGCACCGCGGCCAACGAGGGCTGGCCCTCGATGCTCTTCAACCTCAAGGCCCAGAACGAGGGCAGCTTCGGCGGCTGGAAGCGGGTCTGCGGCAACGCTTACCTGAGCATCAGCTACAACACGCTGCCGGGCCTGATCAACACCACCTCCATGTCGTCCAACCCCGGTGGCGCCTGCGTCACGGGTACCGGCCGGCCCTACAGCGACGTGCCGCCGACGCTGCGCGCCATAGCGAACGACGCCGACGCGGGCGAGCAGGTCAAGGTCCGCTTCAAGCTGGAGTGGAAGGACGCGGCGGGCGCCGCCAAGTCCTACGAGGAGGACACGAACTACAAGGCGCCGACCAGCTCCACCCCCTTCGAGCACACCGCCCGCACGACGATTCCCGAGAACACGGCCATCTCCTGGAGCGTCGCCGCCCATGACGGCGACGGATGGGGGCCGTGGAGCGGCAAGTGCGAGTTCATGTACGACAAGACGTTCCCGGGCAAGCCGAACGTCTTCAGCACCCAGTACCCGGCCACCAACGTCTACCACGACGGTGTCGGGGCTCCCGGCACGTTCACCTTCTCGCCCAACCCGAACGACACCGTGCCCGACACGGACATCGTCAAGTACCGCTACACCTTCGCCGGTGAGACCGCCAAGGAGGTCGCCAACACCACGGCGGGCGGCCCGGCCTCGGTGACCTGGACGCCCACCCGCTCCGGTCCGCACTGGGTCGAAGTCGTCGCGGTCGACAAGGCGGGGCACCCGAGTGCCATCGCCCGTCACTCCTTCTACGTCGCCGCAGGCGCAGCCGCGGCCGCGCAGTGGAACCTCGCCGACGAGGCGGGCGGCAACGCCGCCGACGAGGAGCAGGGCAAGTACCCGGCCGGCTTCGGCCCGGGTGTCACCTTCGGTGTCCCCGGCCCGGGCGGCACCATCGACCGCGCGGCCCGCTTCGACGGCACCGCCGGCAGCTGGGTCGACGCGGGCAGCACGGTGCTGGACACCCTCAAGGGCTTCAGCGTCAGCGCCTGGGTCCGGCCCACGGACCTGAGCCGCGACATGACGGTCATCAGCCAGGACGGCACCGGCGAGCCGGGCTTCGTCCTCGGCTACGACGCCATGGCCAAGACCTGGAAGTTCTCCGTCCCGGTCGACGACGTCGACACCCTCGGTGAATGGAAGGCCGTGTCCACCGGCGTCACCCCGGTCAAGGACCAGTGGGTGCTGCTGACCGGTATCTACGACGGCACCGCGGGCAAGATCCAGCTGTACGTCGACAAGGACCTCAAGGGCGAGACGGTCCGCCGTTCCACCTGGAAGTCCTACGGCGCACTGCAGATCGGCCGCCACATCGACAAGGCGGGCTACGAGGACGCCTTCGTCGGCGACCTCGCCGAGGTCCGGGTCTTCAGCCGGCCGCTCCTGCCCGCCCAGATCACCGACATCAAGACGGTCAGGCCGGAGCGCAAGGGCTACTGGCAGCTCAACACGGCCCAGTCCGGAACCTCCCCCGAGGCGGGCAACGGCCAGGGCCTGACGATGGCCGGCAACGCGGCCATCTACGTCCCGAACCCCGACCCGCTGGCCGATCCGCCGCCGGTCGACGCCATGGTCGGAACCGGCCACATGCTCCTCGACGGCAACGGGGACTACGCCTCGACGGCGGCCGCCCCGGTCACCGGAGCCACGAGCTTCACGCTCTCGGCGCGCGTCCAGATCTCCTCGCAGGACGCCACGGCCTCGCAGACGGTGTTCTCGCTGCCCGGTACGAACGCCAACCGGGTCCAGGTCCGCTACCAGGGCGCCACCAAGCGCTGGGAGCTGGCCGTGGCCACGACCGACACGGCCGGAGCCTCGGTGACGGCCTTCTCCGAGAACCAGGTCCTGCCGGACACCAACCCCGCCGGCCAGCACCTGGCCGTCGTCTACGACGCGTTCGCCGGTCAGATCCGCCTGTACGTCAACGGCCAGCTGGCCGCGGCGCAGGGCGTGGACAACACGACCTGGGCCGCCACCGGCGGGCTCCAGGTAGGCCGTTCGGCCCGCGGCAACGCCGAGTACTTCGCCGGAGCCATCGACGAGGTCCGCGCCTACAACGGCGCCCTCGACCCGATCTCCGTCGTCCAGCTCGCCAGCACGATCGAGCTGGCCCAGAGCTAGACCTTTCCCCGGACAGGTGTGCCCGCCCCTCGCAGGGCGGGCACACCTGTCCGCTTCCGCAGTACCTTCCTGCCCCTTTTTTTTGTGGAGTGCACTGATGTCTCTACGCGGCCGATTGCTCAATCGGCGCATACACCGGCGAACGCTGGGCTCAGTCGTCATCGGCCTGAGCCTCGCCCTGTCCGCCTCGTCCGTCCAGGCGCTGGAACTGGCCCCCGGCGGCACCAAGCGGCCCGGAGTCCAGAACTTCGGCGACCCCGTCAAGGGAACCAAGGCCAAGTCCAAGGGCCGCCCGGCGAACGCCACCGCCAAGGCGGCCGTCAAGAAGCTGGACAAGCCGGTCTGGCCCGGCAGCGGCAGCGCCGAGGTCGCCGTACCGGCAGCCGCGGGCACCGCCCCGGCGCCAGTGAAGGTCGGCGGCCTGCCGGTCGCCGTCGCCCCCGCGAAGGAGGCCGCCGCCCCGGCGGTGTCCTTCAAGGCCGCCGCCGTCTCCGGCGGAAAGGCCCCCGGCAAGGTCCGGGTCGACGTCGTCGACCCGAAGCGCGCCACCCAGCTCGGCGCCGGGGCCCTGCTGCGCGTCCAGCGGGCCGACACGGCACCGGCGGGCGGCGACGTCCGCCTGAAGGTCGACTACTCGGCCTTCGCCGACGGCTTCGGCGGCGCCTACGGCTCCCGTCTGCAGCTCGTCGAGCTCCCGGCCTGCGCCGCGGTCGCCGACCCGGGCACCGCCGCCTGTCCCGACCTGCCCAAGCCGCTGAAGACGGTCAACGACCCGAAGACGAAGACGGTCTCTGCCGACGTGAGCGCCCCGGCGCGCATGGCGGGCATGTCCGCCATGGCGGCCGGCTTGGCCGGTGGCGGCTCGATGGTGGCCCTCGCCGCGGGCGGTTCTTCCTCTCAGGGCAACTACGCGGCCACTCCGCTCGCCCCGTCGGCGAAGTGGAGCGTGTCGAACTCCTCGGGCGGCTTCTCCTGGTCGTACCCGCTGCGCACGCCGCCGGTCCCCGGTGGCCAGGTGCCGTCGCTCGGCCTCGGCTACTCCTCGCAGTCCGCGGACGGCCGTACGTCCGATACCAACAACCAGGGCTCCTGGGTCGGTGAGGGCTTCTCCTACGAGCCCGGCTACGTCGAGCGCCGCTACAAGTCCTGCGCGAAGGACGGCCAGTCGTCCTCCGCCGAGCAGTGCTGGGCCTTCGACAACGCCACGGTGATGCTCAACGGCTCGTCCACCGAGATCATCAAGGGCGACGCCGACGGCAAGTGGCGCCTCGCCTCCGACGACGGTTCCAAGGTCGAGCAGCTCACCGGCGCCGTGAACGGCGACAACGACGGCGAGCACTGGAAGATCACCACGACCGACGGCACCGAGTACTACTTCGGCAAGAACCGCCTGCCGGGCTGGGCCACGGGCAACGAGCAGACCGACTCGGTCTGGACCGCCCCGGTCTTCGGCAACAACACGGGTGAGCCCTGCTACAACGCCACCTTCGCGAACGCCTCCTGCCAGCAGGCCTGGCGCTGGAACCTGGACTACGTCAAGGACCGCCAGGGCAACGTCATCTCGTACTTCTTCAACAAGGAGACGAACCACTACGCCCTGAACGGCAAGACCGACGTCAACGGCACCCCGTACACGGCGGGCGGCTACCTCAAGCGCATCGACTACGGCCAGCGCGAGGCCACCGTCTACTCCGCCAAGGCCCCGGCCCGCGTCGTGTTCACCACGAAGGAGCGCTGCCTGGAGACTGACACCTTCAAGTGCCTCCCGGCCGACTTCAAGACGGCGAACGCCGCCCACTGGCCGGACGTCCCGATGGACCGCTACTGCGCGCCGAGCACCAAGTGCAACGCCACCCAGGTCGCGGCCTCCTACTGGACCCGTCAGCGGCTGACCGGCGTCACCACGCAGATCCGCAAGGACGCCACGACCTACGACGACGTCGAAGCCTGGACGTTCACGCACCAGTTCACCGACAACGGCGACCAGTCCAAGACCCTGTGGCTGTCCAAGATCGACCACGAGGGGCGCAGGGGCGGCACCGCCAAGGTCCCCTCGGTCGAACTGATGGGCACCCAGCTCAAGAACCGGGTCGACGGCCTGAGCGAGAGCATCGATCCCTTCTACCGCTTCCGCCTGTCCACGGTCCTGAGCGAGACCGGTGCCCAGCTGGACGTCAACTACGCCCCGGCGGAGTGCACGAAGGACGCCCTGCCCAAGCCGGGCGAGTCCACCAAGCGCTGCTACCCGGTCGTCTGGTCCCCGCCGGGGTTCCTCGACCCGATCACCGACTGGTTCCACAAGTACGTCGTCGCGCAGGTCATCGAGACCGACCGGACCGGCGGCGCCCCGGAACAGGTCACCGAGTACGACTACCAGGGCCCCGCAGGCTGGCGTAAGGCCGAGCCGGACGGCATGACCGAGGACAAGTACCTCACCTGGGGCGGCTGGCAGGGCTACGGCAAGGTCAAGGTGACCACCGGCGGCACCGCTGCCACCAAGACCCGCATCGACTACACGTACCTCCAGGGCATGGACGGCGACAAGAAGCCGGACGGCACCGCCCGCTCGGTGACGGTCGCCGACTCCGAGGGCGGTACGTACACGGACCACAAGGAGTTCAGCGGCCACGAGCTGGAGTCCGCCACCTACGACGGCGACAAGCTCGTCTCCAAGGTCATCAAGACCCCGATGCGGCACTACACCGCGACGGACGCCAACACCTGGGGCACCAGCCACGCCTCGTTCACCAGGACCGTCAAGACGCGCGGCTACACGGTGACCGAGGGCGGCGACGGCCGCCGCGAGTCCGAGTCGAACGCGACGTACGACCTCACGAACGGCACCGGCCGGATCCTGGAGGCGGAGGACCTGGGCGACCTGTCGACCACGGCCGACGACACCTGCACCCGTACGTCTTACGCGGACAACGCGGCGGCCAACATCCTCGGCGCGGCCTCCCGGGTCGAGTCCGTCTCGGTCAAGTGCGCCACCACCCCCGACCGCAAGACGCAGGTGATCTCGGACGAGCGCACCGCGTACGACGGCCTGGCCTTCGGCGCCGCGCCCACCGTGGGCAACGCGACGCAGACCGAGCGCATGACGTCCCACAACGGGACCGCGGCCACCTACAAGGTCACCGGTACGACCACGTACGACGCCTTCGGCCGGCCGGCCTCACAGACCGATGCCCTGGGCGCGGAGACCAAGACGGCGTACACCGACGTCAATGGCCTCATTTCCCAGACCAAGGTCACCAACGCCCTCGGCCACATCAACACGAGGGACTTCGACCCCGCTTTCGGCCTGTCCACCGGGCAGACCGACCCGAACGGCAAGCGCGGCGACCTGGCGTTCGACCCGCTCGGCCGCCTGGTCTCCGTCTGGCTCCCGGACCGCTCGAAGAGCGCGGGCCAGACGCCGAGCGTCAAGTACAGCTACAACTACCGTCTCGACAAGCCGGTCTCCGTGAAGACCGAGAAGATCGAGATCGACGGCTCCTACGGAGCCGAGTACGAGCTCTACGACAGCCTGCTGCGTCCGCGCCAGAAGCAGACGGAAGGCCCTTCCGGCACCCGCATGGTGGCGGATACCTTCTACACTCCGACCGGCAAGATCGCCAAGGTCAACGCCACGTACAACGCGGCGGGCGCGGCCTCCGACGAGCTGCTGATCGTCCGCAACGGCGATGTCGGCGCGCAGACCCTCTACGAGTACGACGGCCTGGGCCGCACCACCGCGCAGATCTCCGCCGTGGCCGGCGGCGAGCAGTGGCGGACCACGATCGTCCACGGCGGCGACCGCACGCACGTCGACCCGCCGGTCGGCGGTACGCCCAAGACGACGCTGACCGACGGCCAGGGCCGGACCACCGAGGTACGCCACTACAAGAGCGCCTCCCCGGTGCCGAACGGTCCGACCTCCGGCTACGACACCACCAAGTACACGTACACGCCGACGGGCAAGCTCAAGCAGCTCACCGACCCGGCGAACAACGTGTGGTCGTACAAGTTCGACCAGCTCGACCGGCAGATCGAGGCGGTGGACCCGGACTCGGGCAAGCGCACGACCACTTACGATGACGCCGACCGGCCGACGTCCACCACGGACGCCCGCGGCAAGACGGTCTCGACGGTCTACGACAAGCTCGACCGCGTCCTGACGACGTGGGACGGCCCCGCGAACACCGGCACCAAGCTCACCGAGCAGCGGTACGACAAGGCGGGGTGGCTGGGCAAAGAGTGGGCGTCGCTGCGTTACATCAACGCGACGGAGTACTTCGCCTCGGTCACGCAGGCGATGGACGAGTTCTACCAGCCGATGAAGACGGCCTACACGGTCCCCGCCTCCTCTGGCACGGGCCTGGCCGGAACCTATGTCTTCGGCAGTGCCTACAACCGTGACGGCACCAAGCAGAGCGACTCACTCCCGGCGGCGGGCGGTCTCGATGCCGAGACCCTCGCCTACGGCTACGACGACATCCAGCGCCTGAAGAGCATGACGGGCACGACGTCGTACGTCACCAACGCCATCTGGTCCGGCCGCACCCTCCTGCAGCAGCTGGAGCTGAACAACGGCGGCAAGAAGGTCTGGCAGACCTTCCAGTACGAGACCGGTACCGACCGGCTCCTGAACTCGAAGGTGGACGTCTACGGCTCCACCACGGGTCCGGCGAAGGAGTCGAACTACTCCTACGACCAGATCGGCAACGTCCGGTCCATCGCCGACGTCGCCGGCAGCGGTACGCCCGACCTGCAGTGCTTCGCGTACGACTACCAGGCCCGCATGACGGAGTCCTGGACCCCGGCGACCACCAAGGCCGCGGCCGGTGCGTCCGGCACGGTCGGCAGCCAGGTTCCGGTCTCGGGCTCGGGTCCGGCGGCCTGCAACACGGCCCCCGGCGCCTCCGCACTGGGCGGCCCGGCCCCGTACTGGAACTCGTACACGTTCGACTCGGTCGGCAACCGCCTCACCGAGACGGCGCACGACACCGGCCTGAACGCCACGAAGGACGTCAAGCGCACCTTCACCTACAAGGCGGGCAGCCACCAGGTCCAGAAGGTCGTGGAGAACACCCCGACCGGTGACCGTCAGTACACGTACGGCTACGACACGGCCGGCAACACGACCACCCGCACGATCGGAGGCAACACCCAGACCCTGGAGTACGACGCCCTCGGCGACCCGGTGAAGAACAGCCGGCCGGACGACGTCACCACGCCGGGCACGAACGAGGCGTCGGAGACGACGTTCCTCTACGGCCCCGACGGCGGCCGGGTCCAGCGCAAGGACGCCACCGGTACCACCGTGTACCTGCCGGGCATGGAACTGCGCCTGGACGCGGGGACGACCACTGCCAAGGCGACGCGCTACTACGCCTTCGCGGGACAGAGCGTCGCGATCCGCACGCCGGACAAGAAGCTGTCGTTCCTGGCCTCCGACCACCACGGCACGGCCGAGATGTCGATCGACGCCACGACGGGTGCGGTCACCCAGCGGCGGATGGACCCGTACGGCAACAGCCGCGGCACCCCCCAGGGCACCTGGAAGGGCGAGAAGGGCTTCGTCGGCGGCACGATCGACGCGTCCACGGGCCTCACGACCATCGGGGCCCGCGAGTACGACCCGTTCCTGGGCAAGTTCATCACCCCGGACCCGGTCGTCGACACGAACGACGCCCAGCAGCTGAACGCGTACGCCTACGCGCACAACCGCCCGGTCTCCGCGAGCGACCCGAGCGGTCTGTACGACCCGGACGAGCGGGAGTTCTGCCGGGGCAGGGACGACTGCACGGGCGGCAAGTGGACCCCGGAGCGCAAGAAGGAGGACCCGCCGACCACGGAGGCGGAAACCAACCTGCGCAATGCGGAGGGCGAGCACAACCGCACCAAGACGAAGATCAAGAACGCCGTCAAGCAGATCACCAAGATCCTCATGGACGAGCTCGGTGTGACGGCGGCCCTGGACTGCTTCTCCAGCGGCGACCTCGGTGCGTGTGGTGAAACGGCGCTCAACATCGCGAGCAGCTTCGCCGGCGGCATCGCAGGCAAGGTCCTCAAGAAGTACGGGTGGCCGACCGAGTGGGAGAAGGCCGGGGCCCTCATCAAGAAACTGGGCGGGCTCGCGCTCGACCTGGTGTCCGGGGTCAAGGCCTGGTTCAAGACCTCGGAGAAGGTCGAAAAGGCCAAGGGTGCGCTGGCGGCAGTCAAGGCGCGGATCAAGGGATCCGGGGGCAGCTGCCCCATCCCGCACAGCTTCCTGCCCGGCACGGAGGTCCTTCTAGACGACGGATCGACGAAGAAGATCGAGGATGTCGAGGTCGGTGACCGGATCACCACGACCGATCCGTCGACCGGTGAGACGGTGACGCGGGAGGTCGTCGGCACGATCGTCACGCGCGACGACAAGCACTTCGTCGACCTGACGATGGACACCGAGTCCGGGGTGGCGTCGCTCGTCTCGACCGTAACCCACCCCTTCTGGGTCGAGAGCGAACACCGATTCATTGATGCTGGTGACTTGCGCCCGGGAATGCGACTGCGGACGCCGAACGGCAGCACGGTCGAGTTGTCGGGGATGCGATTCTTCAATGAGCTGCGCCAAACGCACGACCTGACCATCGAGGGCATCCACGCCTATTACGTTCTGGCCGCGGCCGTGCCGGTACTCGTGCATAACTGTGACACCGGCGGGTTGAGTCTCGTGGGTGCACGGCAGATAAGTGGACGATTCCCCGACCAGGGAAATCCCGGTGAAACGCTCTTCCGTCAGAAGGAAGACGGCACGGTGACCGCATATGGGCGTTACGATGACGACGGGGAGCTGTACCAGCGCGCAGATTTGTTGGAAGAGTCGGCTACACACGGCAAGGGTCCCAATGCTGTGCCGGCCCCGCATATCCTCTCAACGGTGACGCATAGAAACCCGAAGACTGGACAGAAGTTCATCAAGTGGGAGAAGATGCCGCGTTCTCTTCGCCCGGAAGAAGAGTTGTGCGGCTGCAGGTAGGTCAGGCCCTAGTAGCCGGAGTTGACGACCGTCACTCCAGAGAGTCAAAGATCTAGCAGTATTCGACGTTGATCCTATGTGCCCGCCAGTCTGTGGCGGGCACTTAGGTGTTCCCTGAGGAGTTTTCGATGGACGACCCTACGGAGTACTCTAAAATTAAAACCTGGGTAGATGAGTGGGGAGGGGATCTCGACTACGTCGATTATGTGAAGGGCAATGGCGACCTGGCATTGTTGGCGGCATTCTCTCTCGTTTTCTGGCCCCGGTTTGTTGAAGTGCAGGGCTGTGTGCTGTGGGATCGAGTGTACGAGAAGTCGAATTTCGCTGACTGGTACGAGAACTGCTCTGGTGATACTCGAAAAATTGAGATGACACTCAATCGTCTGCGAGTTTGGCAACTCGTCGAGTCGCGTGATGTGGAAGAGGATTCACAGGCGTTGAAATTTGCGGCTGAGCGTATTGCGCGAGCGTGGCGAGCCGCTCTGTATGTAGAATTCCCCGGTCGGGATTTCGTTGTCGGAGTCGATGATTCTGAAGACGGCCCCATCGTGACTTTCGCCTCCGCGTCGCAGTAGTTCATCGCGGGGCCCGCGGCTGCGTTCCCAGCCCCCGGTTTGACCCCTCAGACCGGGGCCCGTAACCTGGGTCGCTGGCGTGTCTATGTGCACGCCATCCACTGAGCACCTCACCTCCCGTACCGCCTCGCGGCGCGGGGGAGGCCGGCCTGCGGTTCCCGCGGGGCCGGCTGGCTTCAGGGGTTCCCGAATCGAGCGAGAGAGAGATCCGCGTGTACGCCATCGTGCGCAGCGGTGGTCGCCAGCACAAGGTTGCTGTTGGTGACATCGTTGAGGTTGACAAGATTTCCACTGCCAAGGTTGGCGACACGGTCGAGCTCTCGACCCTGCTCGTTGTCGATGGCGACGCCGTGACCAGCGACCCGTGGGTCCTGGCCGGTATCAAGGTCACGGCCGAGATTGTGGACCACCACAAGGGCGCCAAGATCGACATCCTGCGCTACAAGAACAAGACCGGCTACCGCCGTCGCCAGGGTCACCGCCAGCAGTACACGGCGATCAAGGTCACCGGTATCCCCGCGGCTGCGAAGTAAGAGGGACTGAGACATGGCACACAAGAAGGGCGCATCGTCCACCCGGAACGGGCGCGACTCCAATGCTCAGCGGCTCGGCGTGAAGCGCTTCGGCGGTCAGGTCGTTTCCGCTGGTGAGATCCTCGTCCGCCAGCGCGGCACCCACTTCCACCCGGGTTCGGGTGTCGGTCGTGGTGGCGATGACACGCTGTTCGCGCTGCAGGCGGGTGCCGTCGAGTTCGGCACGCACCGTGGCCGCAAGGTCGTCAACATCGTTCCGGCCGCCTGATCCAGCTCCGGCTGATCAAGCGTTCGTAACTTCCCGAGGGCGGATCTCAGCTCTTCCCGGCGCGAGCCGGGAAGAGAGGTCCGCCCTCGGCGCGTTGTCACATAGACACGTTTAATGGGCAGCAAGGCCTGCCACCGGATTTTCCGGACTATTCCCGCTGTATCTGGAGGAACACCCATGACCACCTTCGTGGACCGCGTCGAGCTGCACGTCGCCGCGGGTAACGGGGGCCACGGCTGCGCCTCCGTTCACCGGGAGAAGTTCAAGCCGCTCGGCGGCCCCGACGGCGGCAACGGCGGCCGTGGCGGCGACGTCATCCTGGTGGTGGAGCAGGCGATCACGACCCTGCTGGACTACCACCACAGCCCCCACCGCAAGGCCACCAACGGCAAGCCCGGCGAGGGCGGCAACCGCTCCGGCAAGGACGGCCAGGACCTGATCCTGCCCGTGCCGGACGGCACCGTCGTCCTCGACAAGGAGGGCAACGTCATCGCCGACCTCGTCGGCCAGGGCACCACCTACGTGGCCGCCGAGGGCGGCCGCGGCGGTCTCGGCAACGCCGCGCTCTCCTCCGCCCGCCGCAAGGCGCCCGGCTTCGCGCTCCTCGGCGTCCCCGGCACCACCGGCGACGTCGTCCTGGAGCTCAAGACCGTCGCCGACGTGGCGCTGGTCGGCTTCCCGAGCGCCGGCAAGTCCTCGCTGATCTCGGTGCTGTCCTCGGCCAAGCCGAAGATCGCGGACTACCCCTTCACCACCCTCGTCCCGAACCTGGGCGTCGTCACCGCCGGCTCGACCGTCTACACGATCGCCGACGTCCCGGGCCTGATCCCCGGCGCCAGCCAGGGCCGCGGCCTCGGCCTGGAGTTCCTGCGCCACGTCGAGCGCTGCTCGGTGCTCGTGCACGTCCTGGACACCGCCACGCTGGAGTCCGACCGCGACCCGATCGCCGACCTCGACGTCATCGAGGAGGAGCTCAGGCTCTACGGCGGCGGCCTGGAGAAGCGCCCCCGCCTCGTCGTCCTGAACAAGGTCGACATCCCGGACGGCCAGGAGCTCGCCGACATGGTCCGCCCCGACCTGGAGGCGCGCGGCTACAAGGTGTTCGAGGTCTCCGCGGTGGCCCGCACGGGTCTGAAGGAGCTCTCCTTCTTCCTCGCCGAGGTCATCGCCAAGGCCCGCGCCCGCAAGCCGAAGGAGGAGGCGACCCGCATCGTCATCCGCCCGAAGGCCGTGGACGACGCCGGCTTCACCGTCACCTACGACGAGGTCGAGGACGTCTACAACGTGCGCGGCGAGAAGCCGGAGCGCTGGGTCCGCCAGACCGACTTCAACAACGACGAGGCCGTCGGCTACCTCGCCGACCGCCTCAACCGCCTCGGTGTCGAGGAAGCGCTCAAGAAGGCCGGCGCCCGCGCCGGTGACGGCGTGGCCATCGGCTCCGACGAGAACGCGGTCGTCTTCGACTGGGAGCCGACCGTGATGGCCGGCGCCGAGATGCTGGGCCGCCGCGGCGAGGACCACCGTCTGGACGCCCCGCGTCCGGCCACCACCCGCCGCAAGGAGAAGGAGGCCGAGCGCGGGGACTCGGTGCAGAAGGAATACGACGAGTTCCGGCCGTTCTAGTCCCCTCCCGAGGGAATCCGCCCCGGAGGGTTTGAAGGCGCCTTTACGTCGGTCGCCTAGGATCCTCCGGGTGAACAGCAGCAACCTCCCCACCGTTTCCGTCGTGGTGATCGCGTACAACGACGCCGGGCTCGTGGGCGAGGCCGTATCCTCGGCCCTCGCCCAGGGCCCGGTGGTCTGCGAGGTCATCGCGGTGAACGACGCCTCGTCCGACGGCACCGCGCGGGTGCTGGACGAGCTGGCCGCCGTTCACCCCCGCCTCAAGGCCGTCCACCGGACGGAGAACAGCGGGGGGTGCGGCACCCCGCGCAACGACGGCATCGCGCTCGCGTCCGGCCGCTACGTCCTCTTCCTCGACAGCGACGACGTCCTGCCGCCGGGCGCGGCCGACGCCCTGGTGCGCACCGCCGAGGAGCACCGCGCCCCCGTCACCGTCGGCGCGGCCGTCCGGCGCGAGCTGCCCCAGCACCACGACGTGCCGTGGATGCCGGGTCTGCACACCCCCGGCGAGGTGATCGAGCGGCCGGCGGACCGGCCCGAGCTCGTCCGCGACACCCTGTGCGTCAACAAGCTCTACGACCGTGCCTTCCTGGAGGAGCACGGCCTGCGCTTTCCCGACGGCCGGTTCGTCTACGAGGACTTCGTCTTCACCGCGCGCGTGCTCGCCGCGGCCCCCCGCATCGCCGTCACCGGCGACCTCGTCTACGTCTGGCACGTGCGCCGCAGCGCCGCCCGGAAGTCGATCTCCCTGGACCGCAAGGACGTCGGCAACTGGCGCGCCCGCGTCGAGGCCCACCGCGCGGCCGCCCGGATCCTCGCCGACGCCTCCCCCGAGCTGGGCAGTGCCTGCCAGGTGAAGTTCCTGGAGTACGACCTGCGCATGTACCTGCGCGAGCTCGGCAAGGATCCCGAGTACCAGGCCGCCTGGTGGACCCTGACCCGGGCGTACCTGGACACCTTCGCCGAGGCCGACATCGAGGCCGCCTCGGCCCACGCCCGCTGGATCGTACGGGTGCTGCGCGCCACCGCGACCCCGCCCGCCGACGTCGAGCGGCTCACCCGGCTCGCCGCCGAACCGCCCCGGCTGCTGCCCCCGTACGCGCTCGGCCCGGCCGGCGCCCCGGTGTGGAGCGAGGAGCTCCCGGCCGAGCTGGACGGCCTGTCCGGGCTTCCGGTCGCCGAGCTGCCCCTCACCGTCGACGCCGAACCGGCCGGCCGCGACGCCGTCCGGATCCGCGTGCACGACCTGTACGGGCGCCTCGCCGAGGCCGGGCCCCGGACGGTCCAGCTGCGTTTCACACCGCGCGCCGGAGGCGAGCCGGTCCTCACCCGGCCGGTCGACCTGTGCCCCGACCCCCGCGGCGGCTGGACCGCCGTGCTGCCGTTCCGCCTGGCCGATCTGGCCGTCACGGGCCGCCGGCAGGGACTGCGCAGGATGCAGGCCTGGAACATCGCGGCGGGCGTGCAGTGCGCCGACGGGAGCCCGGTGTTCACCTCCCTGCGCCCCGGGGGCGGACTGCTCCGCCGCCGGGCGCTGCCCAGCAGCCGGTACGGTGTTCTGCTGGCGCAGCCCTACCGGACGGGGGCGGGCGCCCTCGCGCTGCGCCTCGCGCCGGGCGCCGAGGGCGCGCTGACCCTCGTACGCAACCGCCTCCAGCGGGCCCGGGCAGGCCTCGGGGCGGGCTGAGGGCACCCGGCCCACCGCTCACACCGCTGCGCTTTCGATACCGAAGTCGGACAGGACCAAGGAGTTACACATGACGTTTCTGATCACCGGTGGCGCCGGATACATCGGGTCGCACGTCGTCCGCGCGATGCTGCTCGCGGGGGAGAAGGTCGTCGTCCTCGACGACCTCTCGACGGGCAACGAGGACCGCATCCCGGAGGGCGTCCCGCTGGTGGTCGGCTCCGTCCTGGACCGGCTGGTGCTGGAGAAGACCATCCGCGCGCACAAGATCACCGGTGTGGTGCACCTCGCGGGCAAGAAGCAGGTCGGCGAGTCCGTCGAGAAGCCGCTGCACTACTACCACGAGAACGTGCAGGGCCTGACGGTCCTGCTCCAGGCCGTGGCCGACGCGGGCGTCCGCAACTTCCTCTTCTCCTCCTCCGCCTCCGTCTACGGCATGCCCGACGTGGACCTGGTCACCGAGGACACCCCGTGCGCGCCGCTGAGCCCCTACGGCGAGACCAAGCTGGCCGGCGAGTGGCTGGTCCGCGCGGCCGGCAAGGCGCACGGCATCTCCACGGCCTGCCTGCGCTACTTCAACGTGGCGGGCGCCGCGACCCCCGAGCTCGCCGACACCGGCGTCTTCAACCTGGTCCCGATGGTCTTCGAGCGCTACGACGCCGGCCAGGGCGCCAGGATCTTCGGTGACGACTACCCGACCCCGGACGGCACCTGCATCCGCGACTACATCCACGTCGAGGACCTCGCGGAGGCCCACGTGGCGGCGGCCCGCAAGCTCGCCGAGTGGGCCGCGGCCGGGGACTACAAGGACCTCACCGTCAACATCGGGCGTGGCGAGGGCGTCTCGGTCGCCGAGATGGTCGAGCTCCTGAACAAGAACACCGGGCACGACTTCGCCCCGGAGATCAGCCCGCGCCGCGCCGGCGACCCGGCGAAGGTCGTGGCCTCGGCCGACAAGATCACCAGCGAGCTGGGCTGGAAGGCGCGGCACGACGTCCGCGAGATGGTCACCTCCGCCTGGGCGGGCTGGGAGGCCAACAAGGTGGCACGCAAGGACGCGCACCGGGACGTCCACAAGGCCTGACCCGCCGAACCCGGCCGCTACGCAAGACGCCGGCCGGTAGGGACGAAGCCGTCGGTAGGGCCGAAGCCGTCGGTACGTACGAAGCCGCCCGCCCCGGAACGTGTCCGGGGCGGGCGGCTTCGTCGTGTCCCGCGGGGGGCGCGGTCAGCGCTCCAGGAAGGAGAACAGCTCCTCCCACCGGTCGGTGATCTCGGCGCCGGAGTAACGCTTCACCGAGTGGAAGGCGGTGTCCCCGAGCCGGTCGCGCAGCTCACGGTCGGACATCAGCGCGCGCAGGTGCCCGGCCAGCTCCATCGTGTTGCCGAGCCGGGCCAGCAGCCCGTCCTCGCCGTGCTCGACGATCTCCCGTACGCCCGGCGCGCAGTCGAAGGCGGCCGCGGGCACGCCCGCCGCCATCGCCTCCAGCAGCGTGATCGGGAACCCCTCCGCCCGGGAGGCCTGCGCGAAGACCGAGGCCCCGCGCAGCGCGCCCAGCACGTCGTCGGTGCTGCCCATCCACTCCACGGAATCGTCCAGCCCCAGCGAGGTGCAGTGCGCCTTCAGCGCCTGCTCCTCCACACCCGCCCCGTAGACCCGCAGGACCCAGTCGGGGTGCTGCGGCGCGGCGTCCGCCCAGGCGTCGAGCAGCAGGTCGACGCCCTTCTCGAAGGCGAGGCGGCCGACGCACGCCACGACCTTCTCCGTGCGCGGAGCGGGCGTGTCCGGCATGAAGGGCAGCGGGTTCGGCATGCTGCCGACGTTCTCCATGCCCGACCGGATCCAGAGGTCCGCGTCCTCGGCGGTCAGCACCAGCAGCCGGTCGACCTCCGGGTAGAAGCGGCGGACCCGCTCGCCGCGGGTGGACTTCTGACTGGCCTCGAACGACTCGTGGCTCATCCCGATGACGGTGTGCCCCTTGGTGTCGGCGAGCGCCACCCACTCCATCGCCCAGACCTGGGTGACGATGACGACACCGCCCGGGCGGGCCGCGCGCAGCAGCTCGCTCAGCTGCTCCGCCTTGTCCCGCATCTTCGCCCGCCGGGCCGCCTGACGGCGCCGCTCGGGCGCGTTCAGCCGGCCCTTGATCCCGCGCAGCCGGCGCGGCGACGCCGGGTGCGCGTCGTACAGCGTGGTCATCGCGTACGGCAGGTCCTGCGGCAGCTTCTGCCGGATCTCCTCGGGGACCGGGGCGATGCCGACGATGTGCACTCGGTGGCCGCGGTCGGTGAACTGCCGGGCCATCTGGTGCGACCAGGTGGTCACGCCGCCGAGCTCGTCGACGTTGTTGGAGACGAGGAAGATGTCACGGCCGCCCGGGGTGGCGGTCTGCTGGCTCACTTGCCGCTCCTGGTGAAGAACTTCTCGACGATCTGGCGGGCCGCGTCCCCGCGGTCGTACTCGCCGAACTCGGTGAGGAAACGCTGGCGCGCCTGGGCGTACTTGGCGTCCGCCTCCTCGAAGGCGGCGAGCGCCTGCAGGAGTTCGTCCGCCGTCGCCACCACCGGGCCCGGGGCCTTGTCCTTCAGGTCGAAGTACGTGCCGCGGATGTCCGTGGCGTACTTCTCGTAGTCGTACGCGAAGAACAGCATCGGCCGGTCCAGGACCGCGTAGTCGAACATCACGGACGAGTAGTCGGTGATCAGTCCGTCGGCGAGGGCCAGCAGCGGGGTGATGTCGTGGTGGCGGGACACGTCGATGACCCGGCCCGCGACCGACGGCGGCAGCGAGACGCTGTTCAGGTAGTGGGTCCGCACCAGCAGCGTGAAGCGGTCGCCGAGCTTGTCCGCGAACTCCTCCACGTCGAAGGGGAAGGTGAAGCCCTCCACCGCGCCGTCCGCGCCCGCCCGGAAGGTCGGCGCGTACAGCAGCACCTTCTTGTCCGGGTCGATGCCGAGCTCGGTCGCCAGGGTCCCGCGGACCCGCTCACCGCTGTCCGCCTCGGTCCGGTACGCCTCGACGAGGGCGTCGTTGCGCGGGTAGCCCGTGCGCAGCAGCACCTCGTCGCGCAGCCGGAAGCCCTTGGCGAGGGTGCGGGTGTCGTGCTCGGAGCGGATCAGGAAGTGGTCGAAGCGGTCGACGGCCTCCTGGAAGCGCTTCTGGCCGGCCCGGCCCTGCGCCTTGGTGCGGGGCTCGTGGAAGCCCATCCGCTTGAGCGCGGAGCCGTGCCAGGTCTGGATGTACGTCGTCCCCGGGCGCTTGGCCAGGGCCAGCGGGAAGCCCTGGTTGTCGACCCAGAACTCGGCCTGGGCCAGTGCCCGCAGGTAGGCCCAGCTCCAGCGCCGCACCAGGGTGGCCTCCTTGGGGAAGCCGTGGGGCTTGGCGCCCGCGTACGACCAGATCGCCTCGAACGGCACGCCCTGGCGCACCATCTCCTCGTAGATCGCCTTCGGGCTGTCGCTGTACTGCTTGCCCATGTGGCTCTCGAAGACGACCGTGCCCTTCTTGACCGGCAGCTTCGAGAAGACCTCGTGGTAGACCTTCACCTTCTGCTCGCCGGAGCCCATGTTGCGGCGGGCCCGCAGCGCCTTGCGCAGGCCCCGCTTGACCACGCCGGCCGCCTTGCCCTGTATGGCGTTGTTGATCAGCGACTGGGTGCGGACGGCGGCGGCGCCCTCGGCGCTCAGGACGTAGCTGAGGTTGCCCTTCTTGGTCATCTCGGGACCGAAGCGGTCGGAGACCAGCCGCGTCAGCCGCGGCCGCACGCGCAGCCGGGCCGCCGACTCCAGGTCGACCCCGCCGACCGAGACGCGGGTGGTGACCCGCTCGCCGCCGGACGTCAGCTTCAGGCGGACGTCCCAGACGGCGTCGATGATGCCGAGGGGGCGCACGGTGCTCGCGATGTCGGCGGTGCCGGTCCACTCGATCGTGTCACCCGTGTGGCGCACGGTGGCCACCGGGAAGCTGAACGAGCGCACGCCGATCTGCCGGCGGGCCCGGAATTCGAGCGTGGCCTTCAGGTCCCCGTCGGCCGGGATCCGGCCCAGCGGGTTCACGACGGTGCCGGACAGCGTGACGGTGCCGCGCCCGTCGTCCTCGTAGGAGGTGAGGCGGTTGCCCACCGTGAGGGAGGAGAGCGGGGTGGTGTGGAAGCCCTGCTCGGTGACGTCCAGTATCCGGCGGGCCTCGGCGGCCTCGACGGGGTCGGGGCTGTCGATGTGCCGTGCACACCAGTAGACCCGGCCGTCGCGCTCGGCGAGCGGGGAGGAGAGCCGGCCCTTGTTGGTCATGGCGTCGGCGGCCGGGAGCAGGTTGTCCCAGTCCTCCTTGCTCAGCAGGTACGCGCAGATCGCCTGGAGGTAGGTGACGTTCTCGTACGCGGCCGGGTCGATCCCCGCGAGGTAGCCGTTGGCGAGGCGGGCGAACTCCTGGCGGTACTCGTCGCTCAGCAGCGGCAGGTCGCGCAGGTGCAGCACCAGGTCGTGCTTGACGAACTTGGCGTCCTTCGCCGACTTGATGTCCGTGTGGCCCTTGGCCGCCAGCAGCTCGTCGACGCGGCGGTGGATCTCCATCCGGTGGACGAAGTTCGCGATCTCGTGGCGCCGGTTGCTGATCGACTTGGCCGCGGCCTTCTCGACCACGTTCCAGAAGTAGACGTGGTTCGGGATCAGCGTGATGCGGCGGGCCGCCACGTACGCCTGCGCGGAGAACAGCAGGTCCTCGTAGTGGATGCCGACCGGGAACTCCAGGCCCTGCTCCAGCAGGAACGCGCGCCGGTAGCACTTGTTCGTGGAGAGGGTGTCGTAGACCAGCAGGTCGGGGTACTCGGTGATCGACTCCAGCGTGCGCGTGCGCGAGTAGATCCAGGGGTACCACTCGGTGGTCTTGCCCCACCGGTTGTCGAGGTGCACGCGTACGCACATGCCCGAGACCAGGTCGGAGTCGGTCCGCTCGGCGGCCTCCAGCATGTTCCGGCAGGCGTTGCGCTCCAGCACGTCGTCGCTGTCGAGGAACATCACGTACGTACCGGTGGCCTGCCGGATGCCGTGGTTGCGCGGCGCGCCGCAGCCGCCACTGTTCTCCGGCAGCTGGAAGGCGCGCACTCTCCCGGGATGCGCGGACTCCAGTTCCTGGGCGACCGCGTAGGAACGGTCCTTGCTGCAGTCGTCGACGATCACGACTTCGACACCGTGCAGGGTCTGGTCCAGAACCGACTGGACTGCTGTCGACAGACGCTCTGCGTCGTTGTAGACGATGACGACCACGGAGACGTCGGGCACGTGCACCTCGATCCCTTCGTTTCGTTGCGTTTCGTTCAGCTGATTCCGCTTATCTCGTCAAAGCTACCGTGTGCCGCCACCGGCTCCGGCAGCTCGAGTCCGGGCCCACTCTCGCCGTGCCTCCTTCTAAGGAAGGGGTGAGCGGGGGTCCGGTCGTCGACAATCACCCGTTCGGACCCGCAGGAAGTGCTCATGACGAAGCTGTCCGTAGTTGTCCCCTGCTACAACGAAGAAGCCGTCATCGACAGGTTCGACGTCGAGATCCGCAAGGTTCTGGACGCCCTCCCCATCGAGTATGAGGTCTGCTACGTCGACGACGGCAGTCGCGACGGCACGCTCGGCAAACTCCGGAAGATCGCCGCCGAGCACGACGAGCAGACCCGCTACGTCTCCTTCAGCCGCAACTTCGGCAAGGAGGCCGGCATGCTCGCGGGCCTGCGCGAGGCCACCGGAGACGCCGTCGTGATCATGGACGCGGACCTCCAGCACCCGCCGGAGCTCATCGCGACCATGCTGGAGCACTACCGGCAGGGCCACGACCAGATCATCGCCCGCCGTACGCGCGAGGGCGACAAGAAGGTCCGCTCCGTCCTCAGCCGCCTGTACTACCGGGGCATCAACCGCTGGGTCGACGTGGAACTCACCGACGGCGTCGGCGACTTCCGCATGCTCTCGCGCCCGGCCGTGGACGCCCTGCTGTCGCTGCCGGAGTACAACCGCTTCTCCAAGGGCCTGTTCTCCTGGATCGGCTTCGACACCGTCCACTTCGACTACCGCAACGCGCAGCGCGAGGCCGGCGAGACGAAGTGGAAGTTCGGCTCCCTGCTGAACTACGGCATGGACGGCCTGATCTCCTTCAACAACCGGCCGCTGCGCATCGGGATCTGGTTCGGTGTGTCGCTGGTCGCCCTGACCGGCCTGTACGCGCTGTGGATCACGATCATGGCGATCACCAACGGCATCGACGCCCCGGGATACGTCACCCTGGTGGCGATCATCACCGGCCTGGGCGGTGTTCAGATGATCATGCTGGGTCTCATCGGCGAGTACATCGGCCGCATCTACTATGAGACCAAGCGCCGGCCGCATTTCCTGGTCAAAGAGGCGCACGGCGCCGAGCCGCTCCCGGGGACGGGGCGGATCACCCCGGCGGCGGAGCCCACGATCGCGGAGCGCAGCGCACGATGACCCGTAAGGACCAGATCGGCCAGATCTTCCGCTTCGCCCTCGTGGGAGGTGTCAACACCGCCACGTTCTTCGGCCTCTACCTCCTCCTGCACCCGTGGATGCCGTACTTCGCCGCCTACTCGCTCGCCTTCGCGCTGGCGATGGTCGGCTCGTTCTTCATGAACACCTACTTCACCTACCGGACCCGGCCGACCTGGAAGAAGTTCCTCCTCTTCCCGCTGACGAACGTCACCAACTACGTCATCCAGTCGGCCGGCCTGTACGCCCTGGTGGCCTGGGCCGGCATGGACACCCGGATCGCTCCGCTGGTCGCCGCGGTCATGGCCATCCCGTTCACCTTCCTGCTCTCCCGCAAGATCCTCGTTCCGGGCTCCCGGACCGCCGCCGCGGAAGCGGAGCAGGGACAGACCACGACCTCGTCCACGGTCTGAAACCCCTGAGCGGCCCCTCCGGGCCACCCCGTAGATTGAGGTGGCAGGCATTTCGGCAAGGGGCAAGGGGACATACGTGTCAGCGGCTAGGCAAGGTGTCGTGGACGCCCGCAGGATCGTGGTCAAGGTCGGTTCCTCCTCCCTGACCACCGCGGCCGGCGGACTTGACGCCGACCGGGTGGACGCGCTGGTCGACGTCCTGGCCAAGGCCCGCAGCGGAGGCGAGAAGGAGATCGTCCTCGTCTCCAGCGGAGCCATCGCCGCCGGCCTGTCCCCGCTCGGACTGCGCCGCCGCCCCAAGGACCTGGCCCGGCAGCAGGCCGCCGCCAGCGTCGGGCAGGGCCTGCTCGTCGCCCGCTACACCGCCTCCTTCGCCCGCTACGGCGTCCGCGTCGGCCAGGTGCTGCTCACCACCGACGACACCAGCCGCCGCGCGCACTACCGCAACGCCTACCGCACCCTCGACCAGCTGCTCGCCATGGGCGCCCTCCCGGTCGTCAACGAGAACGACACCGTCGCCACGGACGAGATCCGCTTCGGCGACAACGACCGGCTGGCGGCCCTGGTCGCCCACCTCGTCCGCGCGGACCTCCTCGTCCTCCTGTCGGACGTCGACGGCCTCTACGACGGCGACCCCTCCCAGCCCGGCACCACCCGCATCGACGAGGTCCACGGGCCGGAGGACATCGCGCACGTCTCCATCGGCAGCGCCGGCAAGGCGGGCGTGGGCACCGGCGGCATGGTCACCAAGGTCGAGGCGGCCCGGATCGCGGCCGCCGCCGGCATCCCGGTGGTACTGACCTCCGCGAGCCAGGCCGCCGACGCCCTGGCCGGACGGGGGACCGGCACGCTGTTCCACGCCACCGGGCGCCGCTCGGCGGACCGGCTGCTCTGGCTCCAGCACGCGTCGACCCCGCAGGGCCACCTGGTCCTCGACGACGGCGCCGTCCGGGCGGTCACCGAGCGGGGCAGCTCGCTGCTGCCCGCCGGGATCGCGGCGGTCGAGGGCGACTTCGTCGCGGGTGACCCGGTGGAGCTGCGTTCCGCGGACGGCCGCGCCGTCGCCCGGGGCCTCGTCAACTTCGACGCCAAGGAGCTCCCGCAGCTCCTCGGCCGCTCCACTCGCGAGCTCGCGCGGGAACTCGGACCCGCGTACGAGCGGGAGGTCGTCCACCGTGACGATCTGGTCCTGCTGCAGGGCTGAGGTTCGGCAAAACCGCAGCGCGGCGGCCCGTGGACTGGTCAACTGTGAGGGGCGGACACGCGGAGCGGAGACAGGAGGCGGCTGGTGAGACGAGCGCTGACCAGCGTCGGTACGGGGGACGGTGACGGCGGTGGTGGCGGGGACGAGCAGGATCACGCCTCGCGCCTCTGGCACGTGACCCTGAGCGTCTCCGGCAAGCCGGCCCCGTTGTCCGAGGTCCGGCGCGGGCTGGAGCAGCTGGCCCACGACCACCCCTTCCTGCTGACCAGCCGGTACGCCGACGACCACGCGGAGATCCGCTACTGGGAAGAGGCCCGCGACCTCCACGACGCGGCGGCCGTCGCCCTGCGCCTGTGGGGCGAACACCGCTCCTCGGCCCAGCTCCCGCCCTGGGAGATCGTCGGCCTGGAGGTCATCGACCGCGCCACCTACCACCAACGAGTGGCAGAAGGCTACGGCCCACCCCCGGCCCATCCCGTAGGCGTGCACCCCTACTAGTCCAGCCCCGCCGGACTAGTCCAGCCCCGCCGGCGTTTGAGGCGCGGGGTCTGGGGCGGAGCCCCAGGTCTTTGAGCCGCGGGCCACCCCAGCCCGTCCGGCGCCTGAAGACCGGGCCAGGGCAGCGCCCGGCCCTCCCGCAGCGCCCGCCCCACGCCGTGGCCCCGTCTCGCGGGGTGAAACCCCACCGGCGGGCCACCGGCGGGGGATTACCCTGGCGGCATGACCTCGCTCGATGCCGCCACCGCCACCTCGCCCGTCATCGCCACCGCGCAAGCGGCCCGCACCGCCGCCGCCACCCTCGCCCCACTCCCGCGGTCCGCCAAGGACACGGCCCTGCTGGCGATCGCGGACGCGCTGGAGGCCCGTACGGCCGAGATCATCGCGGCCAACGCCGTGGACACCGACAAGGCCCGCGCCGCCGGTACCAGCGAGACCGTCATCGACCGCCTCACCCTGACCCCGGAGCGGGTCGCCGCCATCGCCTCCGACGTGCGCGACGTCGCCGCCCTGCCCGATCCCGTCGGCGAGGTCGTCCGCGGCAGCACCCTGCCCAACGGCATCGACCTCCGGCAGATCCGCGTCCCGCTCGGCGTCGTCGGCATCATCTACGAGGCCCGCCCCAACGTCACCGTCGACGCCGCCGCCCTCTGCCTGAAGTCCGGCAACGCGGTCCTGCTGCGCGGCAGCTCCTCCGCCTACTCCTCCAACTCCGCGCTCGTCGCCATCCTGCGCGACGCCGTCGAGGGCGCCGGGCTGCCCGCCGACGCGATCCAGCTCGTCCCCGGCGAGTCCCGCGACTCCGTCCGCGAGCTGATGCGCGCCCGCGGCCTCGTCGACGTGCTCATCCCGCGCGGCGGCGCCTCCCTCATCAAGACCGTGGTCGAGGAGTCCATCGTCCCGGTCATCGAGACCGGTACCGGCAACTGCCACGTCTACGTCGACGCCCAGGCCGACCTGGACATGGCCGTGGAGATCCTGATCAACTCCAAGGCGCAGCGGCCCTCCGTCTGCAACTCCGCCGAGACCCTCCTCGTCCACCGGGACATCGCCGACGCCTTCCTGCCGCGCGCTCTCGACGCGCTCGCCGACGCCGGCGTCACCGTGCACGGCGACGCCCGGGTCCTCGCCGCCGCCGCCGACGGCACCAAGGTCACCGCCCTGCCCGCCACCGACGAGGACTGGGCCGCCGAGTACCTCTCGTACGACATCGCCGCCGGAGTCGTGGACTCCCTCGACGACGCCGTCGCCCACATCCGCCGCTGGACCTCCGGCCACACCGAGGCGATCGTCACCACCTCGCAGGCCGCCGCGCGCCGTTTCACCCAGCTGGTCGACTCGACCACGGTCGCCGTGAATGCGTCCACACGGTTCACGGACGGTGGTCAGTTCGGCTTCGGCGCCGAGATCGGCATCTCTACCCAGAAGCTGCACGCCAGGGGCCCCATGGGCCTTCCCGAGCTCACCTCGACCAAGTACATCGTCACCGGCGACGGTCACGTTCGGTAATCGGCCTCTGAACACGGTGTGGCCGGATTTCGGCGGACACCCTGCCCAAAGGCGTCCCCCAGGTCTAGGCTGGCCCTGTGCCGGACGACGTGGGGGGCAAGCCGTTCCCGGACGACGGGGAGCCCGACGACGACCGCGGAGGCGCGGATCAGGACTTCGCCTCCGTGGTGTTCGACGAGGACTTCGTCCGGAACGCCGAGATCCATGAACCGAGCGCCGCGGAGCGCCAGCGGGCGGCCGACCGGGCGCGCGCGGAGGCGGAAGCCGCCCGCGCCGTCGCCGGCGGCTGGACGGGCGACGACGACTACGACGGATACGGCTACGGCCGCTCCGACGGGTACGACGGCGACGAACACGACTGGGACCACGACCGCCACGACCACCCCGACGGCCCGTACGGGGCCTACGGCGGCAGCCTGCGCCCCTACCGCGGCCGCGCACCCTGGCTGCGCCCGGTCGCCTGGGTGCTCGCCTTCGTGATGGGCCTCGGCATGGTCGCGCTCGCCTTCAGCGCCGTCTACCGCAGCGCCGCGGGCGAGGCGGACCCCGCCCCGGCGCCCGCCAGCACCCCCAGGGGTGAAGTCACCGGCGTCGGCGCGTTTACGTACCCCTCCGTTCGCCAACCCTGAAGGTACGACCCCACTCGCCTACCTTGGAGTCGGGGGCTTCTCTGAAGCGGGGACAGCGGGGAGAAGCGATGGCCGTGCCTGGAGACCCACCCAACGGCACCCCCGAGGGCATCGGCGGGGGCGACGACGAGTTCCGGTCGGACGAGTACCGATCGGTGGTGTTCGACGAGGACTTCGTCCGGGCTGCCCGGCTCCAGGAGTTCTCCGCGCAGGAGCGCATGGGCGAGCACGCCCCCGCCGTGCGCAGCCGCTCCATCTGGTCGAGCGGCGCCTCCACGTCCCGGACCAGCACCCCCGGGCGCGGCGCCCGGCAGGGCATGCTGCTGGTGCTGCTCATCGCCACGGCCTTCGCCGTCGCCGTCTACATGGGGCTGCGCAACCCCTACGTCCCCCCGCCCGGGGGCCCCGCCCAGGCGCTCAGCGCCACCGTCGTCCCGCTCGCGCCGACCACCACCGTGCCCGGCGGGCGGCCCACCGATCTGTACGCGCAGAGCCCCGCCGCCGACTACCGGGTCGGCGCGTCCGGGATCACCCTGCCCGCGGTGCGCCGCACCCACCACTTCACCGACGTCCAGGTCGTCACCGCGCTGTCCATCGCCAAGGACTACCTGGTGCAGTCCTCGCTGGACCCCGACGTCCTGGCCGGAACGGCCACCCGGCCGGTGCGGGTCCTGCTCGACCCCGACCAGCTGGAGCAGTTCGACCGCAGCATGACCTCGCCCTCCGGCGACGGCCGGCACGCGGCCACCGGCTGGCTGGTCCGCTTCGACCCGGCCACCGCGGTCGTGGCCGACTCCCGCGTCCGGGTGAACGGAACCCTGGCCTTCGCGGAGGTGGCCCCGGACGTGCTGGAGGTGCTCACCGACCACACCTTCGTGTACGCCGTGCGGCCGGCCACCGGAGCCCCGGCCGCGGTCGACGGCGCCTCGCTCTTCACCGTCCGGCGCGAGCTGCGGCTGCGCTTCGACCGCGACGACCTGGGCGCGCGGCGGCTGGAGGTGGCCGCGGCCTATGTGCTGGCCGGGCCCCAGGACTGCTCCAGCGACCCGGCCGCAGGCTTCCGGCCGGTGCCGGCCGGAGCCGGGCCCACCACGGTGGGCCCGGCCGCGAGCGACCCGTACGCCAGCGGCCAGCCGCGGCGCGCGGCCGGGCTGTGCGGCGTGATGGCGCCGCCCGCGACCCCGCGGGCCGCTCCCGTCAGCCCTGCTCCGTAGCCCCGCCCTTGTCGGTCGCCGCGGAGCCCGCGGCGGATCCGCTGCCGGCGCCGGCGCCCGTGAACTTGTCCCGGAGCTTGCCGCCCAGGTCGCTCGCGCCGCCCGCGATGTCGCCCACCAGCTTGAACAGCGGGTCCTTGCTGCTGCGCACCGAGTCGGCGTAGTGCGCGGCCGACTCCCGGAAGGAGTCCGTGACCGAGGTGTCCTTGTCCTCCTCGCGGCGCGGATAGTGGCCGTCCATGATCCGCTGGTAGTCCCGGCTCTCCGACCACTTCTTCAGCTCGGCCGCCCGGACCGTGGTGAAGGGGTGCGTGCGGGGCAGCATGTTCATGATCTTCAGGACGGAGTCGCGCAGGTCGCCGCTCGACTCGTACTCCTCGGCCTGGGCCAGGAAGGCGTCCACGTTCATCTCGTGGATGTGGTTGCCGCCGGCGAGCTTCATCAGACCGCGCATCGAGGCCTGAAGGTCCTGCCCCACGAGCAGTCCGGCCCGGTCGGCCGAGAGCTCCGACTTGCGGAACCACTCGCGCAACGCGGCGACGATCGTCATGATCGCCACATTGCCCAGCGGGATCCACGCGACCTTCAGCGCCAAGGTTGTCAGGAAGAGCAGGATCGTGCGGTAGACGGAGTGCCCCGACAGCGCGTGGCCCACCTCGTGGCCCACCACCGCCCGCATCTCCTCCTCGTCGAGCAGCTCGACGAGGCTCGTGGTCACCACGATGATCGGCTCGTCCAGCCCGATGCACATGGCATTGGGCCTCGGGTCCTGCTGCACGTACATCTGCGGGACCTTCTCCAGGTCCAGGATGTAACAGGCGTCGCGGAGCATCGCGTGCAGGTGCGGGAACTGGGTCTCGCCCACCCGCACCGAGTCCGACAGGAACAGCAGCCGAAGGCTCCGCTCCGGAAGCAGCCCGCTCAGGGCCTTGAACACCGTGTCGAAGCCGCTCAGCTTGCGCAGCGCCACGAGGGCGGAGCGGTCCGCCGGATGCTCGTACGCGCGCGAAGAGATACCGGGGAACCTCCTGCGGTCCCGCGCCGGTACCTTCTCGAATCCTGTTTCCGTCATGTGCGCCCTCCCCTGGATCGACCTCTTGACCGTGCGTCTATCCTCTCCAACGCCTGAGTCGGCGTGAGCGTGCCCCAGGCCCCCGCATACGATGTGAGCGAAGTCTCCGCCCGCTCCCCGACTCGATAGGTACCTGCCTGATGAGCCTCTCCTCCACCGCCCACAACCTGGTCGTCCTCGCCTCGGAGGGGGCCGAGCAGCACGGCGGCAACCACGACAGCCTGAACCCCTACCTGACCGGCGGCGCCGCGTTCGTCATCCTGATGCTGATGCTCTGGGTCACCACCCGCCTGAACCGCGACCGCTGAGTCCGCGCAGACCGCCGAGACCGCTGCGTCCGCCGGGCCAGTAGGCTCTGCGCTCATGGGAGAGCAGGAGATGCCTACCGGTCCGGTCAAGCGCCGGCTCGGAGTGATGGGCGGGACATTCGACCCGATCCACCACGGACACCTGGTGGCCGCCAGTGAGGTGGCCGCCCTTTTCCACCTCGACGAGGTGATGTTCGTGCCGACGGGCGAGCCGTGGCAGAAGTCCCAGCGGGCCGTCTCGCCCGCCGAGGACCGCTACCTGATGACGGTCATCGCCACGGCCTCGAACCCCCAGTTCTCGGTGAGCCGCATCGACATCGACCGCGGCGGGCCGACGTACACCATCGACACCCTGCGTGACCTGAAGGCGCTGAACGACGACGCCGACCTGTTCTTCATCACGGGTGCCGATGCGCTCGCACAGATCCTGACCTGGCGAAACGCCGACGAGCTGTTCTCGCTCGCGCATTTCATCGGAGTCACCCGGCCGGGCCACGTCCTCACCGACGACGGGCTGCCCGAGGGGGGCGTCTCCCTGGTCGAGGTACCCGCGCTGGCGATCTCGTCCACGGACTGCCGCGCGCGGGTCGCCAAGGGCGATCCTGTCTGGTACTTGGTGCCGGACGGCGTGGTGCGCTACATCGACAAGCGTGAGCTGTACCGGGGAGCCTGAGCTTCCGGAGAGAGGGGCCCCGCGGTGAACGACCGACAGGATCCGTACGACCCGTATGCCGCCCACGAGCAGCAGCTCATCGGCTACGACCCGTACGGGCGGCCGGTGTACGGCCAAGTGCCCGCGCAGCCCGCCCAGCCGGCTCCGCCCGCCCCGCAGTACGAGCAGCAGCAGTACGGCTACGACTACCAGGGATACGACCAGCAGCCCCGGCAGCCGCAGCCGCAGCAGCAGTACTACCCGCAGCAGCCGGCCGCCCAGGACTACGGGCAGCAGCAGTACCCGCAGGCGCCCGCCCACGGGTACGAGACGCAGCAGACCCAGCAGGTCCAGCAGACCCAGCAGCAGTGGATCCCGCAGCAGACCGCTCCGGAGCCCCCGGCCCCCGCCGAGCGGCCGCCCGCGCAGGTCCCCGAGCCGCGCCGGCCCGATGGCGAGTCCGAGGCCGGGCGGGACTACCGCACCGAGATGTTCGCCTTCATCGACCAGCCGGACGAGGACTCCGAGGACGTCATCGACTGGCTCAAGTTCACCGAGAGCCGGACCGAACGCCGCGAGGAGGCCCGCCGCCGCGGCCGCAACCGGGTGGTGGCGCTGATCGTCGTCCTCGCCCTGTTCGCCGTCGGCGGCCTCGGCTACCTCTGGTACGCGGGCAAGCTGCCGTTCCTGGACGGCCCCGGGCAGAAGGACGCCGCCGCGGCCGTCGACGCCGGGGCGCAGAAGCGGGACATGATCGTCGTCCACGTGCACAACACCAAGAAGGGCGGCAGCTCCTCGGCGCTGCTCGTCGACAACGTCACCACCAAGCAGGGCGCCACCGTCCTGCTGCCCAACGCCCTCGGCGTCACCCACCAGGACGGCACGGCGACCGGGCTCGGCAAGGCGGTCGAGGAGGGCAGCCTCGGCACCCGCGAGGCCCTCGACTCCGTGCTCGGCACCCACATCGGCGGCACCTGGCGCCTGGACACCCCCTTCCTGGAGAACCTGGTCGAGCTGGTCGGCGGCATCGAGGTCGACACCGACACCGCGGTCCCCGCCGACGACGCGGCCAAGGCCCCGGCCGTGGCCCAGGGCCAGAAGCAGAGCCTCAGCGGCCCGATGGCCGTCGCCTTCGCCACGCACCGCGGCGAGGGCGAGCCGGAGGCCAAGCAGCTGGAGCGGATGGGCAAGGTGCTCCACGCGGTCCTGCGCAAGGTTCCGAGCGACCCGAAGGCGGCGGCCGTGACCGTCGAGAGCATCGGCCAGATCCTCGACCCGGCCCTGAACGCGCAGACCCTCGGAGCCCTGCTGTCCCGGCTCGGCCAGCACGCCAAGGGGGGCGCGTACCGCACCGACGTCCTCGCGGTGAAGCCGGACGGCACGCTGACGGACGACGCGAACAAGAAGGTCGTCAAGGAGGTGCTGGGCGGCTCCGTCGCCGAGGCGCAGCCCGGCGCCGCTCCGCGCGTCGGCCTCAAGAACGCCACCGGCGACGAGAAGTCGCAGATCGCGGCGAAGGCGGCGCTGATGAACGGCGGCTACACCTTCGTGGACGGCGGCAAGGCCGACAAGACCGCGCCCGCCACACAGATCACCTACCAGGACGACGCCCAGCGGGACCGTGCGATCGAGGTCGCGAAGACGCTGGGGCTGCCCGAGACGGTCGTGAAGAAGGGCGAGAACGCCGTGAACGCGGAGGTCGTGGTGATCCTGGGCAAGGACTACAAGGCGTCCTGACCGGGTCCTGACCGGGCCCTCGTCCCGGTCGCGTCCCGGTCGCGGCCCGGCCCCGGGACGGCCCCGGGACGTGCCGTCGCCCGCGCGGAACGTTCCGCGCGGGCGGTGTCGGCGGTACATGAGACCCTTGTAAGGATCTGCCCGCCAACCCGAAAGCATGGCCAGTGACCGCCACGGACCGCTCCATCGAGCTCATCACCGCCGCCGCCCAGGCCGCGGCCGACCGGCTCGCGCACGACATCATCGCGTACGACGTCAGCGACGTGCTGTCGATCACCGACGCCTTCCTGCTCGCCTCGGCGCCCAACGACCGCCAGGTCAAGTCGATCGTCGACGAGATCGAGGAGCGCCTGCTGAAGGAGCTCGGCGCCAAGCCGGTGCGCCGCGAGGGCGACCGCGACGCCCGCTGGATCCTGCTCGACTACGTCGACATCGTCGTCCACGTCCAGCACAGCGAGGAGCGGGTCTTCTACGCGCTGGAGCGCCTGTGGAAGGACTGCCCCGAGATCGAGCTTCCCGAGGACGCCAAGCTCACCATCGGCAAGGCCGAGGAGCACGCCAAGCTGCGCGAGGCGGCGGGCGACGACGAGTTGGACGGTGATCTGTTCTGAGCGCGAGCAATCCGGGCAAGTCCAGCAGGAAGATCGTCCTCTGGCGGCACGGCCAGACCTCGTGGAACCTGGAGCGGCGCTTCCAGGGCTCCACGGACATCGAGCTGACCGAGGCGGGTGTGGCGCAGGCGCGCCGCTCCGCGCGGTTGCTCGCCTCGCTCAAGCCGGATGCCATCGTGGCCTCCGACCTCCGACGCGCCGCCGACACGGCGTCCGAGCTGGCCGCCGTCACCGGGCTGCCCGTGGAGCACGACGCGGCGCTGCGCGAGACGTACGCCGGCGAGTGGCAGGGCCTCACGCACGACGAGATCCTCGCGAAGTACGGCGAGCAGTACGCGGCGTGGAAGCGCGGCGAACCGGTCCGCCGCGGCGGCGGTGAGCTGGAGACCGAGGTCGCCGACCGCGCCGCGCCGGTGGTGCTGGAACACACCGGCCGACTGCCGCAGAACGGCACCCTCGTCGTGGTCAGCCACGGCGGCACCATCCGTACGACGATCGGGCGCCTGCTGGGCCTGGAGGCGTACTCCTGGGAGGCCCTGGGCGGGCTCTCCAACTGCTGCTGGTCCGTCCTCGGTGAGGGCGCGCGCGGCTGGCGTCTGATGGAGCACAACGCCGGCACACTGCCCGAACCGGTGCTCGGCGACGACGACTGAGCAGCTCCCTGCCGCTCCTTGCCGGGGCTGCCACCCGGATTTCACTTTCCGGCTGGTCACAGGCTAGAGTTCTTCTTGTTCGCAGCGCGGAACACCGGAGACGGGGGGAGCGCAGCGGAGAGCGGGGCTATAGCTCAGTTGGTAGAGCGCCTGCATGGCATGCAGGAGGTCAGGAGTTCAATTCTCCTTAGCTCCACAATCAGGATCCCGTCCCCAACAGGGGGCGGGATCCTTGTTTTTGTACCCTTTGCGTTTGCTGACCTGGCGCGCACCGGCATGGCAGAATCGGACCGCCGGAGGGGGTCACGACGGCCCGACGCGGGAGGGAGTCGCTGACGGATGGGTGCACACCGGCGCCGGTGCGACTGGTGCAACAACGGCACGCCGATCGTGCGGGACATGGACCCGGTCAACTCCGACTACCAGTACTGGTGTGAGGAATGCGCGCGGGCGTTGATCATAAAAGGCGACCCGATCGAGACGTACCGGGAGCTGGAAGGGGAGCCGATCTACGGTCGGCTGCTCGACGAGCACTGCACGCTCAAGCGGTTCTATCAGTTCGCTAGAGCCTGACAAGTTGGACCAAATCGGACATGGCCCGCGGTCGGTGGAAACCGATTTTTGGACCAGGGCCATGACCGTGTAATGTTTGGGACGTCGCCAAGGGGAACCGGCAAGGGAAACCGAAGCGACAGGCAGAACAAGGGGCTATAGCTCAGTTGGTAGAGCGCCTGCATGGCATGCAGGAGGTCAGGAGTTCAATTCTCCTTAGCTCCACAGTGAAGAAGCGGGCCACCCGGATCGGGTGGCCCGCTTCTCGTTATGCCCGGTTTCCGAGGCCGCGCGCGTGGAACGGCCGAGCGTCGGCGGGGGCCGCTGCGGTACCCTGGCGCCATGCGTGCCGTACGCCTTCTGCTTACCGAGCCGCGCTGATCAGTACCGACCCCTTCGAGACGGTCGGCCTCGGCGCGGCGCCCCCTCCTGTGCGAGGGGTTTTTTCGTTTGGGCAGGCAGAGACGGCAGAGACGATCGATGGAGCTTCAGAAATCATGAGCGAGACGAACACCCCGGCCCCCGAGGCGGCCGAGGCGCACCGTTACACGGCTGCCATGGCCGCCGACATCGAGGCACGCTGGCAGGACGTATGGGACGCGCAGGGCACGTACGAGGCCCCGAACCCGTCCGGTGACCTGGCCGGGACCGATCCGGTTCAAGCGGCCGCGGTGGTCGCACGGCCCAAGAAGTTCATCATGGACATGTTCCCGTACCCGTCCGGTGCGGGGCTGCACGTCGGCCACCCGCTCGGGTACATCGCCACCGACGTCTACGCCCGCCACCAGCGGATGACCGGCCACAACGTCCTGCACACCCTGGGCTTCGACGCCTTCGGCCTGCCGGCCGAGCAGTACGCCGTGCAGACCGGCACGCACCCGCGCGTGTCGACCGAGGCCAACATCGAGAACATGAAGGTCCAGCTGCGCCGGCTGGGTCTGGGCCACGACAAGCGGCGGTCGTTCGCCACGATCGACCCGGACTACTACAAGTGGACCCAGTGGATCTTCCTGCAGATCTACAACTCCTGGTATGACGCCGACGCGCAGAAGGCCCGGCCGATCGCCGAGCTGGTCGCCGCCTTCGAGGACGGCTCCCGTGAGGTTCCCGGCGGCCGTGACTGGGCCGCGCTGACCGCGGGCGAGCGGGCCGACGTCCTGAACGAGTACCGGCTGGCGTACTCCTCGGACGCGCCCGTCAACTGGTGCCCCGGGCTGGGCACCGTACTGGCCAACGAGGAGGTCACCGCGGACGGCCGGTCCGAGCGCGGCAACTTCCCCGTCTTCAAGTCCAAGCTGAGCCAGTGGAACATGCGGATCACCGCGTACGCCGACCGGCTGCTGGACGACCTGGACGCGCTGGACTGGCCCGAGGCCATCAAGCTGCAGCAGCGCAACTGGATCGGCCGCAGCGAGGGCGCGCGCGTCGACTTCGCGCTGGGCGACGAGGCGATCACCGTCTTCACCACCCGTCCGGACACCCTGTTCGGCGCCACCTACATGGTGCTGGCGCCCGAGCACCCGCTGGTCGAGAAGTTCATCCCGGCCGCCTGGCCCGAGGGCACCCACGACGTGTGGACCGGCGGGCACGCCACGCCGGCGGAGGCCGTCACCGCCTACCGCAAGCAGGCCGCCTCGAAGTCCGACGTCGAGCGCCAGGCCGAGGCCAAGGACAAGACCGGTGTCTTCACCGGCGAGTACGCGGTCAACCCGGTCAGCGGCGACAAGGTCCCGGTCTTCATCGCCGACTACGTGCTGATGGGCTACGGCACCGGCGCGATCATGGCCGTTCCGGCGCACGACGGCCGCGACTTCGAGTTCGCGCGCGCCTTCGAGCTGCCGATGCGCTGCGTCGTGCAGCCGTCGGACGAGCGCGGCACCGACCCGTCGACGTGGGACGACGCCTTCGTCTCGTACGACGCGAAGCTGGTCAACTCGACCGGTGAGGGCATCTCGCTGGACGGCCTGGGCGTCGTCGAGGCGAAGGCCGCGATCACCGACTGGCTGGCCGAGCGCGGCATCGGCGAGGGGACCGTCAACTTCCGGCTGCGCGACTGGCTGTTCAGCCGCCAGCGCTACTGGGGCGAGCCCTTCCCGATCGTCTACGACGAGGACGGCGTCGCACACTCGCTGCCCGCGTCGATGCTGCCGCTGGAGCTGCCGGAGGTCGAGGACTACTCGCCGCGCACCTTCGAGCCGGACGACGCGAACTCCAAGCCGGAGACCCCGCTGTCGCGCAAGGCGGACTGGGTCGAGGTCGAGCTGGACCTGGGCCGCGGCGAGGGCGTCAAGCGCTACCGGCGCGAGACCAACACGATGCCGAACTGGGCCGGTTCCTGCTGGTACGAGCTGCGCTACCTGGACCCGACCAACTCCGAGGCGCTGGTCGACCCGGCGATCGAGCAGTACTGGATGGGCCCGCGCGAGGGTCAGCCGCACGGCGGTGTCGACCTGTACGTGGGCGGCGCGGAGCACGCGGTGCTGCACCTGCTGTACGCGCGCTTCTGGTCGAAGGTGCTGTTCGACCTGGGTCACGTCTCGTCCGTCGAGCCGTTCCACAAGCTGTTCAACCAGGGCATGATCCAGGCGTACGTCTACCGCGACGAGCGCGGCTTCCCGGTCTCGGCCACGGAGGTCGAGGAGCGGGACGGCAAGTTCTTCTTCGAGGGCGAGCCGGTCAAGCGCGAGCTGGGCAAGATGGGCAAGTCCCTGAAGAACGCCGTCACGCCGGACGAGATCTGCGAGGAGTACGGCGCGGACACGCTGCGCCTGTACGAGATGGCGATGGGTCCGCTGGACGTCTCCCGTCCGTGGGACACGCGGGCCGTGGTGGGCCAGTACCGCCTGCTGCAGCGGCTGTGGCGCAACATCGTCGACGAGGAGACGGGCGCCGTCACCGTCGTCGACGGGGAGCCCGCCGAGGACACGCTGCGCGCGCTGCACAAGGCGATCGACGGGGCCGGCGCGGACCTGGCGGGGCTGCGGTTCAACACCGCCATCGCCAAGATCACCGAGCTGAACAACGCCCTGACGAAGGCGGGCCGGCCGCTGGAGCGCTCGGTCGCCGAGCGCCTGGTGCTGCTGGTCGCCCCGCTGGCCCCGCACATCGCGGAGGAGCTGTGGCACCGCCTGGGCCACAGCGACTCGGTGGTCCACCAGGACTTCCCGGTCGCCGACCCGGCGTACGTCGTGGACGAGAGCGTGACGTGCGTGGTGCAGGTCAAGGGCAAGGTCAAGGCGCGGCTGGAGGTGTCGCCGACGATCACGGAGGCGGAGCTGGAGCAGCTGGCCGTGACCGACGAGGGTGTCGTGGCGGCGCTGGGCGGCGCGGAGATCCGCAAGGTGATCGTGCGCGCGCCGAAGCTGGTGAACATCGTCATCTGATGATCCCGCCCCCGTATGGGGGAGATCCCGTACGGGCAGGTTGGGGGTTCGAATGGAACCCCTGGCCTGCCCGGGGCGTTTACGGTGGAGGGGACGGAAAACGGCTGGCGGGGACTGGGGAAGGGACACTCATGGAGGCCGCGCTGATCATCTTCGCGCTGATGGTTCTTTTCGCCTTCCTCGGCTTGGGCGCGTACGCGACCGTCAAGGTGGTGCAGGCGACCAAGCGCGGGGTGGACCGCACGATCACGCAGGCTCGGCGGACCGTGGAGGACACCACCCTGCGCGCCAAGAGCTTCGGGCAGGTCGGGGTCGCGGGCGCGCTGGCGCAGCTGCGGCTGGACCTGCGGACGTCCATGCGGTCCACGCAGCAGGCGCTGCACGACGGCGTCCGGGTGGACGCCTCGCTGAGGGAGTCGATCGCACTGTTCGAGCGGCTGAGCGCGCACGGACACGAGCTGGACGACGAGCTGAAGCGGCTGGAGCAGGATCCGGACCGCCAGCGGATCGCGGACAGCCTGCCCGACCTGCGCGAGCGGACGGCCAAGATCACGCAGGCCTCCGAGTCGCTGCGGTGGGCCGCGCGCGACCGCGCGCGGCGCTTCGCGGAGGACGACCTGTCCACCCTGTCGGCCCAGATCGAGGTTGAGTCGGACGCGCTGCGGGACTGGTCGCGGGAGTCGGTGGACCACCTGGCGGCGGCGGCCGCGGAATGGGACGCGGTGCAGGCTCGGGCACAGGCCTCCGGGGACGCTCAGGGGAATGCCGAGGGGAATGCTCAGGGGCAGTCCTCCGGACAGTCTTCGGCCGCGGGCGGGTGGGGCGCGGAACAGCAGCAGCCGGCCCTGAACCCGGCCGCCCCGGCGCCCCAGTACCCGTGGCAGAAGACGCGCCGGCCGGAGAGCACGACCTGAGGTGCGGCGGGGCGACCTGAGGTGCGGCGGGGCGACCCGAGGTGCGGCGCGGCGGGCGAGGCAGAGCGGGGCGCGGGAGGGCGCGCGGTACGGCGAGTGAGGCCCGCGGGCAGGGCGTACCTCTGCGTGCCTCCTGAGAGCCGCCTGTGTGCCTCCTGGGTGCTTCTTGCGCGGCGCGGCGAGGCGGTTCGGGCAGGCGAGGGGCCGTCGGCGGGTGCTTCGGCGCGGGCGGCCGACACGCCCGTGCCGTAGGCTCTGGCCGCTGTCCGGGGCCGTGCCGACCGGCAGGACGGGGCCCAGGCTGCCGTCCTGCCCCCACTGGCGGTAACCTCCGGCTCATGTCCCGCCATGTCGCCATCGTCACCGATTCCACGGCCTACCTGCCCCAACCGGCCATGGCGCGGCACGGAATCACCTCCGTCCCGCTCACCGTGGTGCTCGGAGGCGAGGCGCTCGAAGAAGGCACCGAGATCTCGGCGCGCAGCCTGGCCCTGGCCCTGCAGAAGCGTCGCTCGGTCACCACCTCGCGCCCCAGCCCGGAGGAGTTCGTCCAGGCCTACCGCGCGGCCGCGGACGCCGGGGCGACCGGCATCGTGAGCCTGCACCTGTCCGCCGAGTTCTCCGGCACCTACGACGCCGCCGTGGTGGCCGCCAGGACCGCGCCCGTGCCCGTCCGCGTCGTGGACACCGGAATGGTGGCGATGGCCCTCGGCTTCTGCGCGCTCGCCGCCGCCGAGGTGGCGGAGGCGGGCGGTTCCGTGGACGAGGCGGTGGCGGCCGCGGAGAAGCGGGCGGCGGACATGTCCGCGTACTTCTACGTCGACACCCTCGACTACCTCCGCCGCGGCGGCCGGATCGGGGCGGCGCAGGCCCTCCTCGGCTCGGCCCTGGCGGTGAAGCCCCTCCTGACGCTGGACGGCGGGCGGATCGAGATGCTGGAGAAGGTGCGTACGGCCTCCAAGGCCATCGCCCGCCTGGAGGAGCTGGCCGTCGAGCGCGCCGGTTCCGCGCCGGTCGACGTGGCGGTGCATCACCTGGCGGCCCCGGAGCGGGCCGAGAAGCTCGCCCAGCGGCTTCGCGAGCGCATCCCCGGCCTGGTCGAACTGCACGTCAGCGAGGTCGGCGCGGTGATCGGCGCACACACCGGGCCGGGACTGCTGGCGGCGGTCGTCTCGCCCCGGTGATCACCGGAACGAGTGGCGCGGTTATCCACAACGGGGTTGTTGTCCACCGGAATTGAAGGCTCCGAACGGCGTTCGGGATCGGCCCCTACGGTCGTGACATGACTCTTCGCACGCGTACTTCGCATCCGTCGGGCGCCACCAGCGGCCCGGGCCGCCCCCGTCTCTCCGACAGCCGTCTTTCCGACAGCCGTCTCCGCCACCGACGTGCCCGCCGGGCCGCCGTACCGGCCCATCCGGATCCGGGCGCGGTCCGCCGCCGCGCCGAAGCCCTGCTGGGCGGCAGCAGCCCGCCATCGGATCCTGCAGGGCCGGATCCTGCAGGGCCGGATCCTGCTCGGCCGGAGGATGATCCGAGCCCGGAGCCGGACCCCTGGACCCTGGCTGAGCCGGACCCTCGGCCCTCGGCTGAGGCGGATCCCCGGACCCCGCCTGACGGGGAGGTCCGGTCCCGGCCCGAGCGGGATCCCGAGGCGGATGTCCGCATCCCCCAGGGGGCGGAGGCTCGGGGTCTGTCCGGGGCGGATGTCCGGACGCCGCGCGATGAGGTCGCCGGGCTGTCTTCCGGGGCCGTGCGGAGGCTGGCCGTGCGGGAGCGGCTGCCGGTGTGGTTGCAGGCGCGCTGTGGGGTGGAGCCGCGGACGGTGGTCGCCGTCGGGGTGGTGCTGGTCGTCGCCGTCGGCTTCGCCGGGCAGCAGTACTGGTCGGCCCGGCCGCGGGCGGTGAGCGTCCCCGCAGTGGTCGCCCCGGGGGCCGTGCCGGCCGCGGCCACGGCGCCGGCCGCGGGAGGGGGCGCCGGTGGCGCCCCGCGGATCGTCGTCGACATCAGCGGCAAGGTCCGGGATCCCGGCGTGCGGCGGCTGCCCGCCGGCTCGCGGGTGGAGGACGCGCTGGCCGCCGCCGGGGGAGTGCGCCCGGGCACGGACACCAGCGGGCTCAACCGGGCGCGTGTGCTGGTGGACGGAGAACAGGTGCTGGTCGGCGCCCCGGCGCAGCCACCACCGGGCGGGGCCGCCGGAGGCCCGAGTCCGGGCCCGCTCAGTCTGGGCTCGGCCACGGTCGCGCAGTTGGACGGCCTTCCCGGGGTCGGGCCCGTGCTGGCGCAGCACATCGTCGACTTCCGCACCGCCCGCGGCGGGTTTCGTTCCGTGGACGAGCTCCGCCAGGTCAACGGCATCGGGGAGCGGCGCTTCGCCGACCTGCGGACGCTGGTGCGGCCGTGAACCGCCCCGAGGGCCCGGGCCCGGTGGATCTGCGCCTCGCGGTACCGGCCGTGGCCGCCTGGGCGGCCGCCGCGCTCGCCCTGGACGCGCCCGCCCGCCGGACCGCGGTCGGGGTGGGGCTGGGGGTGGCCTGCGCGGGGGCGCTGATGCTGGCCGGGGGGCGGCGCCCTGGGCCGCTGTGGAGGGTCGCCCCAGCCGTCGCGGCAGCCCTGCTGTGCGCGGCCGCCGGAGCCGGCGTGGCGGGGCTCCAGCGGGCCGAGGCGCGGGCCGGTCCGGTCGCGGGGCTGGCGCGGGAGCACGCCCGTGTCCTCGCGGAGCTCACCGTCGGCTCCGACCCGAGGACCGCCGGCAGCGGGAGCGGGCCGCCGGTCGTGATGCTGGACGCGGTGGTGACCCGGGTGACCGGGCCCGACGGGAGGAGCACCCGCGTGAAGACGCCGGTCCGGGTGCTGGCCGGACATGCGGGCTGGACCCGGCTCCAGCCCTCCACCCGGGTGGTCGTGGTCGCCCGGCTGGCCCCGGCACGGGGCGGGGAGCATGCCGTGGCGCTGCTCCGGCCGGCCGGTGACACCCCGCCCGGGGTGACCGCCGGCCCGGACACCGCGCAGCGGCTCGCGGGGCGGCTGCGGGCCGGGCTGCGCGAGGCCACGGAGGGGCTGCCGCCGGATGCCCGGGCCCTGCTGCCGGGGCTGGTCGTCGGGGACACCTCCCGGGTTCCGCCCGATCTGCACGAGGCCTTCAGGGCCACCGACCTGCTGCACCTGCTGGCCGTCTCCGGGTCGAACCTGACCGTGGTGCTGTTCCTGCTCATTGGTCCTCCGGCCCGCGCCCAGCAGGCCGAGCGCCGCGGGCTGGCGCCGCGGCTCGGGCTCTCACTGCGGATGACCGCCCTGTGCGGAGCGGCCCTGACGCTGGCGTTCGTGGTGGTGTGCCGGCCGGAGCCGAGCGTGCTGCGGGCGGCGGCCTGCGGGGCGGTCACCCTGCTGGCCCTCGCCACCGGGCGGCGCAGGTCCCTGATCCCGGCCCTGGGCGCCGCCGTGCTGCTGCTCGTGCTCTACGAACCGTGGCTGGCCCGCAGTTACGGCTTCCTGCTCTCCGTCCTGGCCACCGGGGCGCTGCTCACCCTCGCTCCCCGGTGGAGCGAAGCCTTGCAGCGGCGCGGGATGAGGCCCGGGCTCGCCGAGGCGCTGGCGGCCGCGGCGGCCGCCCAGGCCGTGTGCGCGCCCGTGGTCGCCGTCCTCGCCGCCCGGGTCAGCCTCGTGGCGGTGCCGTGCAACCTGCTGGCCGAGCTGGCCGCAGGTCCGGCTACGGTCCTCGGCTTCGCCGCGCTCGCGGCCGCCCCGCTGTGGATGCCCGCCGCGGAGGTGCTCGCGTGGTGCGCGGGAGTGCCGGCCGGGTGGATCGCGGCCGTGGCCCGGGCCGGGGCGCGGATTCCGGGAGCGGAGCTGCCCTGGCCGGGCGGGCTGACCGGCGGCCTGCTGCTGGCCGTCGCCATCCTGGCCGTCGTGGGCCTCGGCGCGCGGCTCCGGCGGCGGCGGCGGTGGCTCTGCTCCGCGCTGGCGGTGCTGCTGCTCCTTGCCGTGCTGAGGCCGCCGCAGCTCACCCGTACGCTCTCCGGCTGGCCTCCGCCCGACTGGAGCTATGTCCAGTGCGCCGTGGGGCAGGGTGACGCCGCCGTCCTCGCCGTCGGCCCCGGCGAGGCCGTGGTGGTCGACGCCGGTCCGGATCCCGGCCCGGTGGACGACTGCCTGCGCGCCCTGGGCGTGCGGCGGGTGCCGATGCTCCTGCTGACGCATTTTCACGCGGACCACGTGGGAGGCCTGGCCGGGGTTCTGCGGGGCAGGTCCGTCGGCGTGATCCAGGTCACCGGGCTGGAAGAGCCGCCGGGGCAGGCCGAATTCGTCCGTCGGACCGCGGCCGCCTCCGGCGTGCCGATCGTGCGGGCGGCGCAGGGGGAGCGGCGCCGGGCCGGGCCGTTCGCCTGGCAGGTGCTCTGGCCGCCGTCGGCCGGGCTGCCCGAGGGGCCCAACGACGCGAGCGTCGCCCTGCTGGTACGCGGCGCGGGCCTGACCCTGCTCCTGCTCGGAGACCTCGAACCACCCGCACAGCAGGCACTTCTGAGGGAACATCCGCAGCTGGGTCCGGTGGACGTCCTCAAGGTCGCCCACCACGGCTCCGCGCACCAGGACCCCGAGCTGCACGCCCGGATCCGGCCACGGCTCGCGCTCGTCCCCGTCGGGGCGGGCAACCGCTACGGACACCCGGCGCCGCGTACGCTGGCCCGGTTGCGGGCGGTCGGCGCGACCGTACTGCGCACCGACACCGACGGCTCGATCGCCGTCAGCGGAGGGGGCGTTGGACTACGGGCATTTCCGGCCGATCGGGGGCGGAGGCGGCGCGGGCATACCGGGCGCGACCGCTCTGTTTGCCCACAACCCGACAGCATGATCGAATGCGTCTTCGCCAGAGCGGTCCAAGTCCACACAGCACGGGGGTGCATCAGTCATGTTCGGTCGCCGACGGGGGATGGAGTCGGCCGGAAATTCCAGCCCGCACACTTCCGCGACACTGACGCTGCCGCCGACGGCGCGTCTGCTCAGCTGCAGGGTCCTCGACACGGTCCACCAGCCGGTCCGGCAGGCCACGTTCGAGGTGACCGACCCGATCGGCCGCCGGATCGTCGGCGGCGAGACCGACCCGTACGGCGGCTTCACGGCGGCCGTGCCGGAGGGGGAGTACCGGCTCTCCGTCACGGCCGAGGGGTACGCGCCGTTCCACGGGGTGACGCTCGTGGGGGACCCGGCGCAGCCCGGCACCGCGGAGATCATCCTCGACGCCGTGGAGCCGCCGCTGCTGCCTCAGCCCGGCCACTGGGAGCTCGACCCGACGCACTCGTCCATCGGCTTCACGGCCCGGCACATCGGCCTGGCCCGGATCCGCGGCCGGTTCAACACGTTCGCCGGCGCGGTACGGATAGCCGAGCGCATGGAGGACTCCTCCATGCACGTGATCATCGATGCGGCGAGCATCGACACCGGGGTACGGCTGCGGGACGACCACCTGCGGTCGGGGGACTTCCTGGACGCGGTCCGGCACCCCACGGTGGAGTTCTACAGCGAACGGTTCATCCACCGCAGCGGCAGCCGCTGGGCCGTCGCGGGCGCCCTCACCCTGCACGGGGTCAGCCGGTCCGTCACCCTGGACACCCGGTACCTGGGGCTGGGCACGGGCATGGAGGGCGAGGTGCGGGCCGCCTGCCGGGCCACCGCGGAACTGCACCGCGAGGACTTCACCCTGAACTGGCAGTCGATGCTGGCGCACGGGATCGCGGCGATCGGTTCGAACGTGGACGTGACGCTGGACGTCCAGATCGTGCACAAGGCCTGATCGCGGACGCTCCCGGAGGGAGCTCAGGGGGCTTCCAGCCAGCCTTCGTACTCGGCGGCGAGGTCGTCCAGCGAGGTGCTGTCGAGCCGTTCGTTCGGATCCTCGACGACCACCAGCCACTGGGCGTCCTCGGCGTCGTCCTCGCCGGCCAGTGCGTCGCGGACCAACTGCGGTTCCTCCGGGAGCCCGAAGCGGTCGACGGCCTCCCGCGCCACCTCCTCGGCGGCGTCGCGGTCGGGCAGGACGAGTACATGTCGCACGTTCACCCGGACATTCTCGAGTACGCGGCGGAGGCGGCCGCCGGGCGGGGGGCTGTCAGTGCGGCGTGGGATGCTGGAGGCGATGGCCACCAGGAAGAATTCCACCGACGATCTGCTCGCCCCGCTCACCCTCGCGGTGGGGCAGGAGGAGCTGCTGCTCGACCGTGCCGTGCGGGAGGTGGTGGTGGCCGCCCGGGCCGCCGATGCCGACACGGACGTCCGGGACCTCGCCTCCGAGCAGCTCCAGCCCGGCACGCTGGCCGAGCTGACGAGCCCCTCCCTCTTCTCCGAGCGCAAGGTCCTGGTCGTGCGCAACGCACAGGACCTGTCCGCGGACTCGGTGAAGGAGGTCAAGGCCTACCTCGACGCGCCCTACGAGGAGATCGTCCTGGTCCTCCTCCACGCGGGCGGGGCCAAGGGCAAGGGCCTGCTGGACGCGGCGCGGAAGGCGGGCGCGCGGGAGATCGCCTGCCCGAAGATGACGAAGGCGGCGGACCGGCTGTCGTTCGTTCGCGGCGAGTTCCGCACGCTGGGCCGCTCGGCGACCCCGGAGGCCTGCCAGACCCTGGTCGACGCGATCGGCAGCGACCTGCGGGAGCTGGCGAGCGCGGCGGCGCAGCTGTGCGCGGACGTCGAGGGAACCATCGACGAGGCCGTGGTCGGCCGCTACTACACGGGCCGGGCCGAGGCCTCCAGCTTCACGGTCGCCGACCGGGCGGTGGAAGGACGTGCGGCCGAGGCCCTGGAGGCCCTGCGCTGGTCCCTGTCCACCGGGGTGGCGCCGGTCCTGATCACCAGCGCCCTGGCCCAGGCGGTGCGCGCGATCGGCAAGCTGGCCTCCGCCCCGCGCGGGGCCCGCCCGGGCGACCTCGCCCGGGACCTGGGCATGCCGCCGTGGAAGATCGACCGGGTCCGCCAGCAGATGCGGGGCTGGTCGGCGGACGGCGTCTCGGACGCGCTGCGCGCCGTGGCCGCCGCCGACGCGGGAGTCAAGGGCGGCGGTGACGACCCCGAATACGCGCTGGAGAAGGCGGTCGTGGCGGTGGCCCGCGCGGCCCGCCCGCAGCGCCAGTAGGACCCGTCCTGCCGGCGGCCCGGGCCCGGCTCACGCGCGTACGACCCGGTACGAGTCGCGCTTCTCCGCTGTGCGATGCGCGGCACCATGACGCGGGCTCGGCCGACGCAGCCCCGGTAGGCATGCCCCGGCCCTGCCCGGGGTGGGCGCCCCGGGCCGGGGCCAGAATGGGCCATGGCCATAGCCATGGCATGGGCCGCGGTGGGGGAGAGGCGGCCCTGCCGGCGCCCGTCCGGCGCCTGATCGTCCGCAGCCGGGAAGCCGGCGAGGTGCGCTCCGCCCCATACGCGGACTGGCTGGTCAGCGTCGTCTACAGCCTCGTCCACGCCGCCCGGCGGACGCCCCGAGGTCCTGACCTCGACGGTCCTCGCCACCGGCGCTGCCGGGACGCGGCGGGGCCCGGATAACGCGAAGGCCCCGGCGCCACCCTGGGGAAGGGTGGCGGCCGGGGCCTTCGGTCACTGCTTCGGTTGCGCCGCACCCGCGTGGCGAACGCTTCGTGTGCGGCGCGGGGTGCCGGTCGGGAGCGGGAGAGAGGGCCCGCTGGATCCCTGCCCGGCGATCACATCAGGGAGCTCAGCCCTGCAGGGAGGCAACCTTGGAGGCCAGCGCCGACTTCTTGTTGGCGGCGGCGTTCTTGTGGATGACACCCTTCGAGACAGCCTTGTCGAGCGCACGCGAGGCGGCGCGAGAAGCCACGGTGGCCTTCTCGACGTCACCGGCGACGACGGCCTCGCGGGCCTTGCGGATCGCGGTCTTGAGCGAGGACTTGACGGCCTTGTTGCGCAGGCGCGCCTTCTCGTTCGTCTTGTTCCGCTTGATCTGGGACTTGATGTTCGCCACGAAAGAGCCTTTTCAGGTTCAGAGTTTCATCTTCGGATTGTGTCCCGACAGCTGAGAGGGCATACGAGACACAGCTGCCCAGGCTACCAGGCGCGCTCCTGGCGGCCCAAACCGAGCGCACTGCCCCGTCCATGGGACCATGGGAGTCTGCGTATAGATCCGACTGCGCGCCGCCGAGAGCGACGGGAGCCGGACTTTCGCCCCGACCGACGCTCCGCAAACGCTTTCCGACTGCGACCCGAGAATCAGGACACTGCGTGCCCGCGATCCCCAGCCACGTGCCCGAGCCGAGCCGTACCGACCCGGCGCTGATCCGCAACTTCTGCATCATCGCGCACATCGACCACGGCAAGTCGACCCTTGCCGACCGGATGCTCCAGCTCACCGGTGTGGTCGACCAGCGGCAGATGCGCGCCCAGTACCTCGACCGCATGGACATCGAGCGTGAGCGCGGCATCACGATCAAGTCCCAGGCGGTCCGTCTGCCCTGGGCCCCCACCACGGGCGAGGGCCTGGGCACCACCCACGTCCTCAACATGATCGACACCCCCGGGCACGTCGACTTCACCTACGAGGTCTCGCGCTCCCTCGCCGCGTGCGAGGGCACCGTCCTCCTCGTGGACGCCGCCCAGGGCATCGAGGCCCAGACCCTCGCCAACCTGTACCTGGCGATGGAGAAGGACCTCGCGATCGTCCCGGTCCTGAACAAGATCGACCTGCCGGCCGCCCAGC